>JANXOM010000381.1 GCA_025353585.1 Deltaproteobacteria bacterium
GGCGCGGCAACGACCGAGGCCACCGCGACCGGGACCGCCGCGACCGGGACCGCCGCGGGGACGCCGGGCACCGTCGCGACGACGGGCGCGGCGGCGACCGGGGCGGCGACCGGCGTGGGCGGCGTGGGCGCCGTGGGAATGACAGCGAGCGGCGCGACGGCGGCCGGCGCGACCGGATGACGGCCGGCCAGCGCGAAGTACGCGCCGACGCCCATCGCGCCGAGTACGAGGAGCGTCCCCGGCAGCGCGAAGCGGCGCAGCGTGCTCCCGAGCGTCTGGCGCGGCACCGGAAGCGTCCCGGACCACGTCTGATCGACCGCTTGGATCTCGACGTTGACCTTGTGAGCCTCGCGCGTGGCCTCGAACCAGGTGTCACCGTTCGTCTGGTCGACGACGGGCAGCGGCGCGACCGGCCGGGCCAGCGGCGCGCGCGCGACGATCGGCGGCGCCGTCGGCGATGCGGGCGGCGACTCGAACGGCGCGGCGACCGGCATGCGGGTGCTCGGCAGCGGCGGCGGCGCCCCCGTCCGCGAGAACAGCTCCGGGGCGGGCGTGCCCTCGGCGGCGCGCTGAGCGGTCACCCGCGGCGGCGGCAGCGATGGCCGGGTGGCGCGTGTCGGGACCGGCGGCATGGTGCCGGTCGTGGCCTCCGGGCGAGTCGGCATCGTTGTTGCGAGCGGCGGGATGGTCGTCATGCGCGCCGGAGGCGCCGTGACCATGCGGACCGCGGGCGCCAGGTTTGTCTGCGTGCCGTGAGCGGCGCGCGGCAGCGGCGCGACCTCGCCTGCCCCGCGCAGCGCGGGGACGGGTCCTGTCATGCGCGGCGGCCGGGCCTGCGCAGAAGGAGCAACGGGCGCCGCCGGGGAGCGAAACATCAAGTCCGCGGAGTCGTCGCCGAAGTCGATCGGCTTCTTGTTCGCGAGGTCGATGAGCGCGTTGACGGCCGTCGATTCGGTCTTTGCCATCGGCGGTGAGAATTACGATTCACCACGTGTATGTAAAGCGGAATCCGCTGGCCGGATCCGATGCTCCGGCGCCTCTCAAGTTCGTGCACAACGTCCGGAGTGATCCCGCGGGAGTGGCGTTAACCACGTGTAATAAGTTGACTCCCGCGAAGCTGTGAACCTAGGGTAACGACGTGTCGGACAGCGTGTTCGGGGACCTTCGCCGGCTGGCGGACTGGTTGACCGTGGCTGCCCACGGGGATCGCGTCCCGGTCACCGGGGTCGTCAGGCGCCTCGGCCGCGCGGCCGTGCCCCTGCTCGGTCGCGAGCTGCGGGGCGCCGATCGCGACCGCCGCGAGGCCGCTCGCCGGGCGCTCGCCGCCCTCGCCTCGACGGGCCCCGCGCCCCGCGCGCGCGTCATCGCCGAGCTGCACGCGATCACGGCGGCGCACGCGGACGTCGCCGGCAGCGACGACATCAAGGTCTGCGCGCTCGGGCTCCTCTCGGAGCTCGGCGAGCGTGGCGCGGCCCGCTTCGCGGATCCGACCGCGATCCAGCGCCACTCTGCCAGCGCCCTCGCCGCGCAGCTGGCCAGCCCCGTCGACGTCGCCGTCGCCGCGGACATGATGCTGCGCCAGCTCTCCGACGCGGACATCGGCGACATGGTGGAGGTCATGGCGGACGTCGCGCCCGCCGCCGCCACCCGCGTCGCCGCCGAGCTCGCGGCCCGGCTCGATGCCTCGACCGCGCTGCACGACCGCCTCGCCGCCCTTACCCTCCCGGAGCGGGGGCCGGGCCCCCTCTCCGGCGTCCGGGTTTCGGACGCCGGCCAAGCCAAGGCCGAGGCAACGGCGCGGCGCGCGCCGCGGCCGACGCACGTGTCCGTGCTCGTCGACGCGGCGGCGCGGCTGGTCGTCGTCGCCACGCGCAAGGTGATCGGGGAGCGGCGCTGGCGCCAGTGGGCCGTGCTGATCGGCGCGGCCGGGCGCATCGACGACTGTCTCCTGACGGAGGACGCGACCGAAGGCGATGCAGCGGCGCTCGTCGCGAGCCTCGTCGCCGATGGCTATCGGGTCGCGAGCGACGATGTCGCGAAGGCGCACGCGATCGTCGCGTCGGCGGCGCGTGTGACCGGCGCGGACCGCCCCGGCGCGGGCGTGGCGGCGCCGCCGCTTGGCTCCACGTACTACCTCGGCCGTGATCTCCTCGAGCTCGGCGACGCGCACCTCGGCGGGCGCACGTCCGCCCCGCCGATCCCGACGACGCTCGCCCGCGCCGTCGAGCTCCTCGCCGCCGGCGAAGCGGCCCGCGCCCACGCCCTGCTCGTGCGCCACGATCCCGGGCTCGCGAGCGCCGACGTGGCCGCCGCGGCCGCCGCGTGTCTGCTCGCGCAGGGCCGCCACGCCGACGCGCTCGCCCCGCTCGCCCGCGCGCTCGACGCCGAGCCCGAGTGGCCGCTCCACCACTGGAACCACGCCGCCGCGCTGCACGCGCTCGGCGATGCGGCCGGCAGCTATCACGCGCTGCGCCGGTTCCTCGCGACCGCCGGGACGCCGAGCGGCCTCGACGCCGACCCGGATCACCCGGCGCGCATCGCGCTCGCCGAGCGGCTGGTGGCCGAGCTCGAGCGCGCCTCGCGGCTGCGCGGCACGCCGCTCAAGCGAGCGCGGCGCAAGCGCGTGAAGAGCTAGCGCTCACCTCGGCTCGACCGCCGAGCCAGACGCGAGCCAGAGGGCGGAGGCGAACTTATTTGCGGAGCGCGAGGTTGTAGCCGACCTTGACGCGCGTCGAGCCCTTGCTCCCGCGCGCCGGCAGCTTCCAGCTCTTGGCCCGGTCGGCGACGCAGCCGGCGACGGCCGCGACGTCCGCCGTGCCCGCCTTGGGCTCCGTCGCGACGCCCTTGACCGCGCCGCCCTGGTCGACCTCGAGCGTCAGCGTCATGTCGCCGACGAGCTTCCCGTTCTGCTGCAGGCTCGCCTCGTAGCAGGCCTGGATCTCCTGCGAGTGGAAGTCGATGATCGCGGACGTGTCGATCTGGTCGTAGCGCCCCGTGCCGACCTTCGCGTTCTTCATCGTCAGCTCGAGCTTGTTCTGGTAGTCGACGCCCGTGTTGCGGCGCTCCGTGTCCTGGATCTTCGCGACGACGAGCGCGTACATGTCGTGGGCCGCGTCGTAGTAGCGCCGGTCGTTCGCCGACGCGTAGATGCCGTGAAACCGCGCCGCGAGGTTGAAGGTCGCGAGCACGACGTTCTGCGCGTCGGCCGCCGTGCACGCCGAGCCGCACGCCGGGATCGCGTCGAGCGCGCCCTTCGTGTACTTCGCGACGTCGGCCGGCACGTCGAGCGGCAGCGACAGCTGCGCCTGCTCGAACATGATCGACACCTTGTCGTTCGCGGGGGTCTTCATCTCGAGCGACCTGGCGTCCGCGGAGAGCGCGTCCGTCCAGCGGCCGGCGAAGTGCATCGTCTGCGCGAGCGTGCGGACGAGCTCGTACGCGTCGGCGGGCTGCTTGCCGAAGTACGGCTGCGCGCCGGTGATCGCGTCCGCGACGCTCGTGCCGCTGCGCGCGGCGATGACGGCGATGTCGCCCTTGAGCGCGTCGCGGCCGGCGCTGCCCTCCATCTTGTCCCAGCCCGCGGCCGCGGTGGTGATCGCCTTCCACGCGCCAGCGCCGTCTCCGGTGCGCCACTTCGCCCACGCGGTCACGTAGGCCAACGTCGGCGCCTTGTCGAGCGGCAGGTCCTTCACGACGGCGAGCGCGTCGGCGTTCTTGCCTTGCTTGAGGAGCGCGAGGGCCCAGAACGCGCGGTTCTGCGGCGCCTTCGCGTCGGTCGGCGCGACCGTCAGCAGCTGCGCCCACACCTTCTCGGCCGACGCGGGGTCGTCGAGGAGCAGCTCGTAGCGGCCGAGGAGCTCCAGCGCGGTCTCGTCGGCCTTCGCGCCGGCGCTCGCGATCGCGTCCCGCAGGATCTGGCGCGCATCGCCGAGGAGCTGCTTCTTCGCCTCGCCGTCGGCCTTGAGGCTCTGGCGGAACAGCTCGCTCGCCGCGTTCACGCCGTGGGCCTGCTTCGTGACGGGGTCCTTGGCCGCGGCGAACGCCTTCTTCTCGGAGTCGACCGTCGCGCGCTTCGGCAGCGGCGCGGCCGGGACGCCGAGGCCGTCCATCGCGCGCGGCTCGAGGTAGAGGCCCTTGATCTGGATCGCGGGGACGTCGATGGAATCATCGCCCCCGTTCGCCGGCTTCGCGCTGCCGCTACCGGCTCCGCTGCCCGCGCCATCGGGTCCTTTGGGGCCCTCTGCCGGGCCACCGCACGCGACAAGGAGAGCAGCCGCACACATCCAGGAGCTACGCATGGCGCCTATGTACAACGGATCGGCCCGCGATGTTATGGTCCCACGCCTCGGTGCGCGCGATCCTGATCGTTCTCGTCGTCGCGCTCGCGGGCCCGGGCTGCGTCGTGGTTCGGGCCCACCAGCGCGAAGACCTCGCGAAGCGCGCGATGACCAACGATCGCGACTCGGGCGAGGCGCGGTTCGGTGAGCACGAGCGCGGCTCGCGCGAAGGCGCCGAGGGCGGCACCGGCCAGCCCGGCGGCGGCTGCGGCTGCAACTAGGCCCCTCCGTGCGGACGCTGGGACTCGCTGTCGTCTCGCTGCTCGCTGCAGCCGGAGCGGCGCGCGCCGACGGCTCGGTCACGCTGCGCACGGTCTACTACAAGGAGACCGCCACGCGCGTCGAGCAGCCGATGCTCGACAGCATGTTCGACGTCGGCACGCACGGCCTCCTCACCGCGCACCTGCTCGTCGACGCGATCACGTCCGCCTCGGCCGGCTCGGGCGCAGCGAACGCGGCCGCCTTCACCGAGCACCGCTACGAGGGCGCGGCCGGGTACCTCCACCAGCTCGATCACCTGCGCCTCGGCGGCGACTTCAAGTACTCCACGGAGTCCGACTACCGGTCGGTGTATTTCGGCGGGCGCGCCGAGCTCGACCTCGCGCAGAAGAACCTGGTCCTCGCCGGCGGCGGCGGCGTCAGCCTCGACCGCGTGAGCGCGGCGGCCGCGCAGGGACCGTCGATGCCGACGATCAACTGCCGCCCCAACGAGTCAGGCTCGGCCTCCGACCACTGCGGGCTGCACGTGTTCTCGGGCTTCGTGTCGGCCAGCCAGATCGTCTCGCGGCACGGCCTGGTCGCCGTCACGTACGACATCGCGCGCCTCGATGGCTATCAGGCGAACCCGTACCGGCTCGTCGTCACGAACACGGGCTTCGCGCCCGAGACGCACCCCGACGAGCGGCTCCGGCAGGACGTCGCGGTCTCGGCGCGGTACTACCTCCCGGCGACGGAGACGACGCTCATCGGCGCGTACCGCTTCTACTTCGACAACTGGGACGTCCACGCCCACACGCCCGAGCTGCGGATCGTCCAGCAGGCGGGCGCGAACGTCGACGCGTCGCTGCGGCTCCGTTACTACCGCCAGAGCAAGTCGTTCTTCTTCGCGGACCGGTACGACAGCACGGATCCCGCGATGAACAACCCGGCGTTCAAGGGCAACCTCACGGATGACCCGAAGATGTCGGCGTTCACCGGGCAGACGGTGGAAGCAAAGCTCGGCGTTCTGGGCGATGCTTTCGGCGCGGGCGGCACCTGGGCCGGCGCGCGGTTCGAGGGCATCCTCGAGTACGTCATCCAGAACAACAGGTTTGGAAATGCCCTCGTCGCTCAGTTCGCCATCACGCTCCCGTTCGCTTATTAGCGTCGCCCTGCTCGGCCTCGGGGCCAGTCTCACCCTCGGCGCCGGCTGTGGCGGTGGCGACGGCGCCTGCGGCACGAACGGCGCGTCCGACGACGGCCTCCTCGCCAGCGCCGGCGGGGTCGTGCTCACGTTCGGCGGGCTGGCGAGCGGGCTCAACAATGACTGCCCCGCCGCAGACGCGCCGGCCGGCGTGACGAGCCTGACGATCGAGGGCACGCAGACCGACGGCAGCGGCGCGATCACGCTGTGCATCTCGCGGCCCGACAAGCTCGCCACGCAGACGCTGGCGCTCGGTCCGGACGCGGTGAGCTCGGATGTTCGCCTCATCGATCTGGGCGGCAGCTCGAACGGCTGCACCTTCGCGCAGGACACGACGCGTATCCCGACCGGCACCGTCGCCGCCGCCGGCCTGTGCGGCAACGGCAGCGACGCCGCCGGCTTCGAGCTCGTCGTCAACGGCGCGACCTCCCTCACGCGCACCTGCGGCCAGACCGTCGACACCGTCGGCGTCACGCTGGTGGGCAGCGTCGCTGTGCACCCGATGTGAGCGCGCGCCTGCCCGGATAACCGTGGTCAGGCCCCGCTCGACCGCACCGTCGTCAGTAGACGATCGCGCGGACGCGCTCGACCAGCGGGCCGAGGGCGTCGCGGGCGGACTCGCGCAAGAGGTCGGACTCGCCGACGACATGAGCGACGGGCGGGCCGAACGTGTAGTAGGTCTCGACGAAAAGCTCGCCGAGCGCGCTGCGGCGCAGCATGACATCGCGGAAGTGGCGGAGCATACCGACGTCGGCCGCCATCGTGGAGCCGTACGCGGCCGTCGCGATGAAGCACGCGTCCACGCTGCCCGTGGCGATGTCCGTATGGAACGCCGTGACGGTGATCGGCCCGGTGTTGTTGCAGTCGTCGGTCGCGCGGATCGCGATCGAATAGTCCGTGTCGGGGAGGAGCCCTTCGAGCGGGACCGACTGCACCTGCCCGCCGGCCACGAGCTGCGCGGGCGTGGCCAGGTGCGGCGCGGCCGCGAACGTCGCCTCGGTGATCGGCTCGCCCGGCGCGAGGCGGATGTCGTAGCTCGAGACCTTGCCGGTGACGCCATCGTCGCCTGGGGCCGTGAACGTTGCCACGAGGTTCGGCGCGGCCGGCGTGACGACGAGGTTCTGCGGCGCCGCGGGCGCGAGCGCGTCGTGATCCACGCGCGCGTGGATCTGCACGCGGTACATCGTGCCGCCCTCGCCCGCGACGAGCTGCAGGCGCGAGGCGCCGCTGCCGGGGACTGTCGTGACGATGGTCGCGTCCGGCGTGCGCACGTTGCCGTCCTGGCCGTCGGGATCGCCGTAGCCCGCGTAGTCGCTCGCGGTGCCGACGAACTCGGTCCCGCTGATCGAGAACGGCACGCGGTACACGACGGACGGCTGACCGCGATACGGCTCGCCGTACTGGCTGTACGAGATGTTCTTCGGCGCGGGGTAGCTGCTCGCGTTGTACGTGTCGTCCATGTCGGCCTCCTTCGAGACCTCCACGAACAGAACGTAGTCACCCTCCCCGACGGTCGCCGGCGGGGTCCACGACAGCGTCGCGGGCGCGCCGCCCTCCGGGGTCGCCTGCGAGACGACGTCGAACGGATTCATCGTCGGGTACATCGCGACGGAATCCGAGTCCGTGCCGGACTGCGCGGTCAGATCGGTGCGCGGCGGATAGAGGCTCTTCGCGCTCGGCGAGAACACGCCCTTGTCGGTGAACACCGACGTCGCGCAGGAGGTCGCGTCCGCGCCGCTGCCGTACTCCTGCGGCAGGAGCGGACGGCAATAGTGCTGCTCGTGCGAGCTCTGCGAGAAGCCGTGCGAGAGGTCGCTGTCCTGGCCGTTCTGGAACTCGACCTCCGGGAACGTCTGGCCGTGCTTGTGGGCCCACACCGGGAACGTCGTGATGCGGCGGCCGTACGGCCACTTCGGCGCGCTGTTGAAGTCGTAGCGGCCGGGGCGGTTGCCCATGCCGAACGAACCCGTCGCCTGCGTGATGTACGCGGTGTCGACGTAGTTGCCGTGGGTGTCCTCGATCCACGCGACGATCTGCAGATCAGCCGTGGGCGTGAAGTCCACGTCGACGAAGTGGCACGTTCCAGGGGCGTCCGCCCGCGCGCTGGCGGCAGAGGCGGCGGCGAGGATGCAGGCGGCGAGGACGGAGCGTCGGATCATCGGGTGAACTTCCTTCGGCTTGTTGGCTCCGCCGCCGGCGCCTGGACGGACGTGACCGCCCGCGACGACCGCGGGCCGAGCAGACCTCGAGCGAGCTCGACGGCGGGGCCGAGGGCCTCGCGCGCCGTGGACCGGAGGAGATCCGAGCTGCCGACGACCTGCGCCATGGGCGGGCCGAACGTGTAGTACGTCTCGACCGCGAGCTCCCCCAGCGTGCTCTGCTGCAGCACGCGATCGCGGAAGCCGCGGAGAAGGTCGACGTCGTTCGCCATGATGGAGCCGTAGGCCGCGGTGGCGATGAAGCACGCGTCGACCTCACCGAACTGCCGGTCCTTGGTCGTGAAGCTCGTGACGGTGAGCGGCCCGACGTTGCCGCAATCATCGATCGCGCGGATGCCGACCGAGTAGAGCGTCGACGGCAGGAGGCCGCTCACATCGACGAGCTGCACCTGGCCCGGGTCATCGGGCGTGACCGTGCCGGCCACCGGCGTGGCGGCGTCGAAGTTCGCGTCGGTGATCGACGCGAGCGCGAGGTAGCGGACCTGATAGGCCGAGACCTTGCCGACGAGGCCGTCGTCGCCCGGCGCGATGAACGAGATCGTGGCGCTGGTCGCGGTGGTGTCCACCGCGGCGGCCTCGGTGGCGGGCCCCGGCGGGATCGCGTCCTGCTGCTGCGAGGTGCGGACGCGCACGCGATAGGTGGCGCCGGCCTCGCCCGCGACGAGCTGGAGCCGGCCCGCGGCGGTGGTGATGGTCGAGTCGGGCGGGTTCAGCGTGCCGTCCTGGCCCTCGGGGTCGCCGTAGCCGGCATAGTCGGAGGTCGACGCGGTCGTGGTGCCGCCGAACACGAAGGGCGCGCTGTACACGACCGACGGCTGGCCGCGATTCGGAATGCCGTAGTTGCCGTACGCGATGCCCACGGGCGCCGGGTAGACGCTCGCGTTGTACGTCGCGTTGCTGTTGCCGTCGGGGTCGCCGCTCTGGGTCTCCTTCGAGACCTCCGTCCACAGGACGTACGAGCCATTCGGGAGGCCGGCCGGGACGTGCCACGTCACGGTCGCCGTGACGCCGCCGGGGGGCGTCGCCTGGGAGACCGCGTCGAAGGGGTCCATCAGCTTGTACATGTCGACCGAGGGCGAATCCTGACCCCCTTTGACGATGTCCGTTCGCGGTGGATACAAGCTCGTTGCGGTCGGCGAGTAGATGCCCTTGTCGGTGTACGGCCCGAGGCCGGAGGCGGACGCGCAGGTGACGCCATCCCACCCCTCCTGGTGCTCGATCCGGGGCTTGCAGAAGTGCGCGTCCGGCGACGAGATGTCCTGGGAGTGGCTGAGCGCGTTCTCGTCCCCGCAGCACACGTGGTGCTCCATCTGGAAGTCGACCTCCGGGAACGTCATCCCGTGGCGATGGGACCAGACGGGGAACGTGGTGACGCGGCGGCCATACGGCCAGAGGGGGCCGCTGTTGAAGTCGTAGCGGCCGGGGCGGTTGCCAAGGCCGTAGCGGCCCGTCTGCTGCGTGATGAAGATCGTGTCGATGTAGTTGCCGCTCGCGTCCTCGAGCCACATCACGATCTGCAGATCGCTCGTCGGCGTGAGGTCGGCCTGGAGCACCGAGCAGCTCGGCGTCGAATCGGCGAGCGCGGCTCCGCTGGTGACGAGGGCGGCGCCGAGACCGGAGATGGCAGTGGCGATCGCGATCCAGCGCACGGGACATTTTTAGCACGAGCGTCGAGGGGAGCTGGCGCGGAAAAGTGTCAGACGCATCGAGTAGCTTGCCTGCGTGGCCCGGACCAGCGCCGACTACCTCGTGCTGGACATCGAGACCGTGACGGACACGGCCCGGTGGACACCTCCGGAGGGGCAAGAGGGGGCATTCCCGCCGAGCTGGGCCCAGCGGGTCGTGGCGATCGGCTGCATGTGGCTCGACCATCGGTACCGGCTCCGCGAGGCCGATGTGTTCGTCGAGCGCGCGGGCGCCTCGCCGGACGGCGGCGAGCGCGCCTTGCTGGCGGCGTGGTCGGAGAAGGTTGCCGCCACGCGGCCGGTCCTGGTCAGTTACAACGGCCGCCGGTTCGACCTCCCGGTGCTCGCGCTCCGTGCGCTGTGTCACGGCGTGCCAATGCCCTGGTACTACCGAGACCCATCGCTACGGCGAAAGTACAGCGAGGACGGCCACCTGGACCTGTGCGACGCGCTGTCGGACCACGGGGCCGCGCGGTTCTCGAGCCTGGACGCGCTGGCGAAGCTCATCGGCCTGCCCGGCAAGCTCGGCATCGATGGCTCGCAGGTCGGCGACCTGTACGCGCGCGGCGAGCGGAGCGCGATCGCCAGCTATTGCCTCGCGGATGTCGCGCAGACGGCGCTGCTGCTGCTGCGGTATCGCGTGCTGCAAGGCCGGCTGCCGCTGGACGCGTACCGAGCCGCGGCCCGGGAGCTCGTCGGCGCGCTCTCTGCGGACGGCCGGCTCGCGGAGGTCGTGGCCGGGATCGACCTCGGCCGGCTGCTGGTCGCCGCGGCCGACGCCAGCGCGCCGCGCGCGTGATGATCTCGCCGACGATCGCCGAGCTTCGCGCGGGCCGGCTCCCGGCCGCGTGGTTCCAGCGCGACGTGCGCGTCGTCGCCCGCGCGCTTCTCGGCTGCGCGCTCGTCCACGGCCGGCGCGCCGGCGTGATCGTGGAGACCGAGGCGTACCGCGGCCCGGAGGATCTCGCGAGCCACGCGCGCTTTGGCCCGACGAAGCGCGCGGCCGTGATGTTCGGGCGAGGCGGCGTCGCGTACGTCTACCTCTGCTACGGCGTGCACGAGATGTTCAACATCGTCACGGGCACCGAGGGCGGCGGCGAGGCCGTGCTGATCCGCGCCGTCGCCCCGCTCGTCGGGCTCGGCGAGGATCCGAAAGTCGGCCGCGGGCCCGGCAAGGTCACCCGCGCGCTGGCGCTCTCGCGCGCCCAGGACCGCCGGGACCTGGCGACCGGGGGGTTGTTCGTCGCGCCGGCCGTGCGCGTGCCGCGCGGGGCGATCGCGGTCGGCCCGCGGGTGGGCGTCGCCTTCGCAGGGGCGTGGGCGGCCGCACCGCTGCGCTTCTGGTGGCGCGACCACCCGAGCGTCAGCGCGACCCGCGCAGTCAAGCCGACTTGAGCCGGGCCACGCGGCGCAGGCGATCGCGGAACAGCGCGTCCGTCAGCTTCTTGCGGTCGAGGCTCTTCGCGGGCCGGTAGTGAAAGTGCGGGACGCTCGCGACCGTCACGAGCTCGGCGGCGCGCGGTATCCCGAGCTCGCCAAACCAGGTGGCGACCTCGGCCGCGAGCGCGCCGGCCTCGGCGATCCAGAGGACCGTCTTGTGCTCGGACAGCCGCAGCGTCGCCTTGTGCGCGCGGACGTACACGTTGATCTCGATGTGGCCGTTCTCGATGAGATCGCGGTCGTGCTCGTCGAGGAAGCGGAGCACCTTCTTCGCGTCCACCCGCGAGGTCAGCCAGACATCGGTCACATCGCCCCCGCCGAAGTCATCGAGGACGCGGACCTCGAGGTTGTCGGCGGCGGGGAGGCGCTCGATCATGCCCAGGAACAGATCGACGAGGTCCCCCGCGTCGGTCTGCCCCTCGATGACGAGGAGCTCGGGATCGGGGCGCGTCGTGAAGCCGCGGCCGATCGCGGCGAGCCCCGCGGTCGCGCCGAGCTGCGGCAAGGCGCCGGAGGGGAACCGGAAGCGCGGGGTCCCGGTGGGCGCGGCGCCCAGCTGCACGACGCCGCTCTTGCCGACCGATTCGCCGAGCGGGACGATGCCCGTGGCGGCGACCACGTCGACCGCGACGGCCCAGCTCCCGGCGAGCGTGGCCTGCGCGGTCTCGATGGCGACGCCCATGTGCTCGCCGGACGCGGCGACAACGACGGGCTCGTGGCCCTCCCGCGCGAGGGCGACGCGGTACCAGGTGCGGCTCACCGCGCAAGCCTACATCGCGCCGCGAATCATGCACGCCCGCGGCACCGATTCAGAAGTCCGTGCCGACCGAGAACCCGCCGCTCAGGTGCGTGATCTGCGCGTCGATGGTGCCGCGCCCGCCGCCGCTCCCGTCGTGGTGCAGGCGATAGAAGTCATAGCCGTCGTCGATGAAGACCGACGCCGTGACCTTCGGGCCCCAGCCCGTGAAGAACAGCGGGAACCACAGGAAGCCGAGCGCGGGCACCTTGCCCTTGAGCGCGATGCCCGCGCCGAACCCCAGCCCGCGCCCGGCGTAGCCCTCGAGCCGTCCGTCAGCGATGCCTTCACTCGCGTTGCCGCGCAAGTAGAGGTCGAGGTGGCGCGCGAGCGGGAACGAGCGCTTGAGCGCGAGGCCGTACGTGGCGAGGCTCGGCGCGGACAGATCCTCGTAGCTCGCGTCGTTGTTGATGTCGATCGCGGTGAAGCCCTCGACGGACCAGGCGCCGCGGCGCATGCCGATCGCGAACCGGGCCTGCACCGCGCTGCTGACGTAGCTCGCCAGCTGGTCGGTGATCTTCGCGCCGCCGACCTGCTCGGTGAAGTAGAAGCCGTCCGCTCGCGCGGTGGCGCCGGGGAGGACGGCCGTCAGGGCGAGCAGCAGGAGGAGGCGCCTCGTCATCCCCCGGGTATCAGCAATGGCTGCGCCACGCGTAAACCCACAACCATCAACAGGTTGCGAGGCGCGCGTCGCTACGCCGGCCGCCAAACCGCGACGGCCGTGTCAGGGGGTCTGGGTCTGGGACGCCTGGAGGACGACGACCGTGACCTTGTCCTCGATGAGGCCGCCGAACCCGGACGCCGTCGCCGTGTGGATCGGCGCGGCCCACGCGGTCAGGAACGGCGCGTCGGTCGAGACCCAGATGCCGGTGCTGGTGGTCTGGTCCGCGCCGAGCGTCTGCCCGTCGGCGGACAGGTAGCGGACGGTCGCGCCCGCGCCGGCGACGTGGATGCCCGCGACCGGGAGGCCCTGGTCGAGCGTGATGCCCAGGACGAGGCCGTGGCCGTCGACGGCGAACGTCGGATCCTGCGTGTGGATGGCGGCGACGATCCCGGCGAGGCGCTCCTTGGTGACGTGGACGCCGGTGAAGTCGAAGTTCTTCTGCGTCGCGCTCTGCACGCGGGCGCACGTGAGCGTGTCGGTCGTCAGGTCGCCGGCATCGCGGACGTCGAGGCACGCGGCGCTCGTGAACTGCGTATCGAGGTCCGCGGCCCAGCTCGGCGGCGGACCGGCCAGCGGCGTGAGCGGCTGGGTGTGGTCCGCCGTCAGCTCGTACGCCGAGCCGACCGCGACCGGCTCGCCGACCGAGAGCGCGAGGTTGCGCGCGACGTCGGAGCCCACGCCGGTCAAGCTGTCGAGCTCGGTGACGGACGCGTTGATGTGCGTGTTGGTCGTCCCCGTGCAAACCGGGAGGTTCAGGACATCGAGGTCATTGCATCCGAGCTCCACGACCGTCACCGAGTCGCCCGGGTGATAGTAGGCGTGCCCGCCGATCGGCGGCGAGAGGGAGTCGGACTCCGGCACGCCGGTCACGGAAGTGAAGCGGAGGTTTTGCACGGACGAGTCGCAATCGAGGTTGCCGTCGGACCCTTGCTGGAGCGGGAGCACGACGACCTGCACCTCCAGCGTGCGGTTCGGTAGCTCGCCGGACGCGGGCAACGATGTCGGATCGAGAGGCAGCGTGACGATGGAGCAGAGGTTCTTGCCGGCGCCCTGGCGGACCTGCACGCAGCTCGAGATGAACGGTGAGAGCGGCTGCGTCGGATCGAGCACGCGCACGAGCACCATCGATTCGCACGCGAGCGGCACGTCCTCGCACTTCGGATCGAGATCCGTTCCGCGTGGACACGTCCGGCCCGCTCCGGACTGAACCTCGAGCTGGATCGTGAGCGGCGGCGTCGAGCAGGCCACGCACGCGACCAGGACCAGGCGCCGCACTACTTGAACCCCAACTTGGAGCCGACGCCCATCGCGCCCTCGCGGCTGCCGTACACGATGCTCGTCACGATCGCGGCGAGCACGCTGACCCCGATGCCGACCTGGTAGTTCGTCCGCCGGTACCACGGGGTCCCGTCCGGCGCGATCGGCCGGGTGAACGGCGGCGGCGGGGGATCGGGCGGCGGCTCCGCCGGCGGCGGGGCCAGCGTGTCGAGCACCTCGGCCGGCGGCACCGGCGCCTGGACGGCCGTGAACCCGGCCTTGTCCTGCCACGTCTGCTCGGTGATGCGGCGCTTGCCGTTCGCCTCGCTGACCACGTCGAGGAAGATGATGTCGTGCACGCCGACGAGCAGCGCGAGCTTGCGGATCGCCGCGATGCGCGCCATCGCATCGGGCGCGGTCACGATCGCCACGCGCGCCCGGTACAGGACCTGCTCGCGTGACAGCGGCGCGTCCGCGATCACCGCCACGGCCGGGGCCTTCGGATCGACGTCGACCCGCATGCCGCGCGGATGGCGCTCGGGCCCGGTGAGCTGCACGAGGTGCGGGCCGGCGTCCTGCTCGAACGTGCCGGGCGCGTCGCCGACCTCGAGGCCGTCGATCCACACGCGGCCGACCCCCTGGACGTCGATCGTGCCGCGGCCCTTGGGCGCCCGCGCGTGCTCGTAGGCGCTCACGATCTCCGGCAGGAGGTCGTCGGCCAGCTTCAGGTCCGGCGCGAGGCGGCGCGCGAACACCATCTGCACGTTCGCCTCGTCGGCGCGGCCAGCGCCGAGCTTGGCGACGCCGAGCTCGAAGACCAGGTCGGCGTACGGGCGCACGGCGGCGGGCGGCGAGAGCGCGCCGACGTTCGTCAGCTCGTTGCTCGCCGTCTGGATCGCGTTCTTGATGTCGTAGGCGTCGAGATAGGCGCGCGTCTTGAGGAGGGCGAGCCGGCTCTCCTCGAGGAGCTCGGTGTCCTCGGGGGGGCGGTAGTCGCGGAGCGCGGTCTCGTCGTTGGAGCTCGGGACGCGCTGGAGCCGCGGGTTCTCCTCGAGCTCGCCGTTGAGGAGCCGGATCGGCGCGATCGCGGGCGAGTCCTTGCCCGTGTCGAGGTTGACCACCGCCACCGGCCGCCGGTCCGCGCGCGCGGCCGTGCCCATCCCCGCGAGGAGGGCGCACGCGAGCGCGGCACGGGCCAGCATTCCCGTTAGTATAGGGGCGTTTGCGGCGAGGGCCCAAGCGACCCACCGCACACGTCCAAGCCCCGTCCTGCCCCGCCCCCGCCCCGCCCGACCGCTCCTGCCCCGCCCGATGGCTGAAGAACCCGTCCAGAAGTCCCTCGAGCGCTACGACGTGCTCGAGCGCATCGCCGTCGGCGGCATGGCCGAGGTGTTCCTCGCGAAGGCGTACGGCTCGCACGGGTTCGAGAAGACGCTCGCGATCAAGAAGATCCTCCCCGAGCTCGCGCGGGATCCCGAGTTCGAGGCGCGCTTCATCGCGGAGGCGAAGGTGTCCGTGCGGCTGTCGCACGCGAACGTCGTCCAGGTCCTCGACTTCGGGCGCATGGGGGAGTCGCTCTTCATCGCGATGGAGTACGTCGACGGCCTCGACCTCGCCGCGATGCAGCGAAAGTTCAAGGACGAGGGCCGCCAGATCCCGCTGCCGGCGGCGTTCCACATCGCGATCGAGATCGCGCGCGCGCTCGACTACGCGCACCAGCACAACGTGGTGCACCGCGACGTCTCGCCGTCGAACATCCTCATCTCGCGCGCGGGTGAGGTGAAGATCGCCGACTTCGGGATCGCGGTGGCGGCCTCGCCGCACAAGGGCGGCGGCGCGGGCCCGCGGAAGATCATGGGCAAGTGGCGCTACATGTCCCCCGAGCAGGCGCGCGGCGACACGCTCGACACGCGCAGCGACATGTTCTCGGCCGCGTCGGTGATGTTCGAGCTGTTCACGGGGCAGAAGCTGTTCCCGGGCGACGAGTCGGACGACATCATCGAGAACATCGAGAAGATGCCGATCCCGAGGCTGGCGTCGGTGCGGCCGGGGATCCCGTCGCGGCTCGACGAGGTGCTCGCCGGCCCGCTGTCGCGCAAGCCGATCGACCGGCCGCCGCGCCCGGCGGTGGTGCTGCGCTCGCTCATCGAGCTGTCGTACGAGTCGAGCATCATGGCGACGGCGCTCGATGTCGCGGAGGCGCTCGCGTCCGTGATCCCGCCGCCCCGCGACTCGAGCCGCGGCGCGCTCGACGACGTCATCCGCAAGCAGCTCGGCGACCAGAACAAGGAGCGGTCGGTCGCGCGCAAGACGGCGGTGACGGACAACAAGCCGCCGAGCACGGCGACGGTCGAGCGGCGCGGCGAGTCCTCGACGGGGCTCTTCCGCAAGATCGACCGCGACGGGCTCTCGCGGCTCGAGGAGATCGATCCGACGGCGGTGGCCGCGCCGCGCGCGCGCCGGACCTCGGAGGGCTACGTGGCGCCGGAGGGACCGCCGGAGACGACGGACGTGCACGCGCTGTTCGACGCGCGCGTCGATCCGGACCGGCACACCGAGGTCGGCGGGCCGCCGACGGGCCAGGTCGCTAAGCTGGACTCGCTGGCGTCATCGCAGTCGCTGCCGGTGCTCGTGCGGAGGGACACGAAGTCGGTGAGCGTGACGGCGACCGCCACGGGCGGCGGCGGTGGACGCGGCGTGGCGATCGCGATCGGCGCCGCGCTCGTGCTCGCGGGCGGGCTCGGGGTGTTCGCGCTGACGCGCACGAGCGGTCGCGACGTGCCCGTCGCGCCGGTGGTGACGGTGGACGCGGCCGTGGTCGTGGCGCCCGCGACGATGATCGACATCGACTCGCAGCCGCCGGGCGCGACGATCACGATCGACGGCAAGGAGCTGCCGCAGGTCGGCGCGCAGCTCGTGGCCGTGACGCCGGGCGTACGGATCCACGTGCACTTCGAGCTCGCCGGGTACCTGCCGTACGACCGTGACGTGCTGCCGCGCGCGCGCGAGACCACGCGCATCGATCCGACGCTCATCGCGGCGCCGGCGATGCTGCACGTGGAGACGACGCCGCCCGGCGCGCAGGTCACGCTCGCGGGAGCGCCGCTGGGGGACACGCCGCTGACCGCGAAGTCGGTCACGCCGGGCAAGGGCGCCGAGCTGGTGCTCGCGCACGCGGGGTACGAGACGGTGCGGCTGAAGGTGGATCTGACGGCGGGCGAGACGGCGCAGGTGAAGCAGATGCTCAAGGAAGCGCAGCGATACGGCGCGATCCAGATCGCGATCCAGCCGTACGCGGAGGTGTTCTACGCCGGCCGGGATCTCGGGCAGAACGTGTTCATGGGGCCGCCCAACCCCGGCCCGCAGACGTTCCGGCTACCGGCGGGGCGGCAGCAGCTGACGCTCGTGAACAAAGTGAAGGGCAAGCGCACGACGATCTGGGTGAACGTCGTCGCGGATCAGCTGACTTACGTCACCGCGAGGTTCAACTGACGCGCATGCCTACGCGGGCGGGCCGATGCGGTACTCGGGCGGAATCTGCTCGACCCGCTCGGCGCTCACGCCGAGGTCGCGGATGAGGCCGTCCTCGAGCGAGTAGATCCAGCCGTGGACGGCCACCGCCTGCCCGCGCCGCCACGCGTTCTGGATGATCGTCGTGTGGCACAGGTTCTCGACCGCGACCACGACGTTGAGCTCGGCGAGGCGATCCGCGCGCCGCTCGGGGTTAGCGATCGCGGTCAGCTCGTCGCGATGGTCGACGTAGACGTCGCGGATGTGGCGGAGCCAGTTGTCGATGAGCCCGAACTGCTGCGATGACATGGCGGACCGGATGCCGCCGCACCCGTAGTGCCCGCACACGATGACGTGCTTCACGTGCAGCACGTCCACCGCGTACTGGACGACCGAGAGGCAATTGACGTCCGCGTGCTCGACGACGTTGCCGACGTTGCGGTGCACGAACAGCTCGCCCGGCGCGCGGCCGATGATCTCGTTGGGCGGGAGCCGGGCGTCGGAGCACCCGATCCACAGCAGATCCGGGTCGTGCAGCGCGCCGAGGCGCGAGAAGAACGCGGGATCCTCCGCCACCGTCGTGGCTGCCCAGCGACGGTTCGCGGCGAAGCACTCGTCGAGCAGGCTCACGCGGGCTGACGTAGCACACTTGCCGGTCAGCGAACGCGCTTGCGAACGATCTCGAAGCTCACGTCGCCGGTGACGCGGCAGCGGCACGCGAGGCGCACCTTGGTGATGTGATAGACGTTGCCGAGGTGCTTGCGCTCCTCGTCGGTGAACGGCGACAGGTGCTCGGCGCCGGCGGTGATCTTCACGCGGCAGAGGCCGCACGTGCCCTTGCCGACGCACGCGGTGTCGATGCCGGCGGTGACGCGCGCGCCCGCCTCGAACAGCGAGTCCCCGTCCGCGACCTCGACGTCGACCGGCGGCTCCCCGGCGACGCGCGTGATGGTCACGCGCGGCATAGGGCGCGGATCACGTCGAGCATCGCGTCGAGATCTGCCGGCTCGGTGAGCGGGTTCATCAGCGTGCAGCGCAGCCAGTAGCTCCCGGCGAGCTCGGTGCCCGTGATGTAGACGCGGCCGTCCTCGATCACGCGCCGCCGCAGCTCGCGCATGTCGATGCCATCGCCGCGTGGGCGGAAGCAGACGATGTTGCACTCGGGCGGCAGCGCGAGCTCGAAGTCCGGCGCGGCCGCGATCTTCGCCGCGAGCGCCTGGGCCAGCTCCAGCTGCCGGTCGACGACCGCGCCGAACCAGCCCTCGCCGTGCGCGCGCAGCGTCGCCCACAGCTCGACGGCCATCGCGCGCTTCGTGCACTCGAAGTGACGCGAGCCCAGGTCCCACCACGTGTCCTCGGGCGCGCCGGACTCGAACAGGTACGACGCCTTCTGCGCGAACGCCGCGTACGCATCGCCGCCGCGCTTGAAGAGCACAGCCGTCACGAGCGCCGGCATCATCAGCAGCTTGTGGGCGTCCCACACGACGGAGTCCGCGCGCCCGATGCCGCGCAGCTTGCCCGCGTGGCGCGGCGACAGCGCGAGGCCGCCGCCGTGGGCCGCGTCGACGTGGAGCCAGAGGCCGCGCTCGGCGCAGAGGTCGGCGAGCTCGTCGAGGGGGTCGAACGCGCCGGTCGCCGTCGAGCTCGCGGCGCACACGACGCCGAGGACGTGGCGGTCGCCGGCCGTCGCGAGCGCGCGGACGACCGCGTCGGGCGTGAGGCGATGGTGCCCGTCGACGGGCGCGGCGATCACGCCCGCGTCGCCCATGCCGAGCACGCGCACCCCGCGCGCGATGGCGTAGTGCGCGTCGGTGGACGTGACGACGGCGAGCGGCGGGCCGCCGTTGGCGCCGGCGCGCCACGCGTCGAAGCCGGCGCGCGCCTGCCGCATCGCGAGGAGCGCGGTCAGGGTGCCGAGCGAGCCGCCGGAGGTGAGGACGCCGGTCGCGCCGGCGGGGAGGCCGAGGCGCGCGCACATCCAGTCGAGGACGGCGAGCTCGACGGGGACGGCGGCCGGGCCCATATCGTAGACGGCCATGCCGTTGTTGACGAAGGCGCTCGCGAGCTCGGCGAGGGCCGCGCCGGGGAGCGGCGGCGCGACCTGGTGGCCCATGCAGCGCGGGTTCGCGAGGGCGGTCGAGGCGGCGGTGAAGCGGGCGAGGTCGGCCACGAGGTCGCCGCGGGCGGCGGTGGGGCCGATGTCGCCGAGAGCCCACGCGGCGCGCGCGTCGGCGGGAGCGCGGTAGGGGAGCACGGGGCCGTCGCCGCGCTGCCAGGCGGTCAGCTGATCGGCGAGCGCGTCGACGAGGCGCTTGCCGTCGGCGCGGAAGCGCTCGGGGTCGTACGCGTCGGCGATCGCCGGGGGGACGGTGCTCACGGGGGGCTCGGGGCGGAAGGGTAGCAGCGGCGGGCGGCGACGTCAGATGCCGCTGCCGCTGCCGGAACCGGAGCCGCTCCCGCTGCCGGAACCGGAGCCGCGGCCGGACCCGGAACCGCTGCCGGAACCGGACCCGGATCCGGATCCAGAACCGGAACCGCTGCCGGATCCGCGGCCAGAGCCGGAACCGCTACCCGCGTCCGGAGCCGCGTCCGCGGGCGCATCGACGGCCACGAACGCGTCCACCGGCGGGCACGCCAGCGGCTCGCCCGCGGCCACCGCCGGATCGCACGGCACCAGCATCTGCGTCCCCGGGTCCGGCGCGCCGTCCTCCCGCTGGCAGCCGACCACGACCAGCGCGAGCACCACCACCACTCGCTTCATCACCGACATGGGCGTCCGCATGCTCATCAGCTCCCCTTCTTCGCGTGCGCCGAGTGATCCGGCGCCAGCGGCACCGACAGCGACAAGAACACCGTTCGCGGCGCCCCGTACGAGCTCCCCACGAACCCGTTGCCGATCCGATACGCGTAATGCGCGTCCAGCACGTTCACCACGTCCACCGCCACGTGCACCGGATACTCGTTCGGCGTGAACGTGTAGCCCATCGTCATGTCCACGTGCACGTGCCCCGGCACGTGGTCCGCGTTGCTCGCGCCCGTGCGCAACCCCGACCCGTACTGCGCGAGCCCGGTCAGCGCGAAGCGACCGTCGCGCAGCGTCGCGCCCGCGTTCGCCGTGTACGTCTGCGCGTGGTCGAGCTGCTGCCAGCCCTGGTTCGCGAGGTCCGCGGCCGAGAACAGGTACTTCGCCGACGAGATGCCCCGCCCCTGCGCCACGCCGAGCGAGCCGTTCGCGAACGCCGAGAGCCACGGCCCCACGCGCACGTCCACGCTCGCCTCGAGCCCCGCCGCGCGCCCGCGCTCGAAGTTGTAGTTCGACAGCAAGCTCGTCGAGCCGATCGCCGTGTCGTCGAGCTGGTTGTACGCGTAGCGGCCCCACGCGGTCAGGCCGGCCTTGATCTCGGAGATCACGCGCGCCGTCAGGCCGAGCTCCCCGTAGAGGTCGGTCTCCGGCTTGAGGTCGTACGCGATCGGCTGGTCGGCCGGGATGACACCGAGCGCGCGCGCCGCATCGGCCGCGTCGAGCGGCGCCGGCGGCTGCCAGTTGACGCCCGTGAACGCGTGCGCGACGAGGTCCTTGTCGAACGCGTACGACGCGCCGAGCCGCGGGGACACGCCCACCGAGTCGTCGTGCGAGCCATCGCCGAGCGCGACGTGGAACTCGTCGAGGCGCAGGCCGAAGTCGACGGCCAGCTTCCCCGGCGCCCAGTGATCCTGGGCGTACACGCCGCTCGAGAGCGCGTCCGTCGCGTCCGTGCCGTGCCGCGTCGCGGCCGGATCGACGCCGCCCATGCCCGACGCGTCGTCGCGCGCGAACGACGTGAAGCTCGTGCGCCCGATCAGCTCGTCGAGCTCGACGCCCGCCTTGAACAGGTGCCGCCCGCGCTGCAGCGAGTAGGCCGCGATCCCACCGACGTGCTGCGAGTCCCGCGTGACGTTGCTCGCGAGCGCGCCCGGATCGGCGAGCGCGCCGAGGGCGTGCGTCGGGTCGCCGAACAGGACGCCGCGCGAGAGCTTGTACAGCGGCGCGACCTGCAGCTGGCCGTTGTCGTTCGCGAACGTATGCACCCACGACGCCGCCGCGAACACCTCGGTCTCCGTCTCCGTCGCGTTCGTGTCGTGCGGCACGAACGGCGGCGACGCGTTCCCGTACGGATCGACCGGCCGCACGAGCCCCGGGTTCGCCGGATCGAGCGGCACCACCGACGGGTCGAGCGGGATCTCGAAGCGGTTGTGCGCGAACGTCGCGAACGCCTCGAAGTGGTCGGCCTCCGACGGCCGGTAGTCGAGCCGCGTGAACGCGCGACCCGTGTAGCCATCGTCGTGCAGGATCGGCGTGATCGACGGCGGATCGAGCGCGCGCTGGCTGTCCTGGAAGCTGCCGCCCACGAACATGCCGACCTGGTCGCCGAGCTTCGTCGAGTACGCCACGCCGGGCGAGATCGTGTTGTACGAGCCGTAGCGCATCGTCACCGAGCCGTCGGGCGTGTCCCCGCCCTGGCGCGTGACGAGGTTCACCACGGTGCCGAGGCGGTCACCGAACTCCGCCGGCATGCCGCCCGTGTAGATCTCGAGGTTCTGGATCAGCCGCACCGGGATGGACGCCGCGAACAGGCTGCCGACCGAGTCCGGCACCGGGATGCCGTCGACCTGGTACTGGATGTTCGCGTGGTTGCCGCGCGCGTAGACGTTGCCGAGCGCGTCCGTCACGAAGCCCGGCTGCGTGGCGATGACGTCGGTCACCGGGCGATCGTCGGCGCCGGGGAGCTCGGCGAGCTTCTGCCGCGTGATGGTCGCGACGCTGCCGGTCGCCTTCGTCGGCTCGGGGACCGCGTAGTCCTCCGTCATCGTGATGACCTCCTCGGTGTTGACGAGGGTCAGCTCGACGTTCGCGATCTGGCCGGACGACAGCTGGATGTGCTGGTGGTCGCCGATGAGGCCGGGGCTCGTGGCCTCGACGGTGTAATCGCCGAGCGGGACGCCGGTGAACTTGAAGTGCCCGTCGGGGCCCGTCGTGCCGGACGCGATCGTGGCGCCCGCGGCGTCGTGGACGACGACCTTGGCGTTCGCGAGCGGCGAGAGGATGGCGTCCTGGACGAGGCCGGTGATGGTCGCGTCGACGGATGCGCGCGACGGGCGCGCGAGCGCGACGAGGACCGTGAAGACGAGGGTGATGCCCGTGCACCACCGCCTGATTGACCTGCGCATGAACGACCTGACCGGTACGACGTGAAGCGAGGCGCGCCTGGTCGGCCGCCGCGACGTGAGAGCTGTTGTGGAGGACGCGCGCGTCAGCCGGTCGCGGGCGGCGACGTCTTCGGTGCGATGCGTAACACCGACGCGAGCACGCGCGCGTGCGTGACGGCCCGCCGCGAACCCGTGGGCGCGGCGCGGGCGGGCGCGGCGAGCAGAACAGGCGCGGCGCCGGGCGCGGCCGCCTGATGCAGGACGGCGTCGAGGAAGCACGCGCCGCTATCGGCGTCCTGATCGTCGGCGCGGCCGTGGACGTCGGGCTGCGTACTCGCGACATGCGTGCCGGCGAGCGCGTGCCCGTGCAGCATCGCGCCGGTCCGCGGATCGCGGACGTGGGCCCCGTCGGCCTCGTGCCGCAGCCCCAGGATCCCTGCCGCGAGCAGCAGCAGCGCCGCGGCGATGGCGGCCAGGCGCCGAGCAGCCGAGCGAGCAGTGCGGACCGACACGGGCTCCCTCACGCTGGCGTGGCCAAGGGGTGCTGTCAAGTCTAGGCTTGGCGCATGCGAACCCTGCGCGCGCTCGCCATGGCCGTCATCACCGCCGGCGGCGCCCTGATCGGCGCGTGCACGGCGAACGACGACGTGCCAGCGCCGAGCGCGGGCGCCATCACCCCCGACCACGGCGCGGTCGGCACGGTCGTCTCGGTGACCGGCGCATACTTCTGCCAGCGCCCCGACAATGGCCAGGACGATCCGACCTGCATGTCGACCGGCGATGTCGTGTTCGGCGAGACGCCGGCCACGCCCACCACCTGGGCCGACGACGCGATCATGGTCGAGGTCCCCGCCGCGACGCCCGGTGAGGTCCGCGTCACGGTCGAGGTCGCCGGCCGCAACTCGAACCAGCTCGGCTTCACGGTCGAGTGATCAAAAAATCGGATTGATGACTTTGATGTCGCTGCCGCCGAAGTACGCGTACGCCGAGACCGAGTAGTAGCCCCACACGAGCAGCCCGAACGGCATCGCACCCGCGACCGTGTGCTGCCCCGCGGCGAGCTTGCACGTCAGCTGCTCGTACGCGACGCCCGCGATGTTGCCGAGCGGGCCCGTGTAGCACATCGAGAACTCGATCCCGGCGATCGACGTCCCGTCGAGCGTCAGGTCCATCCCCGTGGGGCGCGCGAGCACCATGTAGTTGTCCTGGAACGTGTCGGGCACGAGGAACACGTACTGCTTGCGGTACTGCTCCGCGGCCGGGATCGTGATCTCGGTCGGGTCCCCGACGTAGCCGTGCTTCACGAAGTGCTGCGGCACCGTGAACGTGTTGATCGCGACGGCCGACGTCGACTTCAACGTGAAGCCGCGCGTCGACGCGAACGTCTTCTGCTGGCCCGCGTTCAGCGTGAAGTGGTCGTACGGCGCGTCGGCCGTCGTGGTGATGTCCGTCCCGTCCGCGCTCGCGACCACGCGGATGATGTCCGGCTCGATCCAGCCCGTCGAATCGGTCGAGCGGATCGGGCTGCGCGCGACGTTGAACTCCGTGCCGAGCGCCTGCGTGGGGAACAGCTGCTCCTCGACGTGGTCCGTGCAGCACAGGTCGTCGGCGCCCTCGCCCGACGCGACCCAGTCCGGCGGATAGACGACGTTCGTCGCGCCGCCGAAGCCGTCCGCGCGCTGCCCCGACGTGAACACCGAGATGGGCTTGTCCGCGTGGATGAGGCTGCCCGTGAAGTCCCCGTTCTGGCCGCCGTTCACCGCGTTCGCGCACGTGATGACGTCGACGTTCTCCGGCTGATCCGACGCGAGGTTCAGGATGTCGTAGCGCCCGAGGTGCACGGTGAACGTGCCGCCCTTCGGGATCGCGGCGAGCTGCACGCCGGAGTCGCTGCTCGAGGCCCGGATCGCGTTGGTCGTGGTGACGGTGACGGTCGTCGCCGCCTCCGCGGCCATGATCGTCATGTACGTGTGGTCCGGGATGCCGGCGAGCCCGAGGCCCGAGATGCTGCAGGGGTTCGCGGTCGGGAAGCCGAGCATGATGTAGTCGGCGCCCAGCGCGTTGACCGGGATCAGCGTGGACGCGTCGTTGCTGTACTCCTGATCGATCGGGTTGAACTGGTAGATGACCACCGGGCCGTCGGTCGTGACGTGGAACGCGCGCGACGAGACGTAGGTGCCCGAGCCGGAGAGCGCGACGTAGCCGCCCGTCTGGCCCATCGAGCCGTCGATCTCCCGTTGCGGCAGATCCACGCGCTGAGCGACGCCGGGCATCGCGATGGTCTGGAGGATCTTCATCTCCGACACGGGGTCACCGTACTTGGCGGTGTTGATCGTGACCGTCACGTGCACCGGGTACGCGTTGTCGTTGGCCACGACGATGGAGTATTGCGACGCCGATGCGTCGAGGTTGATCGGCGCGGGGTCGACCTCGTTGGGGAGGTCGACCGCGAGGAAGTCGCAGCCGAGGTTCGACGGGTGTTGCGCCGCGTCCTGACACGGGGTCAGGTTCGGGTTCGTGCCGTCGATGGTCGAGCCGTCGCCGGTGGTGTCGTCGTCACCCGTCCCCGGCCGGTGCGGACTGCCGCAGGCGGTGACGGCGACGAGAGCGAGACCGAGCGCGAGCGCGTAAGCGATCTTCATCGCCGCGGACCGTCGCGTGCGTCCGTGTGCGCGTCAAGCGCAGATGTCGACGCGGCGTCAGTTCCGTTACAACGGACGGCGGCGTCGTGCTGATGGCGCGCCGGCGCGCGCTAGTCACCGAGCGCGGGCGTGCTGGTCGTCGGGCGATCCGCAAAGGCGCACCACGCCAGCAGCTCGAGGAGGTACCCCTCTGCCGCGGCGAGCTCACCCGCCGCGACCGACAGCGACGCGAGCCACGACAGCGCGCGGGCGCGAGGACGGGAATCCGTAGCGGGCGCGCCAGCGAGCGAGGTGTTCATCATCATGAAGCTCGGTAGTTCACGCGCGATGCCAAGGCGCGCCACCGGGCGCGTGCACACCTCCCGCGCGCCGTCGCGCGTCAGCCGTGACCGGCAGCCACCGACGGCGACTCCAGGCGTACGAGCAGCGCGACCGGAAAGGCCTGGAACAGCTCGGGGATCGGCTGCGCGCCGCCTGCGACCGTGCGGTCGGCCAGGACATCACGCCAGGTCCCCCGCGCGAGCGTGACCGACGTGGCGGCCCACCCCGAGGCGCTCACGCCGAGCCGGGGTGTCAAAAGCGCCAGGTCCCTGCCCCGCGTGAACGCGAAGACCCGGTCCGCGTGGGGGCCCTCCGCGACGAGCGCCTGGTAGGTGCCGCGAAACAGCTCGGGCGCCCGCGCCCGCAGCGCGAGTACGCGACGGATCATCCACAGCTTGCGCAGGCCCAGCTCGGCCGGCGCGACCTCGCGGACCCCTGCAATGACCAGCTCGCGCAACGCCCGGCGCCGGGCGTCGAGGTCGACGGGCCGGCGATTGTCGGGGTCGACGAGGCTGTCGTCGCGCAGCTCGGTCCCCTGATAGAGGTCGGGGACGCCGGGCGCGCACAGCTTGATCGCGAGCTGGGCGAGCGCGTTCCGGTCGCCGTGGGGAGCCAATCGCGCGACGAACGCCGCGATCTCCGCGAGCAGCTCGCCGTCGCCGAAGACCCCGCCGATCCAGCGCGCGAGCGCCGTCTCGTACGTGGCGTCTGGCTTGCGCCATGACGTTCGCCGCCGCGCCTCGCGGGCCGCCTTGAGCGCGTAGGTCTGCGCGCGCTCCACCGTCAGCGGCCACGCCCCGACGAGCGTCTGCCACAGCGTGTACTCCGCGGTGCGATCCGGCGCGATGTCCCAGTGACCCTCCGCGCGCGCCCGCCACCGCGAGACGGCCCCGTCCCACGCGGCCGGCAACTCGGACAGCACCGCGAGTCGCGCGCGGACGTCCTCGCCCCGCTTCGTGTCGTGCGTCGCCGTCGCCAGCAAGCCCCGCGCCCCACCCGCGGCGAGCGCGGCGTGCACCGCGGCTGGCGTCTCCGCGAACACCGCCGGATCGGCGCCGACCTCGCACCGGGCCAGCAGCCGCACGAACCGATACCCGAGCGTGTCCTCGTCGCCCTTCGCGGTGACCGCGCCGGTGAGCTGCTGCACGCCGAGCGCGAGCTCGCGAGCGTCGGGCGCCGCGAGCTCGAACGCGAGCGCGGCGCCGAGGAACTGCACGAGATCCGGATCGAAGTCCGGCGGGACCGCGGCGATGGCGGCGGCGATCTGGGCGTGCTCGAGCCCGGTCGCGCCGTGCGTGCCGTCGAGGTACGTCCGGTACACCGGGTACCCGGCGAGGACTTGCGCGAGCGCCGCCTCGACCTCGCCGCGCGTGTAATCCCGACAGGCCGGGCTCGCCGCGCACGCCCGGTAGGCCAGCTCCGCGAGCCGCGCGAGCTCGCTATGCAGCGCATCGGAGAGCACCTCGAGGCGGGCCGCGCGCCGGGCGACCGCCGGCTCCCAGCGCGTGTCCGTCGCGAGCTCGAACGTCCGCGTCAGCGCGTCCTCGCCCGCCGGATCCACGAGCAGGCCCGTCAACCGCGCTGCCGTGTCGTAGCCGGTAGTGCCGTCGACCGGCCACGCCGCGGGGAGCACCTCGTCGGACGCGAGGATCTTCTCCACGACGACCCAGGGCGGCGCGCCGTCCGGGGTCGCGAGGCGGCGCAGGCGCGCGAGGTAGCCCGCGGGGTCGCGCAGGCCGTCGACGTGGTCCACCCGCACGCCGTCGATCGAGCCATCGGCGAGCCAGCCGATGATCCGGTTGTGGCCGGCGGCGAACACGTCCGCGTCCTCGGCGCGCACGCCGACCAGCGTGTTGATGTCGAAGAACCGGCGGTAGGAGAGCTGGCTGCCGCTCACGGACCAGTGCACGAGGCGATAGTTCTGGGCCTCGAGCACCGCGTCGAGCTCGATCGGATCGGCGGCCAGCGCGGCGACCTCGGCATCCACCGCGCGCGCGCAGGCGGCGTCGGCGGCGCACAGCTCGGCGAGGCGGTGATCGAGCACGCGCTTGTCGCGGTGGCGGCGGCGCCGCAGCTCGGCGTCGCGCTCCGTCGGCCGCGGCAGGCCGCTGTAGGCGTCGCCGAGGAAGCCGAGCTCGGCGTGCCCGATGCGCTCGCCGGCGCGCCGCACGATCGGCCCGAGGGAGCGGGGCGCGATCGGAAAGCGCTGCGGGCCGGCGCGCACCGCGAGGTGCCCCGCGCCGTCGTGCACGACGCCGAGCTGCCCGTTCAGCAGCGCGCGGCCGTAGCGTTCGCCGAGGACGGGGAGCAGGACGCGCTCGTCGCCCTGCCAGTCCACGTCGAAGAAGTGCGCGTAGTAGCTGGAGTGTCCATTCTCGAGGACATCGCGCCACCACACGTTGTCGGCCCCGGCGATCGACATGTGGTTCGGCACGATGTCGAGCAGGATGCCGAGGCCGGCGTCACGCACCGTGCGCACGAGCGCCGCGAAGCCCTCGTCGCCGCCGAGCTGCGCGGCCGCGCGATCCGGATCGACGACGTCGTAGCCGTGCGTCGAGCCCGCGCCGGCTTGCAGGACGGGCGACAGATACAGGTGCGAGACCCCGAGCTCGGCGAGGTACGGGACCGCGGCGGCCGCATCGGCGAACGTGAAGCCTGCGGAGAGCTGCAGGCGGTACGTGCACCGCGGCTCGGTCATCCGCCCTCGCGCCGGAACAACCACAGCGAGCGCGCCTTGACGGTCAGCTCGGTCCCGGGCGCCCACACGTGCTTTGCTTCCTCGCTCCCCTCGGCGGTGAAGCCGCGCTCCGTGTTCATGACGAGCCGCCAGCCGCGCTTGCCCCAGGCCTCGGTGGGGAGATGGATCGCGCGATCCTCGACCTGGCCGTGGAAGACGACGAGGAAGGTGTCGTCGACGATCTCTTGCCCGCGGTGGTCGGGCTGCGAGAGCCCGCGCCCGTTCAGGAACAGCTGCACCGAGCGCGCACCATCGGTGTGCCAGCAATCGTCGGCCATCTCCTTCCCGTCATCGCCGATCCAGGCGAGGTCGGGGGTCGCGTCCTCGCCGCGCGTCGTGGACCGGATCGGGACGCCCTGGAACCAGCCGCGCCGGCGAAACACCGGGTGGTCGCGGCGGAGGCCGGCGAGCGCACGCGTGAACGAGAGGAGGTCGGTGTCGACCGCGGTCCAGTCGAACCAGGAGATGGCGTTGTCCTGGCAGTAGGCGTTGTTGTTGCCCTTCTGCGTGCGGCCGAGCTCGTCGCCGCCGAGGAGCATCGGCACGCCTTGCGACAGGAACAGCGTCGCCAGCATGTTCCGCTGCTGGCGCGCGCGCAGCTCGCGGACCCCCGGGTCATCGCTCGGGCCCTCCGCGCCGCAGTTCCACGAGCGGTTGTGGCTCTCGCCGTCCGCGCTGTTCTCGCCGTTCGCTTCGTTGTGCTTCGCGTCGTACGAGACGAGGTCGCGCAGCGTGAACCCGTCGTGGGCGGAGATGAAGTTGACGCTCGCGTGCGGGAACCGGCCCTCCTGCTGATAGAGGTCCGAGCTCCCGGTGACGCGCGTGCCGAGCTCCTGCAGCGAGCCCTGCTCGCCGCGCCAGTAGTCGCGGATCCAGTCGCGATAGCGGCCGTTCCACTCGGACCACAGCGCGGGGAAGTTCCCCACCTGGTAGCCGCCCTCGCCGACGTCCCACGGCTCGGCGATGAGCTTCACGCGCGAGATGATCGGATCCTGCTGGATCAGGTCGAAGAACGCGCCGAGCCGGTCGACCTCGTGGAGCCCGCGCGCGAGCGCCGACGCCAGGTCGAACCGGAACCCATCGACGTGCATCTCGGTGACCCAGTAGCGGAGCGAGTCCATCACCAGCTGCAACACGTGAGGCGAGCGCATCTGCAGCGTGTTGCCGGTGCCCGTGTAGTCCATGTAGTAGCCGGGCTTGTCGGGGACGAGGCGGTAGTAGCCCTCGTTGTCGATCCCGCGCATCGAGAGCGTGGGGCCGGCGTGGTTGCCCTCGGCCGTGTGGTTGTAGACGACGTCGAGGATCACCTCGATGCCGGCCTTGTGTAGCGCCTTGACCGCCTGCTTGAACTCGGCGACGGCGGCGCCCGCCGTGCGCAGGCTCGAGTACTCGGGGTGCGGCGCGAAGTAGCCGATCGAGTTGTAGCCCCAGTAGTTCTTGAGCCCGCGCTCCAGAAGAAAGCCGTCGTGGATGAAGGCGTGCACCGGCATCAGCTCGAGCGCGGTGACCCCGAGGGACTTGAGGTGCTTGAGGATCGCAGGGTGCGCGAGCGCCGCGTACGTCCCGCGCAGCTCCTTGGGCACGTCGGGGTGCCCCATCGTGAGGCCCTTGACGTGCGCCTCGTAGATGACCGTCTCGTTCCACGGCGTCTCGAGGTGCCGATCGTTGCCCCAGTCGAAGTACGGCTGGGCCACGACGGAGCGAAACGTGTGCGACGCGCTGTCCTCCTCGGACCGCGCGCCGAACGGATCACCGCCGGCGTAGCCCTGCAGCGCGGGCCCCCACTCGACGCCATCGCTGATCGCGCGCGCGTACGGGTCACCGAGGAGCTTGTTCGCATTGCAGCGCACCCCGTGCTCCGGGTCCCACGGCCCGTGCACGCGGTAGCCGTAGCGCTGGCCGGGGCCGACCTCCGGCAGATAGACGTGCCAGACCTGCCCCGTGCCTTGCTGGGTGACGACGCGATCCTCCTTGCCGGCGTCGTCGAACAGACACAGCTCGACCTTGTCCGCGACGCTGGACCACAGCGCGAAGTTGGTGCCGAAGCCGTCGTAGTGCGCGCCCAGCGGAAACGAGCGGCCCGGCCAGACCTGGCGCGCCATCAGCTCGCGACCCCGGGGGCGAGGGCCCTCGACGTCCGGCGGTGGGCGAGGACCGCCTCGATCCGCTCGGGCTTGCCCCAGTCGCTCCACTCGACGCCGGTCATCTCGATCGCGGCGAGGCGGCCCGGCGCGCGCTCCAGCATGCTGCGCGAGAAGTTGACCGGCAAATACGCGCGGTAGATGTAGTCGAGCGCGTCGTCCTCGTCCTCGGTGCCGACGAGCGGCACGAACGAGTCGAGGATGTCCACGAGCTGCGGCTCCGCCTCGCGGCCGAGCTCCCACAGCGCGTCGACGGTGCCGCACGTGACCATCGTGTTCCACAGCGCACCCTGCGCGATCAGCGTGGCCGCGTCGGCGGCGGTCGGCTTCTCGACGAAGCCGCTGACGGCGTGCACGGTGGGGATCTCGGAGATGGCCGGCCCGAGGACCAGGTAGCCGAGCTCGGGGTCCGGCTCCGTCGGCGTGGCGCCGAGCAAGATCACCTTCTCGCGCAGGCGGGCCGCGATCGCCTGCGCGCACGCGACCTGCGCGATGTAGCGCTCGGCCGGCGCGACGTAGTGATCGGTCGGCGTGATGGTGACGACGGCGTTCGGCGTCCAGCGCTTGATCATGGCGAGCGCGACGTAGATCGCGACGCCGGTGTCGCGCGAGCCCGGCTGCGCGAACACGTGGTCGGAGAGGCCCGCGAGCTGGGGCGTGGCGAGGCGCTCGTGGTGCGCGGCGATGACGGTCAGCGCGCGCGCGGCCGGCGCGAGCTCGCGCATGCGATCGAGCGTGTGCTCGAGCATCGACCGCTTGCCGAGGAGCGCGCAGTACTGCTTCGGCATGCGCTGGCCGAAGCGATGCTCGACGTACTCGGCGAGGCGCACGCCGTCGCCCCCGGCGAGGGCGAGGGTCCAGCGCAGGTCGGCCGCGGTGTCATGGACGGGGGCCGAGGCGGAGACGAGGTACGACATCGTAGGACGCGCACTGCGATAGACGTGCCGATCTCACAGACCGCGCAGATGTCCCCCGAGCCGGCGATCTCGGCGGGAGCGAGCGCCGCCGCCTCTCTGTGCGCGGCGAAGCGCGTGGTGCCGAATCGTCAGCCACGTGCCGGACTTGCGGCACGCCGAGGGTGCTTCAGTCCCGGCCGGGGTTCGCGAGGCCGAGCCGGTGAAGCATCTTGTGGATCGACATGCGGTCGATCCCGGCCGCGCGCGCGGCGGCCGAGATGTTGCCATCGTGCTGCGCGAGCAGCCGCGAGATGTACCGACGCTCGAACTCGCTCACCACGTTTTGCTTCGCCGTCTTGAACGCGAGCGTGACGTCGATCGGCACCGTCATCGTGGCGTCGGTCGACGTGGCGGTCTGCGACGGCGTCACCGTGATGCCCGACGGCTCGGCGCGCGGGGGCACGGCGGGCGTGCGGCGCAGCGAATCCTCGCTGTCCGGCGTCTCCGAGAGCAGCACGGCGCGCTCGATGACGTTGCGCAGCTCGCGGACGTTCCCCGGCCAGTCGTGCTTCATCATCAGGTCGATCGTCTCCTGCGCGATCGAGGCGGTCTCGCCGCCGGGCGTGGTCGCGAGGATGTGCTGGATGAGCAGCGCGATGTCGTCCTTGCGATCGCGGAGGGGCGGCACGTGCGCGCGCGCGACGGCGAGCCGGTAGTAGAGATCCTCGCGGAACCGGCCGCGGTTGACCTCGACGCCGAGGTCGCGGTTCGTCGCGGCCAGGATGCGCAGGTCGACCTCGATCGTCTTCGTGCCGCCGACGCGACGCACCTCCTTGCGCTCCAGCACGCGCAGGAGCTTCGGCTGCATCGCGAGCGGGAGCTCGCCGATCTCGTCGAGGAACACGGTGCCGCCGTGCGCGCGCTCGAACGCGCCGGCGTAGCTGTTCGTGGCGCCGGTGAACGCGCCGCGCTCGTGACCGAAGAGCTCGGACTCGATGAGGTTCGGCGGGATCGAGCCGCAGTCGAGGACGACGAACGCGCCGTTCGCGCGCGGCGAGTGATCGTGGAGCGCCTCGGCGACGAGCTCCTTGCCCGCGCCGGTCTCGCCGGTGATGAGGACGGTGGCGTCGCTCTTCGAGAGCTTCTCGAGGCGCGCGAACAGCTCGCGCATCTTCACGGAGCGGCCGATCATCGAGCCGAAGCGATCGGAATCGGAGAGCTCGATCTCGACGGACTCGCCGAGCGGCTCGAACTTGAGGCGCGAGCTGCCGACCGCGATCTGCGACGACGGCGTGATGTAGACGTCGTTGATGCGGAGGCCCGAGACGTACGTGCCGTTCGTGGAGTCGAGGTCGCGCAGGCGATAGCCGCGGTCGTCGAGGCGGATCTCGCAATGCAGGCCGGAGACCTTCGAGTCCGTCAGCTGGACGTCGTTCCCGCGGCGGGCGCCGATCCGGATGACCGAGGCCTCGATGTCGCGGATGAGGCCCGCGTCCGGGCCGCTCGTCACCTCGACGCGACAACGCCGGAGTCGCGCGCTTGTCGCACGACCGCCGATGTACGTGACCCATGTGCCCGAGCGCAGGTCATCGACCGGCATGCGGCGGACATTACATCGAAACGAGGCGCCGGCGCGCCGGCGATGCGCGGCTGTCACGGCGCGCGTGCCAATCTGGCGCGGGATCCCGTGTCGGCGCGCGTGGTCTCGCGGGCTTGGCGCGCGCACGAGGCTTGCTGCGACCGGACCCATGTCCGCCATCCAGTCGCTCCTTCGCGTCATGACGCTCCGCGACGCGGAGGCCATGGTCCTCGAGGCCGGCAAGGTACCGAGCTTGCGGCGCCGGGGGCTGGTCGAGGCGCTGGCGATGCCGCCGCTCGAGGCCCAGTGGCTCGTCGACTTCGTGGCGCCGCTCGTGGTGGACCGGCCGCTCGGCGAGGGGCCGAGCGCGCTGCCGTTCCGCGACGACGACGGGACGAGCTACCAGCTCACCGTCGAGCGGGTGCCGAACGGGTTGCGGGTCCTGGTGCGGAAGGGCAACCCCGCGAAGGGTCCGCCGCCGCCGGCCGCGCCCCCGCCGGCGGGCGAGAGCACGGCCTGGTGGGCCGCGAAGTCCGCGCCGAGCCCGGGCCCGAGCCCCGGCCCGGCGCCGCCGCTGACGTCGATCAGAGAAGTGCTGCCGCGGCTGAGCGCGCTGCTCGGCGCGGCCCTCGTCACCGCGCGCGAGCAAGGCGCGTCTGACATCCTCTTCTCCTCCCGGCAGACGCCCCGCATGCGCGTCGACGGTCGCCTGGAGCCGCTCGACGCGACAGTCGACGAGGCCGAGCTCACCGCCTGCGTCACCGCGCTCGTCGCCGCGGCCAACCGCGACGCACCCGGCGAGCCGCCCGGCGGCGCCGACCTGAGCCTCGAGGTCCACGGGATCCGCGCGCGCCTCAACGCGTTCGCGCACCTGAACGGCGTGGCGATCGCCGCGCGTCTCATCCAGGAGCGCATCCCCGGCCTGGCGGAGCTCGCCCTGCCCGCCGAGCTCGGCGCGGTCGTCGATCACCGCGATGGCCTCGTGCTCGTGTGCGGGCCGACGGGCTCCGGCAAGTCGACCACGCTCGCGTCGCTCGTCGATCTAATCGATCAGCGCCGCGCCGCGCACATCATCACGCTCGAGGATCCGATCGAGTACCGGTTCACGCCGCGACGCGGGGTCGTGCATCAGCGCGAGATCGGGACGCACGCGCCGACGTTCGCCGCCGGCCTCCGCGCCGCGCTGCGCGAGGCGCCCGACGTGATCCTGCTCGGCGAGCTGCGCGACCGCGCGACGATCGCCGCCGCGCTGACCGCCGCCGAGACCGGGCACCTCGTGCTCGCGACGCTGCACGCGCCGAGCGCGGCCGGCGCCGTCGACCGCATCATCGACGCGTTCCCCGAGGCCGGCAAAGGCCAGGTGCGCTGGCAGCTCGCGGCCGTGCTGCGGCACGTGGTCACGCAGTTCCTGCTGCCGCGGCAAGGCGGCGGACGCGCGCCGGCGATCGAGCTGGTGCCGGCGACGACCGCGGTGTGCAACATCATCCGCAAGGGCGACCTGCACACGCTGCCGACGGCGATCCAGTCCGGGCGCGAGCAGGGGATGATCCCGCTCGAGCGCTCGCTCGCGCGGCTCCTCGAGACCGGCTACGTGTCGCGGGAGGCCGTGCGGAAGGTCGCCGCCGACCACGATCTGCTGGGCGCGCTCGCCGCGAAGCTGCGCTGATCAGAGGTGCTTGCAGGCGCTGCCGCAGACGAGATCGTGGCCGTTTTCGGTCCCCTCGTCGCACTGCTCGCCGGCGGCGGCGTTGACGTAGCCATCACCGCAGACGGCCGGCGTGCAGTCGAAGTCGCAGGTCGCGGAGTCCGAGCCGCCGGAGTCGCAGGCCTCGGGCACCTGGACGATGAAGTCGCCGCAGCGCCCGAGCCAGCGGCAGTTGCCGCCGCAACCGTGGGCAGCGTTGGAGCCGCCGAAGTCGCAGTCCTCGGCGGTGAGGTTGACGTAGCCGTCGCCGCACGTCGACGTCTTGCAGGTCGCGCCGATACAGCCCGGCGTGTCCTGGATGGTGTCGCACTGCTCGCCGGCGGTCACGTTGAGCAGGCCATCGCCGCACACGACGCTCGTGCAGTCGACGTCGCACTGCGCGGTCTCGCCGCTGCCGTCGCACGCCTCGACCGGGCTGCCGTCCGCGACCCCGTTGCCGCACGTCGCCGAGAACAGGAACAGGCCGCTCGGCGCGGTCATCGTGCCGCTGGGCAGCCCGTTGGGGACGAGGTGCCCGGCCGTGTAGTCGGTCGGCGAGACGTTGGCGGCGAGCTGGAACGCGAACGACGTGGCGCCGACGAACACCTGGGCCGGGATGAGGATCGACGTCTGGTCGGTGACCAGGTTGGCGATCGAGCGCACGACCGTTGCCCCGTTGCTGTTGGAGACCCGGAACACCCGGACCTGATATTCCCGCGCCGTCGCCACCGCGCCCCACTGGAGCGCGACGGGCGTGATGCCGTTGAAGTGGATCACGCCGCCGCCGGAGAACGGCAGGCCGCCGAGCAAGATGTTCGATGGGAGCTGGACGATGTTGTCGGTCTTGGCGTTGGCGCCGACGGGCAGGTCCGTCGTCCGGAACGAGAACGCGAAGTTGCTGGCCGGGGCGGCGCCCGGCAGCGCGAACCGCCGCGATTGGCTGTAGCTGACGAGCATGTACCGGTTCCACGCGGCCGGGAACGGATCGGCATACGGATAGTTGCTCACGGCGTGGACGAGCTGCGCCTTCCCGCTCCAGTCGTCCAGCGTGATCTGGACCAGGTTCTCGCCGAAGCCGGTGTCCGTCGCGATCGGATGCGCGACGACGTCCACCTCCATCGACTGCTCCGCCGAGGTGGCATCGAAGCCGCCGTCGTAGGCCTGACGATTGACCGAGACCGACAGGGTGTGAAGCGGCCCCGCCGGCGCCATCGAGACCGGGATCGTCAACGCGCTGCCGTTCATCATCTCGACGCCGGAGGCCTGGCCGACGTCGATGATCTGATCGAATTGCGCGAGCCGGCCGTCGCCGCCGAGCTGCCGGCTGACCCGGTGGTGGAGCAGCGTCAGGTCATCGCCGAGGCTCTGGTCCACCAGGGTCGGCACGGCCGCGAACGCGGGCGCGACGTCGGTCGACCAATCCGAGGTCACGGCGAGCGCGCTCCCGGGGCTGGGCGGCGGGAACATGTCATCGAACTCGGCCAGGGTGAGCGAGGTCGCGTTGATGCCGTCCGTCGGCCGCGTGTCGGACAGCCCGGTGAGGTCGAACGTGATCGACGTGCGTGCGTTCGTTAGCACGGGCGCGGGGGCGCAGCGCTCCGGCACGATGCCGCCGTTGTCGACCTGGTGCGAGGTGGTGTCGAAGTAGCTGTTGTTGAACTCCAGCAGGTAGCGCGCGCCGTCGGGCACGTCGTGGATGACGAACGTGCCGTCCGAGGAGCCCACGCCCACGACGATGCGGTACCCCGTCCCGGAGCCGGCGTCCGGGATGAGGGCCTTGATCACCGTGTTCATCGAGAGGTCGACCGGGGTAACCACGTTGCCCGAGGCCTGCAGGCACGTGTTCGTCGAGCGCCCCAGGACCGTGTTCGCGGGGACGACCGCGGCATCGGGAGCGGCGTCGGCCGGCGGCCCATCCACCAGGACGGACTCGGGCTGTGGAAAGCCGCAGGCAGCGAGCAACGTGCCGATGACCGTGACCCCCGTGCCGATGCGCATGCGCGGGCAGGATAACGCAAGGATCGGCTCACGCGGGGCCGGTTGACGGCCGCGCGACCGGCGGACGCCGGCGTCCGACCGCCCGCGGTATCCCAAGTATTCCCATGCTATCCATCACGCTCACGATGCCGTCTGTCGCGAGCGAGATCTTCTTCGGCGAGACCGAGACCGCCTCCCTGATGCGCCAGTTCGACTGGGCCAGCAGCCCGCTCGGCGCCCCGGAGGGCTGGCCCCAGAGCCTGCGGACGATCGTTCCGATCATGCTGTCGTCGCGGTTCGCGATGCGCGTGATGTGGGGGCCCGACCTCGTGCTCCTCTACAACGACGGCTACCGACCCGTGCTCGGCCCGTCGAAGCACCCGCGCTCGCTCGGCCGGCCGGCGGAGGCGTTCTATCGCGAGCTCTGGCACGTCGTCGGGCCGATGTTCCAGCGCGTGCTCGCCGGCGAGTCGATCGCGCTCGACGACACGCTCCTGCCGCTCGACCGCCTCGGGTTCCTCGAGGAGGCCTACTTCACGCTGTCGTACAGCCCGCTCGCCGACGACGCGGGCGCGATCGGCGGCGTGCTCGGCGTGGTGCACGAGACGACCGAGCGCGTGCTCGCCGATCGCCGGCTGCGCACGCTGCGCGAGCTGTCCGGCAGCGGGCTCGCGCAGACCGCGGTGGAGGCCGCGCGGGTTGCCGTCGCGGCGCTCGCGAAGAACCCCGCCGACCTGCCGTTCGCGATCATCTATCTCGTGGACGCGGACGGGACGCGCGCGCGGCTCGCGGCGGCGTGTGGCGTCAGCGGCCGGCTCGCGCCCGAGGTCGTCGCGCTGGGCGCGGCCGCGCGCCCGGGGACGTGGCCGCTGGAGGACGCCGCCCGTGCGCAGGAGCCGTTCACCCTGGCGCCGCTCGACGCGATCGCGGGGCCGGGCGTCGAGGTCCGCGGGACGGCGTACCCGGAGCCCGTCACGCGCGCGTGCGTGGCCCCGTTGTATCGCGCGGGCGTCGCGCAGCCGAGCGCCTACCTGGTCGCCGGGCTCAACCCACGGCGCGCGCTGGACGAGGCCTACGGCACGTTCATCGAGCTCGCGTCGGAGCAGATCGCGGTCGCCATCGGCAACGCGCTGGCGGACGACGAGCGCACGGCGCTGATCGCCCGCGAGCGCGCGACCCGTGAGGAGGCGGAGGCGAGCAACCGCGCGAAGGACGAGTTCCTCGCGATCGTGAGCCACGAGCTGCGGAACCCCATGTCGGCCGTGCTCGGCTGGACGCGCATGCTGCGGAGCGGCGAATTGCCGGTGGAGAAGCGGGAGCGGGCGCTCGAGACGATCGAGCGCAACGCGCTCAACCAGGCGCAGCTCATCGAGGACCTGCTCGACGTCTCCCGCATCGTGTCGGGCAAGCTGCGGCTCGAGGTGGCGCCGCTGTCGTTCGAGGACGTGCTGAACGCGGCGATCGAATCGGCGCGCCCGGCGCTCGACGCGAAGCAGCTCCGGCTCAAGTGCGTGATCGACACGACGGCGGTGGCGCTGCTCGGCGACGCGGCGCGGCTGCAGCAGGTCGTGTGGAACCTGCTCGCCAACGCGACGAAGTTCACGGCGAAGGCCGGCAGCATCCAGCTCCTGCTCACGCGCATCGACTCGATGCTGGAGCTCGAGGTGAGCGACTCCGGCAAGGGCATCGCGGCCGACGTGCTGCCCCACGTGTTCGAGCGGTTCAAGCAGGGCGACTCGTCGACGACGCGGCAGTACGGCGGCCTCGGCCTCGGCCTCGCGATCTCGAAGAGCATCGTGGAGATGCACGGCGGCACCATCTCGGCGCGGAGCGACGGCGAGGGCCGGGGCGCGACGTTCCTCGTGCGCCTGCCGGTGGCGCCGCTCAAGCGGTCGACACCGCGCGAGCTGCCGGCCGCGCGCCGGCTGAACCAGAAGGCGCGCTGGGAGTGCCCGCCGGAGCTCGCCGGGCTGCGCGTCCTGGTGGTCGACGATGACGCCGACGGGCGCGAGGTGCTCGAGACGGTCCTCGTGCAGTGCGGGGCCCACGTGACGAGCGCCGGCTCGGTGGCCGAGGCGCTCGCGAGCTTCGACCGCGAGCGGCCCGACGTGCTCGTCAGCGATATCGGCATGCCCGACGAGGATGGCTACGCGCTCATCCGCAAGATCCGCGCCCGCGGCGCCGACGCCGGCGGCGGCGTGCCGGCGGCCTCGCTGACGGCGTACGCCGGGACCGAGGACCGGCGCCGCGCGCTGGTCGCCGGGTTCAACATGCACGTGGCCAAGCCCGTGGATCCCGAGGAGCTGCTGGCCGTGGTGGCGAGCCTCGCCCGGTTCGCGAAGCAGCTGCGGTCGGGGCGCGCCGGCGCCGGCGCCGAGTTCCTGTAACGCGACAGCCGCCTCGGTCGTCTCATCTCCCGTGCCTTCACGTCTCGCGCTCCTGCTCGTCAGCGCCGCCGCCCTCCTCGGCTGTCACTCGGAGCCGGCCGCGACGCAGGCCGTGGACCCGGTGATGCCGGCGAGCCCGGCCGCGGTCGAGCCCGCGGGCGCTGCCGCGGCGCCGGGCCCCGGGGCTTGCGTCGGGCGCGGGGGCGAGCCGGCGAAGCTCGGGATGCGCAACGTGCTCGGCAGCGCGCTGCGGTCGTGTCCGTCGCGGACGGCCACCGGGTTCCATCGCGACGGCTTCTGTTCGACGGGCGCCGACGACGCCGGCGTCCACGTCGTCTGTGCAACGGTCACCAGCGCGTTCCTCCAGTTCAGCGCGGCCCACGGCAACGATCTGATCACGGCCCGGGGCGACTTTCCCGGCCTCCGCGACGGCGACGCCTGGTGCCTCTGCGCGGCGCGGTTTCGCGAGGCGCTCGACGCCGGCGTGGCGCCGCCGGTCATCGTCGAGGCCACCGACGAGGCCGCGCTGCGGACGATCTCGTCCGCCGAGCTCGGCGCGCACCCGGTCGAGATCTGTCGCGAGCCGCGCTGACGCACGCGGGACCGTGGCGCGCGGCGGGCGCGGTCTCTAGACTCGTCGCCGTGCCCCCCGCGCCCGTCTACTACGAGCCACGCGGACAGCTCGGTCCGCGGATCGCGCTGGCCGTCCCGGTGGGCGCGGCGCTGGGCGTCGCCTACGCGGTCGCGAGCTGCCTCGTCACGCAGGTGTTCGAGGCGCCGCCGCTGTTCGTCCTCGTCACGCCGCTGTTCGGCGGCGCCCTCGCGGCGGCGAGTCGGTGGGTCGCCGACCGCGCGCAGGTCCGCTCGCGGCGCGGACGGCTCGCGCTGGCCGTGGTGACGAGCGCCATCGCGCTCTACGCCAGCTGGCAGGCGTACCTCGTCCTCTCGGACCTTCCGGGCCTCGACTTCACGCCGACCTGGGCCATGTCGCCGGCGAAGCTCGGCCACGGGCTCGCGGAGCTCGCGAGCCGCAACGGCCGCTGGAGCTGGGTCTGGTGGCTCGCCGAGGTGGCCATCGTGGAGTCGATGATCGTGTACCTGATGCGCGCGGTCGATATCGAGGTTCCATTCTGCGAGCGCTGCCACGCGTGGGCACAGGTTGTCGTGACGTTCGAGCTGGCGGACCGCGAGACGCGAACCGCCGAGGCGCGGCTCCTGGCGGGCGACGCGGCGGCGCTGGCCACGATGACGCCCCGCCCGTCGGGCGCGGCGGACTGGGCCGTCGTCCGCGTCTATCGCTGCGAGTGCGGGCGGAGCCGCCACGCGTCGCTCGATCGAGCGCAAAGAGAGGCCGGCGCGAGCGCCGGCGTGCGGACGTATCACGCGATCGGCCGCCGCCCTTCGCTCTACTTCGACCTGGGGTCGAGCGCGACCACGGCACTGACACCCATCGTCACCAACCTCGAGATCGACGAGCGCACCGAGCAGGCGCTCGCGGCTGCGCGCGACGAGCTCGCCAGGCGCCGCCGCGCGGATACCGACGGTGAGCCGGGGCCAACTGCCCGCATCGGCTAACAGTCCGGTCGGCCGGGCAGATCTTGCCGAGGGCGCGACCGCTCGTCGCGAACGGGACGATTGACCCGGCGCATTCAGCTGCGCTAAAACGGGGTGTGATCGGGATGCAGCTCGGTGCCTATCGGGTGCTGAAGCAGATCGGGGAAGGCGGCATGGGCAGCGTGTGGCTCGCCGAGCACGCGATGCTCGGGCGACAGGCCGCGATCAAGGTCCTTCATCCGAGCTTCACGTCGCGCCCCGAGATCGTGAACCGCTTCTTCAACGAGGCGCGCGCGGCCACCGCGATCTCGGACGCCGGCATCGTCCAGGTGTTCGATTTCGGGCACCACACCGACGGCAGCGCGTTCATCGTGATGGAGCTGCTCGACGGAGAGCCGCTCGACAAGCGGCTGCGGCGCCTCGGGTCGCTGCCGATCACGGACGCGCTTCGCATCATGCGGCAGGTCGCCGGCTCGCTCGGCGCCGCTCACGCGCGCGGGATCGTGCACCGCGATCTCAAGCCCGAGAATATCTTCCTCGTGCGGGACGCCGAGGTCGCGAGCGGCGAGCGCGCGAAGATCCTCGACTTCGGGATCGCGAAGCTCACCGGCGACGCGAAGGTGAAGACGCAGACCGCGGCCGTGATGGGGACGCCGACCTACATGTCCCCCGAGCAGTGTCGCGGCGCAGGGCAGGTCGACCAGCGCTCGGACGTGTACGCGCTCGGCTGCGTGCTGTTCACGCTGATCACGGGCCGCCCGCCGTTCGACGCGGAGGGCATCGGCGACATCATCGCGATGCACCTGCGCGAGCCGCCGCCGGTGCCGTCGAGCCGGCTCGCGAGCATCCCGCCCGAGCTCGACCAGCTGATCCTGACGTGCCTCGCGAAGGATCCGGCGCAGCGGTTCGCCACCGCCGCCGCGCTCGCCGGCGCGCTCGGCGCGATCCTGGCGCGCTACGGCGGGACGCCCCCGCCGGGCTCGCTGTCGGCGCCGGCCGCGAGCGGTAACCTCGCCGTCGCGGCGCCGGCCTACGGCGTCGCATCGCCGACCACGCTCTCGGCGTCGTCCGGCGTGTCGGTCGCCGGCGGCGTGCCGCTGGCCAGGAAGTCGCGCACCGGGCTCGTCATCGGGCTCGCCGCGGTCGTCAGCCTCGGCGCGGGGATCACCGCGATCGCGATGCACGGTTCGGGCTCGGCATCGGCGCCTGCCCCGGGCTCCGCTGCGCTCGCCGCGGCCGCTCCCTCGCCGGTCGTCGCGCCGGCCGCCGCGCCCGACGCCGCGCCCGCCCCGCCGGAGCCGCGGGCCGTCCTCGCCGGCCAGATGAAGACGATGCTGGCCAGCTTCGCCGCGTGGGGCAAGGCGCATCCCGGCGCGCCCTGCCCCGACGCCTCCGCGCTCGGCGGCGAGATCCGCGATCCGTGGGGCACCCCACTCCTGCTCACCTGCACCGAGCAGCCGACGAATCAGGTCGCGGGCGTCATCTCCGCGGGTTCGGACGCGAAGCTCGGCACCGACGACGACGTCCCGTCATGGCAGTTCGACGCGGAGGTCACGGCCGTCGTACGTGGCGCGCACTGGCCGGTCGCGGCGCCCGCACCGACGCCCACGCCGGTCACGCACCGGCCTGCGGGGCCCGCCCGCACCGTCCCGCACGCCACGCCCGCCACGCCCGCACCCGCCGCGCCTCTCGTCCCGGTCGAGGCGCCCAGGCCGGCGGTCGTGGAGCTGGTGAAGCCCGAGCCGGTGAAGCCCGAGCCGGTGAAGCCCGAGCCCCCCAAACCCAGGCCCGGCGTCGAGCTCGACGCCAACGGCATGCCCACCCGCCGCTAGACGAAAGCCCAACGTGACCCGCATCCACCCTCGCTCGCTGCTCGTCCTCGCCCTCTTGACTGCGACCGCCGCGCCCGCGGCCGCGCAGGCCGAGAGCGCGCAGGCCGAGGTGTTGTTTCGCGAGGGCCGCGAGCAGATGGAGGCGGGCAAGATCGCCGAGGCCTGCGCGTCGTTCGAGAGCAGCCAGAAGGCGGGCCCGGCCGTGACCACGCTGTTCAGCGTCGGGGTCTGCCGGCAGAAGAACGGGCAGCTCGCGACCGCGTGGGGGGCGTTCGTCGAGGTCCAGCGCCTGGCGCGCGCCAGCAGCGATCCGACCGACCAGCAGCTCGGCGAGCTCGCCGCCAAGAACGCCGCGGCGCTCGAGACGAAGCTCTCGAAGCTGACGATCAAGGTCGCGCACACGGTGCCGGGGCTCGAGGTGCGGCGCGGCGACGAGGTCGTCGATGCCGGCGCGTGGAACCAGACGCTGCCGGTCGACGGCGGCACGTTCAAGGTGACCGCGCGCGCGCCGGGCCACGCGGACTGGTCGACGACCGTGACGATCAAGCCGGACTCGGACGCGCAGGCGATCGAGGTCCCGGCGCTCGCGGCCGCCGCGCTCGGTGGCGGCGGGGCCGGCCAGGCACGCTCCGAGAAGCTGCCGGTCTTGTTCGGCGCGGGCGCGGTCGTGCTCGGCGGCGCGGCGATCGGCTTCGAGCTGTGGGCCGAGAGCTTCAACACGAAGATCGACGCCTCGCACGACAACGCCGAGCGCCTCGCGCTCTGGCACTCGGCGAACTGGCGCCGCTACACGGCCGAGGGCCTCGGCGTCGCCGCCATCGCCGGCGCCGGCGCCGCGGTCTACCTCTACGTGCGCCACGGCAAGGAAGAGCCGGCGCAGGTCGCGCGCGGCGTGCAGCTGGTGCCGGTGGCGTCGCCCGGCCTCGCCGGCCTCGCGCTCGACGGCCGCTGGTAGACGCCCGGCTTCCGACGGGGACCGGACACATCGTCCGAGCCCCGGACGTGGACGCCGAGAGCGGCGTGCCCGAGTACGGGGTCGTCGACGTCGAGCGGACTATCGTCCGCGTGCACACCCAGCCCGCCCGAGCGCGCCGACGCGCCGACGGCGTCGCGGTCCTCCGCGAGGGCCCTCCCCGGTCGGCGGGACCCGGATCGAACGTCCGTCCTCGCCGCGCGTGCTCGAGGTGTCCGCGTCCTCGCGGCGCTATGCCCCGAGGCGTCGAGCGCGAGCTCCACGCCGTGACCGGTGTGCCGTACCGGGTCGTCCACGCCGAGCGCACGATCGTGCACGTGCCCCCCAGCCCGACCCGGCGGCCCGCCGCGACGCCGGGTACTCACCGAAGCCCGTGGCGCACGGCCAGCGCCCACAGGTTCTTGCGGTCCATCCCCGCCGCGCGGGCGGCCGCGGCCAGGTTCCCCTGGTGAACGCGGATGAGCTCGGTCAGGTACGCGCGCTCGAACGCGTCGATGGCCTCCTGCTTGAGGTCGCGAAACGGCCGCGACAGGTCCACGTGGGCCGCCGCCGGCGCGGGCAGCGAGAGATCGTCCGCCTCGACGATCGAGCCCGCCGCCACCACCATCGCCTGCTGCAGCTTGTTCTCGAGCTCGCGAACGTTGCCGGGGAACGCGTAGCCCGCGAGCCGCGCCAGCGCCGCCGGCGAGACGGCCTCGATCGGCTTGCCGAGCCGCGCGCGGTACTTCGTCACGAAGTGATGGACCAGCAGCGGCACGTCGTCGGGCCGGTCGCGCAGCGGCGGCAGGTGCAGCGGGAACACGTGCACGCGGTAGTAGAGGTCCTGGCGAAACGCACCCGCGGCCACGAGCTGCTCGAGGTCGCGGTTCGTGGCCGTGATGATCCGGACGTCGACGCGCCGGTCCGTGTCCTCGCCGAGCCGCCGGAACTCGTGGTTCTGCAGGACGCGCAGCAGCTTGGCCTGCAGCGCCAGCGGCAGCTCGCCGATCTCGTCGAGGAACAGCGTGCCGGTGTGCGCCGCCGCGAGCAGGCCCTCGCGATCGCGCGTCGCGTCCGTGAACGCGCCGCGGACGTGGCCGAACAGCTCGTCCTCGAGCAGCGCCTCCGGAATCGCGGCGCAGTTGACCACCACGAACGGCGCATCGACCCGCGGCGAGCTGTTGTGGATCGTGCGCGCGACGAGCTCCTTGCCGGTGCCGCTCTCACCGGAGATCGCGACGGTGGCGTCGGTCACCGCGACCATCGCGATGCGGTCGTAGAGCGCCTTGACCCACGGGCCCGTCCCGATGATGACGTCGGACTTGCGCGGCCGGCGCTTGTCGGGCGGCGCGGGCGCCGCGGGCGCGGGGCCCGCCGCGTACTGCGCCACGCGGAGGACGAGCTCGGCCGCCGCGAACGGCCGCGCGACCGCATCGGCGGCCCCGCACGCGTGCGCGAGCGCCGGGCCATCGGCGGCCGCGATCAGCACGACGCGCGCGCCGGTCGCGCCGAGCTCGCGGACGAGCGCGGACGTCGGCGGCGGATCGGCGTCGAGCAGGATCGCGTCGTACGCGTGCGCGCGGAGCTGCGCCGCGGCGTCCGCCGGGGCGACCCACGCGACCTCGGCCCGCGCCCCGAGGAGCTCGGCGACGGCGTCGCGCGTGGCGGCGCTGCGATCGACGACGAGGACCCGCGCAGCCATGGGCCGAGTATCGTCGCGCGCGCCCGCCGCTACCAGTCGTGATCGGGATCAGGCGCGTGGCCCGTCGCGTGGCGGCGGGCCTCGTCGCGCTGCATGCGGCGCGAGTAGTCCTCGAGATCGTCGAGCTTGCGGTCCGTCGGCGTGCGCGGCGACTCGCCGCCATGCGCGCCACGCCCGCCGTGCTGCGGCTTGCCCGCGTGGTTCGCATCGGAGCCCGTCGGCGCCTGCTGACCCTGCGGCCCTTGCGGCGACGATGGCTGCGGTCCCTGGCCGCCGCCGCTCCCCTGCTGCGGCTGGCCGCCGGCGGCGCTGCCTTGCGGCGGCGGCAGGCCGCTCCCCGCGCCGCTTCCCTGCTGCGGTTGCGGTTGCGGCCCGCTCCCCGCGCCGCTCCCCGGCTGCGGTTGCGGTTGCGGGCCACCGCCCGCGCCGCTCCCTTGCTGCGGCTGCGCGCTCCCCGCGCCGCTCCCTGGCTGCGGCTGCCCGCTCCCCGCGCCGCTCCCCGGCTGCGGCTGCCCGCTCCCCTGCGCCGCGCCGCTCCCTTGCTGCGGTTGCTGCCCCTGCTGCCCGCCCTGCTGCGGGCCTTGTCCCTGCTGGCCTTGTCCCTGCGGTCCCGGCCCGCCGCCGCCCCCCTGCTTCTGCTTCCGCCGCAGCGCGACCTCGAGGTTCATGCGCGCGTCCTCCTGCAGCGGATCCTCGCGCAGCGCGTCCTTGTACGCGTCGATCGCCTCGTCGAGCTTGTTCGCGCCGAGGAGCGCGTTGCCGGCGTTGTAGTGCGCCGCGCCGCGGACCGGCGCGTCCTTCGCGTGCGCCGCCTGCTTCAAGTGCTCGAGCGCCTGCTGCGTGAGCGCCTCCTTCGCCGCCGGGTCGCCGAGCCGGGCCGCCGCCGCGAGCTCTGCGGTCCCGCGGTCGTACGCGAGGCCGTCGGGGTCGACCGCGCCGCGCTCCTCCGCGCGCCCGTACGCCGCGATCGCCTCGGCGTAGCGGCCGGCCGCGTAGGCGTCGTTGCCCGCGACCACGTCCGGGTCCGCGGCGCGAAACGGCTGCCAGCCGCCGAGCGCGACCACCAGCACCACCGCGAGCGTCTGCCGCCGGATCGCTGTCATGACCGCGCCTTCATGATAGCGCCTCGGGGAACTTGCGCCGCCGCCGCGTGCTGATCGCGGCCTCGACGAGCAGCAGCATCAGCCCCGCGAACAGGAACGGCGGGTAGATCTCGCGCAGCTCCTTCACCTGCTTCGTCGAGAGCCCGCGGTCGACCCGGCGCAGCGCCGCGACGATCGCCGTCGGGTCGACCTCGCCGTGCTCGTTCGCGACGAGGTAGCGCTGCGGATCCCCGGCCGCCTCCGCGAGCGCGCGCATGCCGTCGTCGTCGCGCTTTGCGGTGATGGTGGTGTTGCCAGGCCCGCGCTTCGGCCGCGCCGTCCGGCGCCCGAGCCCGTCGACCTCGGGCACGAGCCCGCCCACCTCCGTCCCGACGCCCACGACGATCACGGCGATCCCGAGCTCGCGCGCGGTCGCGACCTCGCGCAGCGCCTCGCCGCTGACGTCGCCGCCATCGGTGAAGATCGCGATCGCCTTGCCGCGCGCGATGCGCTGCTGCTCGGCGTTGTCGTCGACGGTCGCCTTCCTCGGCGGGTCGAGCGACTCGCCGGCGAGCGCGTCGCCGCCGTGCCCGCGCCGCCCGATGCGCGCGCAGCCGAGGTCGTCGTACAGATCGGGCCGCAGCAAGCAGCGCGACACGCGGAACACCTCCGCGACGTTCGTGCCGAGGGGCAAGTCCGCCGTGCCGAGGTCGTTCAGGAACTGCGTCGCGACTAGGTGATCCTCGGTCAGCGGGAAGTGCGCGGCCGCGCCGGCGTAGACCACGGGCGCGATCCGATCGCCATCGAGCGCGTCGATCACCGCGCCCGCCAGCTCGCGCGCCCGGGCGAGCCGCGTCGGATCGCGCCGCGCGGCCATCTCCGCCGTCGGCTCCACGTCGTCGACGAGCATCGACTTGCTGACATCCATCGCCACCACGAGGTCGAGCCCGCGCAGCTCGATCTGCCGCTTGCCCGGGACCGCCGGGCGGGCGGCCGCGAACACCACGAGCGCCAACGCGACGCCGGCGAGGATCGCCTTCGCGAGCCGGCGGCCCGGCGACACCGATTGCAACACGCGGCCGAGCACCGGCAATTCGCCGAGACGGCGCGTCAGCTGCGCGCGCCGCCAGCGGTCGAACACCCACAGCGCCAAGGCGCCCCCGATCGCGAGCGGCGGACCGACGACGCCGAGGAGCGGATGCGCGAACGAGAGCCCGCTCACGGCAGCCTCCGCAGCCGCGTGTTCGCGAGCAAGAGCTCGAGCGCGAGGAGCAGCGCCGCCACCAGCGCGAACCCCACGAAGAGCTGCTGGTCCGGGACGCGCTCGGTGATCACCCGCTTCGTGGTGTCGAGCTTCGTGCGTACGCTCTGGAACCCGCGGTCGAACGACTCGTAGTCGCTCGCGCGATAGAAGTCGCCGCCGGTGATCGTGGCGATGCTGTGCAGGGTCGCCGGGTTGACGGGCATCGCGTCGAACGAGCCGCCGTCCTCGCGGCCGACGAGCAGCGTGTAGACCTTGACCCCCATGGCGCGCGCCGCCTGCGCCGCCTCGTCGGGCTCGAAGCGAGTGACCCAGTTCGAATCGCCGTCCGACAGCAAGACCACGACCTTGCTCTTCGCGTCCGAGCGGCGCAGCTGCGCGAGGGCGAGCGCGAGGCCGTCGCCGATCGCGGTGCCGAGCTCCGGGACATCGCCGATCGAGAGATCGGCCACGATCTGCTCGACGACCTTCGTGTCCGACGTCAGCGGGCACTGCAACATCGCCTGCTGCCCGAAGATCACGAGGCCGACGCGATCGTTCGACGTGCGCCGCAGGAAGCGGCGGATCACGCGCTGCGCGGCGTCGAGCCGGTCGCGCGGGAGGTCGGTCTCCTCCATCGACTTCGACATGTCGACGACCAGCATGATGTCGATCGAGTCGACCTCGCGCGTGACCGTCCGGTACGTCTCGGGACGCGCGAGGGCGATGGCGATCGCCGCCACGGCGACGACCCGGAGGACGCCGGGGAGATCCGCGAGCCACGCGACCAGGCCGCGCGCGCCGACGAGCCCGACCTGGGAGTAGCCCATCGTCGCCGTGCGGCGGCGGTGCAAGTGGAACGCGAGCACGCCGACGAGGAGCCCGGCCAGCGCGAGGTAGGCGGCGTGCGGCGCGCGCCACACGACGAGCTCGGCGGCGGCCGACGTGCGGAGGTAGAGCAGGAGCCCCCCACCGACGAGGGCGCCGATCACCCCGACGAGGAGCCACGGCCACACCGCGCGCAGGAGGGGCCTCACGCGGCGACCTCGGCCGGCGCGGCGGCTGGCGCCTCGGTCGCGGTGGTCTCGACGACGAGCGTCCGAGCCGCGCCGAGCACGCTGCGCCCCTCGGCGGTCGTCGCGCGGAGCCCGCCGTACTTCACGACGTCACACCGCTCGAGCCACGCCTCGACGTGCAGGCGCTCGGTGACCGGCGCGACGGGCGCGAGCGCCCGCACGAGCTCGGCGGACGTGAGATCGGCGGTGGCGACACGGTAGCGTGCGCCGACGTACGCGCGGATCGCGGCGACCATCTGCGCGTAGCCAGCCTTGCGCGTGTCCTCGCGGTCGAGGACGCCGCTGCGCTCGATCGCGAGGAGCAGCGCGAGGGCGCGCTCGCCGGGGAGGTCGAGGCGGCGGGCGAGCTGGCGCGCGGGCGCGAGCTGGATCGGCGCGCGACGACGGCGCGCCCAGACGAGCCCGCCGCCCCCCGCGAGGACGAGCCCGCCGACGCCGCTCGCCACGGCGAGCCAGAACCAGTCGCGCGCCGTCAGCTCGGCCGGCGGCTCGTCGGCACGCGGGCGTGGATCGTCCTGCACCGCGCCGAGCATGCTCTCGACGCGCACCGGGACCGCGTTTGTCGCGACCTGGCCCGCGTGGCCGGCGAGCGTGAACGTGACGGCGACCGGCGGGAGCTGCAGGTCGCCGACCTCCCACGCGAAGACGGCGAGCTGGTACTCGCGGACGCGCTTGCCGTTCGGGCCGTCCCGGTCGCGCGAATCGCGCGTGCGGACCTCGAACGCGGGACCGAGCTCGACGGGCTCGCGGAGGTTGACCTCGACGCCGGGGTCGAACGTCACGGTCACGAACAGGGTCAGCTGGGCGCCGAGGCGAACGACGCTCGGGCTCGCGGCGGCGGACACCTCGGGCGCGCCGGCCTCGAGCGGCGGCTGCACGAGCACCGCGCTCCCGGTGTCGGCACGCGCGACACCGGCGACGGCGACGGCGAGGGCGACGGCGACGGCGACCGCGACGGCCACGCTCTTCATGCGCGGGCCATCCGCTTCGCGCGCGCGCGAAAGAACGCCAGCAGCGCGTCGAGGTACGGCTCGTCGGTCCGGACCTCGACCAGGTCCACGTCGAGCCGCCGCAGCGCGCTGTCGCGGACCCGCGCCGCCGCCGCCGCCCGCGCACGCAGCGCGTGCCCGGCCGACCCGCTGGTGTCGAGCTCGACGACCTGGCCCGTCTCGAGGTCCTCCAGCACGAGCAGCCCCACCGACGGGATCCACGCCTCGAGAGGGTCGCTCACGACGACCGGCACGAGCTCGTGCCGCTGCGCGCAGATCTTGAGCGGCCGCTCCCAGCCCTCGCTCATGAAGTCGCTCGCGAGGAACACGACGGAGCGCCGGCGCGCGACCTTCGCGAGGAAGTCGAGGCCCACCGCGAGGTTCGTCCGCCGCGAGAGGGGCTGGAACGCGAGGATCTCGCCGATCACGCGGAGCACGTGGCGGCGGCCTTTCTTCGGCGGGATGTACTTCTCCACGCGGTCCGTCACGATGACGAGCCCCACGCGGTCGTTGTTCTTGATCGCGGAGAACGCCACGACCGCGGCGAGCTCCGCCGCCAGCTCGCGCTTCGGCACCCCGCGCGAGCCGAACAGCCCCGACGCGCTCATGTCGATGACGAGGTTGACCGTGCGGTCGCGCTCCTCGACGAACTGCTTGACGTGCGGCGCGTTCATCCGCGCCGTGATGTTCCAGTCGATGGAGCGCACGTCGTCGCCGGGGGTGTAGGGGCGGACGTCACTGAAGATGAGGCCGCGGCCCTTGAAGACCGAGTGGTACTGGCCGGCGAGCTGCTCGTCGACGAGGCGGCGCGACGCGACCTCGATGGCGCGCGCCCTGCGGAACAGCTCGGCCGACGCGGTCGCCATGGCGCGGCTTACGGCACCGGCAGGTATTCGAAGACGCGGCGCACCACGTCCTCGGAGCTGACGTCCTCGGCCTCCGCCTCGTACGTGACGGAGACGCGGTGGCGCATGACGTCCATCGCGATCGCCTTGATGTCGTCGGGCGTGACGTACGCGCGGTGGCGGAGGAACGCGTGGGCGCGGGCGGCGGCGGCGAGGAACAGCGTGGCCCGCGGCGAGGCGCCGTACTCGATCAGCGGGGCGAGCTCGGCGAGCCCGTAGTCGCGCGGGCGGCGCGTGGCCTGCACGACGTGGACGATGTAGTCGCGCACGCGGTCGTCGAGGTAGATCGAGGCCACGACGCGGCGGGCGTCGAGGATCTGCGCGACCGACGTCACCTCCTGCGCCGCGGGCGGGTCGAGGGTCGCCATGCGATCGAGCATCGCGCGCTCGTCCTGCGCGGTCGGATAGCCGACCTTGATGAGCAGCATGAAGCGATCGAGCTGCGCCTCGGGCAGCGGGAACGTGCCCTCCTGCTCGATCGGGTTCTGCGTCGCGAGGACGAGGAACGGATCGGGGAGCTTGTGGGTCGTGTCGCCGATGGTGACCTGGCGTTCCTGCATGGCCTCGAGGAGCGCGGACTGGACCTTCGCGGGGGCGCGGTTGACCTCGTCGGCGAGGACGAGGTTGGCGAACAGCGGCCCACGCTTCTGCGTGAAGTCGCCGGTGTGCATGTTGTAGATGATGGTGCCGGTGATGTCGGCGGGCAGGAGATCGGGGGTGAACTGGATGCGCTGGAACGAGGCGTTGATCGTCTGCGCGAGCGTCTTCACGGTCAGCGTCTTCGCGAGGCCCGGGACGCCCTCGATGAGGCAGTGGCCGCCCGTCAGGAGCCCGATGAGGACGCGCTCGATCATGTCGCGCTGGCCCACGACGACCTTGCCGACCTCGGCGAACACGTCATCGCAGAAGGCGCTGGCGGCGCGGACCTCGGCGGCGTGCTGCTCGGTATCGACGGCGCTGTGCGCCGCCTGGGCCACCGCGGTCAGGGCGGGTAGCTCGCCCGGCCCGGCGCCCGGAATCGTGTCGCGGAGGGTATCCATGAACCGGTCAACGATTACACGGGCGGGTGCCCCAAGCCAGCGCGCCTCGTCGGCCGGGTGTTATCGTCGCGCCCATGGCGGACGCCCCGGTCACTCTCGGAGACGTCGACTTCTCGACGCACGTGTTCTCGCTCGCATCGACGGCGCTCATCGCGCTCGGGAAGATGCCGGCGCCGGATGGCCAGCCGCACCCGGTCGATCTCGAGACGGCGAAGCACTTGATCGACGTGCTCGGCATGCTCGAGACAAAGACGAAGGGCAACCTCGACGAGGCCGAGGGCAAGCTGCTCGCGAGCCTGATCTACGATCTGCGCGTCGCGTACGTGGACGCACGCCCGGCATGACGCGCTCGGCGTGGCGGCTGGTGGCGCTCGGACTCGGGATCGGAGCCTGCCGCGAGATGCCCGATTCGCGCGCCGGCGGCGGCAGCGGCGGGCCGGGCGTGGCCTCGGCCCCGCCGACCGCGCGCACGATGTACCCGAGCGCGCCGGGCTCGTTCGTCGAGCTTGTCGAGAACGCGAAGCACGGCGTCGTGGCCATCCGGGCGGCCGCCCCCGTGAAGAGCGGGCCCGCGGCGATGTTCCCGGGCGCGCCCGAGACGACGGCCGACGTCGCGCTCGGCACGGGCTTCCTCGTCGAGAACCAAGGCGTGTTCGTGCTGACGAACGAGCACGTGGCCGCCGCGTCGCCGGATCTGCGCGTCGTGCTCGAGGGTGGGGTGGAGGTACCCGCGCGGGTGATCGGTCGCGACATCCGCCTCGATCTGGCGCTGCTCGTGCTCGAGCCGCCGGCCGGCTCGCCGGTCGTGGTGACGCGGCTGCGCGGCTTGCCGCTCGGCGATTCGGATGACCTCGAGGTCGGCGAGTGGGTCGTGGTGCTCGGCGATCCGTTCGGGGACGAGGTGACGGCGGCGCACGGCATCGTATCGGCGACCGGGCGCGCCACGACCGCCTCGCTCGCGACCGGACGCATCCAGGGCTTTCGCACGTACCTCCAGACCGATGCGCGCATCACGCGCGGTAACTCCGGTGGGCCCGTGATGGACACGGCCGGCCAGGTCGTCGGCGTGGCGCTCGCGACGGGCGACCGCGTCGGCGAGGTCTCGTTCGCCATCCCGAGCAACCGCGTGAAGGAGATCATCGGGCTCCTGCGGGACACCGGCGACGTCGCGCACTCGTGGCTCGGCGCGCTGGCGAACGGGGTAACGGCGGATCAGGCGGCGACGCTCGGCCTCCCGCATGCGTCGGGCGCGCTCCTCACCGAGGTCAAGGTCGGCTCGCCCGCCGCCGTGGCCGGCCTGCGCGCCGGTGACGTCATCGTGCGCTGGGCGGGCGAGGAGTGTGACCAGCGCACGCTGCCCGGCCTCGTCTCGGCGACCCCACCGGGCAAGTCCGTGGTCCTCGGGGTCTGGCGCGACCGCACGGAGCTGCCCGTCACGATCGTGACCGCCAAGATGCCCGAGTAGCCGCAGGCGTCGCGCAGATTAACTCCCCGCTCGCGCGAGCCGTCAGTTGAGCTCGGTCGGCCGCAGGTAGGTCGCCAGCACGGTCTTGCGGCCGAGGGCCGCGAACTCGACGATCACCTTGCGGTCCTTGCCGGCGCCGGAGACGGCGATGACGCGGCCGTCGCCGAGCTGGGCGTGGCTGACCGCGTCGCCGCTACGGAACGGCTCTCGCGAGTGCTGCTCGGCCGGGACGTCATCATCCACGCGGTACACGCGCTCGCCATCGTCCGCCGGCGCGCGCTGGTCGAACTCGTCGATCGGTCTGCCCCGCCCTGCGGCGGCGCTGCCGGCGTGGGGCAGGCCCCCGCCGTCGACGCTCCGCGCCAAGCGCCGCCCCTGTCCCGGCTTGCCGGCGAAGTTCCCGTCGACGATGCGCGGCCCGCGCGGCAGCATCGGGCTCCGCCCCTTCGGCTGCGCGAGGCACGTCGCCGGGATGTCCTCGAGGAATCGCGACGGCCCCTGCATCCGGATCTCGCCCCACACGCGCCGCGTCCGCGCGTAGGACACCACGAGCCGCTCGCGGGCGCGCGTGATCGCCACGTACGCGAGCCGCCGCTCTTCCTCGAGCGCCGCGTCCTCGCTCTGCCCGTCGCGCAGCCGCAGCGATGGGAACAGCCCGTCCTCGAGCCCCGTGATGAACACGACCGGCCACTCCAGGCCCTTCGCCACGTGGATCGTCATCAGCACGACCTGATCTGCCACCGGGATGTCATCCGCGGCCGCGTTCAGCGCCATCCGCTCGAGGAACGCGTCCACGCTCTGCCCCGTCTCGCTCTCGTCGTCGAAGTCGCTCGCCGTCGTGACGAGCTCGGCCAGGTTATCGAGCCGGTCGCGCGCGTCCGCGCTGTCGTCCGCCTCGAGCTTGCCGCGCAGCCCGCTGCGGTCGACGATCTGGATGATGGTCTCGGCCACCGACGCGCCCTGCGCGATCACGTCGACCAGCCCGTCCAGTAGCTCGCAGAACGCATGCAGCTTCTTGCGGGGCGCCGCGCCGAGGCCCGCGATCTCGCCCCGCCCCGCCGACCGCGCCGCCTCGAGGAGGCTCCAGCCCGCCGCCCGCGCCCCGGCGCGCAGCCGCTCGACGGTGGTATCTCCGATGCCGCGCGCCGGCACGTTGACGACGCGCTCGAACGCCGAGTCCATGTTCGGGTTCGTCAGGATCCGCAGGTAGGACACGACGTCCTTGACCTCCTTGCGTTCGAAGAACGAGACCGCGCCGACGATCTTCGCCGGCACGCGCGCCGCCCGCAGGTGCTCCTCGAGCACGCGCGACTGGGCGTTCGTCCGGTACAGGATCGCGATGTCGCTCGGCGACAGCGGCCCCTCGTCCAGGAGGCGCCGGATCGATTGCGCCACGAAGTACGCCTCGCCGCGCTCGTCCCCGGCCGCGTAGACCTCGATGCCGTCCCCGGTGCCCTTGTCCGTCCACAGCGCCTTGTCGTGGCGGTCGCGGTTCTTGCTGATGACGCCGTTCGCGGCGTCGAGGACCGTCTGCGTCGAGCGGTAGTTGTGCTCGAGCTTGACGACCTGCGCGTCGGGAAAGTCGCGGTCGAAGTCGAGCAGGTTCCGCGGCTCGGCGCCGCGCCACGCGTAGATCGACTGGTCATCGTCGCCGCCGACGGTCAGGTTGCGCGTGGCCTCGGCGAGCTGGCGCACGAGATCGTACTGCACGAGGTTCGTGTCCTGGAACTCGTCCACCAGCACGTGGCGGAACCGGAGCCGCAGCTTGTTGGCCGTGTCCGGGTGGTTCAAGAGCTCGAGCGTCTTGAGGAGCAGGTCGTTGAAGTCGACCGCGTTCTCGCGCGCGAGCTGCGCCTGGTAGAGCGGATAGACCTTCTCGACCACGTCGTCGAACTGGCCGGTCTGCAAGGTCCGCGGATCGACGCCGCGGTTCTTCGCGCGATCGATGCGCGAGAGGATCGTGCGCGCGGACACCTGCTCCTCGAAGCCCGTGTCCTTCAGCAGCCGCTCGATCAGCCGCACCTGGTCCGCGTCGTCGAAGATGACGAAGCTGCGCGTCAGGCCGAGCGCGCTACCGTGCGTGCGGAGGAGCTTGGCGCACGTCGCGTGGAACGTACCGATCCACATCGCATCGGCCGGCGCCCCCAGGAGCTCGCGGAGCCGCGCTCGCATCTCGCCCGCCGCCTTGTTCGTGAACGTGACCGCGAGGATGGTCCACGGCTCGGCACCGGTCTCGATCAGGTGCGCGATCCGCTGCACCAGGACCCGGGTCTTGCCGGTCCCGGCCCCCGCAAGAACGAGTAACGGGCCGTCGCCATGTTCGACGGCGGCCCATTGCTCGGTGTTGAGAGCGGCCCTCTCCATCCGGCGTGCTTACCACACCGGGGTGACACTGCTCAAAAGGTCAGCGCAGAGCGCGCGGCTCGGTGAGCTGAACGGCCAGGGCACCCGGACGCCGGGCAAGAAAAAAGCCGGAGGGTCTCCCCTTCGGCCTCGTTCTGCCTGGCGTCCCTGCGCCTGGCGGCTGTTCCTAGAACGTCAGGCGGATGCCGAGGCGAGCGTTCGCCGGCGGATAGCGCCCCACCGTGTTGTGGAAGTTCGGGTTGCGGCCGATCGGCTCGTTGGTCTCGGCGCCCTTGTTGTTGAGCGTCTTGACCCAGATGAGGTCGTCGTACGTGCCGCCGGACACCGGGTTCGCGTTCTGCTGGATGCCCGGCGAGCCGGGGCCCGCCAGGCGGAAGAACGGCGCGTAGGTGTCGTCGGTCGAGGCCGTGCCCTGGCGGTCGTACACGTTGAAGATATCGGCGAAGAGCTCGAGCTGCATGCCCTTGGCGATCTGGCGGGCGTAGCCGATGTGGAGGTCGAGGCCGTGGTCGAAATCGCCGCGGCCGAGCTCGCCGCGCGGCAGGAGGAACGACTCGTCGGCGCCGTAGAGGTAGTGACCGCCGAGGGCGTTCTCGGGGATACCGGAGAGCGCGCGGAAGCGGATACCGGTCGTCAGCTGGCCGGCCTTGTGGAAGTCGAAGGTGTAGTAGCCGTCGAGCTTGATGTAGTGCGGGCGATCGAGTGGCAGCGGGCCCTGACGGTTGGCGAGGAGCTCGATGAGGTCGTACTGCGACGAGATGTTGGGATCGGCCTGGCCGTTGTCCGGCGAGTACGAGCCCGGATAGTTACCCTGGTTGCGCGAGTAGGTGTAAGAGCCCTGCACGTACAGCGACTTCGAGAAGCGACGCGTCAGCGTGAAGGTGAGCGCGTTGTACTCGCGCTGCGGCTTGTCGAAGATCCGGATCCCCTGGAAGAGCTTCAGCTCGTTCTGGAGGTGAGCCTTCGCCTTGGGGTCATCGGTACGGTTGATCTTGTCCTGCAGCGCGTTCTCCTGCGACGAGTCCCACTCGCCCGGGTTCGCGATGATGTACGTGTTCGCGCCGTCGGTCGAGACGTCCTCGATGATGCGACCGAAGTTACGGTTCTGGTACGACACGCCGATCTTCAGATCGTCGAGGAGCTCGTACTCCATGCCGGCGATGAACTCGTCGAGGTACTCCGGCTTGAGGCCCGGCGCGATGAGCACGCCGGACGAGCCGATCAGGTTCTCGCCGTTCGCCGCGATGGCGCTCTGGTCGAGGAGGCAATCGGCGCCGTTGACGCCGCCGATCTTCGGGTCGACCTTGCCCGGCATGCCCGGGAGGCCGCACTGCGGCGTGTTGCCGCCCGCGGTGCTGGTCGCGAACTGCTGGCGATAGTTGACCTCGCCGCCGAACGACCGGTCGTTGATGTCCATCGGGACGGACTCGTAGAACCGCCCCCAGTGGGCGTAGATCTTCGAGCGGCCTTCCTTCGTCCAGTCGTAGAGGATGCCGATGCGGGGGGCGACCATGCCGTTGAGCTCGATCGCGTTCTTGCCGAGCGCGTCGCCCGTGAGGACGTCGGTCGTGTTCTGCAGGAAGCCGGCGTAGCGCAGGCGCTGCTGCTCGTAGCGAATGCCGAGGTTCAAGGTCAGGTTCGGCTGGATCTGCCAGGAGTCGCGGAGATACGCGGCCCAGTTGAACGTCTCGCCGGTGACCTGCGTGCCGGGCGAGCCGATCACACCGGAGAGAATGTCGCACTGAAACTCGAGCGTGCCGCCGCCGCTGGGGCCCGACCGGACCGGGTTCGGGGTGTGGCACTTGTTGTCGAACCGCGGATCCATGCTGTTCGGGTTCGTCGGGCCCATGACCGGCGAGAGCTCGCGCGCGAGCTGCACCCAGCGGGTCACGACGACGTTGCCGCCGCCGACGTCGTTCTGGATGAAGCCGCCGCCGGAGTAGAGGCGCGCCTTGTCCGAGGTGTTGTCCTCGGCGTCGATGCCGGCCTTGATCTCGTGCGTACCGGCCGCCTTGAGGCGCTCCGTGATCGAGATCTTGCCGCTCTTGCGCTGCTCGGTGTCGCGGTTGATGCTGCCGAAGCCGCCGATCGCATACGCGGCCGAGTCCATCGGGCAGTTGACGATGTTCTTGTACTTGTCCGTGGCGACGTTATCGACGCAGCCCTTGTTGGTCGCGGCCGACTCGGCCCCGAACCCGGGTCCCCACACGCCGAGGTTGCCATCGAAGAGCACCTGCGCCGGCGAGTTCTCGAACGCCGGGTCGAGCGCGTCGGTGGTGACGTGGTCGCGGTGCCAGCCGATGATGGCCTCGATCTCCGTCTTGTTATCGTTGAACTTGGACGTCCACTTGGCCGACAGGTCCGTCGTCAACTGCGAGGCCGTGTACGCGCCGCCCTGGTTCGCGGGGCCGAGGAGCCCCGGGTTCTTCGCCGAGCCCGGCAGCGCCTGGAACGTCAGCTGGCCCTGGTTCTCCGGGTTCGCCGCGTAGTTCAGCTTGCCGAGGATGCTGTAAGCCTTGGACGTCGCGCTGCGGACCTCGCTATCGAGGGTGTCCGTGATGAAGAAGCCGGTCGTCGGATCGGTGTCCGGGATGCCGTCCGAGTTGCCGCCCATCGACTTCGGGCCGGAGACACAGGTCGAGAGGCTGCCGTCCGGGTTGACCTTGCGGCAATCCGTCTGGCTCTTCGTGATGCGGGTGAAGTCGACCTTGTTGAACTGCGGGTCGAAGCCCACGAAGAACCAGAGCTTGTCCTTGATGATCGGACCGCCGAGGTCGAACCCGAAATCCGCGCTGTACGCCAGGTCGCGGATATAATCGATCGACGCCGAGTTCCGAGGCGAGCCCTTGGACGCCGCGGTCAGCTGACCTGGCTGCCAGTAGCCGAACACGCTGCCCTTGAACTCGTTGCTGCCCGACTTCGTCACGACGTTGACGATGCCGCCGGTGGCGCGGCCGAGCTCGGCGTTGTAGCCGCCGGTGATGACCTCGATCTCCTCGATGAAGTCGTTGACCACGGGCGAGCCGACGGTGCCGAACGTCAGGTTCGTCGTGTTGACGCCGTCGACGAAGTACTGATTCTCGAGCGACGTCGAGCCGGAGAACGACACGCCGAGCGCGTCGCCCTGCGAGCCGGCCGCGGCGCCGAGGGCGGCCTCGAACGTGCGACCCGGGATCGGAATGTTCTTGATGTAGTTCTTGTCGAGGGTGATGCCCTGCGTCGTCGACGTCGGGTCGATCGTCGGCGCCTTCGCGTCGATCTTGATCGTCTCGCCCTTCTGGGCGGCCGTCGCCGTGTTGATCTTCATGTAGACCGGCGTGGCCTTCTCGATCCCGACGCGCACGTTGTCCTGCTGGACCGTGTAGTCGAGGTAGTAGAAGGTGACGAGGAACTCGCCGGGCGGCAGGTCGGAGACCTTGTAGTACCCCTTCTCGTCGGAGATCGCGGTCTGCGATTGGCCAAGCGCGGGCGACGTGACGATGACCGTGACGCCCGGCAGCTGCCCGCCATTCTCGTCGACGATGACGCCCTGAATGGCGCCCGTCGTGCCGCTCTGCGCGTGCGCCACGGAGGGCGCGAGCAGATGGCTGGTCGTGAGGGCGGCGACGCCGGAGAGGGCGGCGAACAGGATCTTCTTGGTGGTCATAATCACGCCCCCGTCATGAAAGTGGCCATCAGCGCCTGCACGAGGTGCTGACCATAGGTGTCGGTGACGCTCGTCGGCACCGTGAGCATGTACGTGGCGCTCGGGTCGAAGCCGGTCGGGTTCGTGGAGTGGATCGTGATGTTCGCGCCCGAGGCGTCGAGCGAGATCGTGAACTGCGTGTACGGCGCGCCGCCCTCGGTCAGCTTGACGCCCGACAGCGAGGCCGGGTCGAGCGGGATGTTGTCCGCCGTCGAGACGATGATGTCGTCGGTGCGGGCGAGCGTGCCGCTGGTCGGATTGGACAGGGAGACGACGAGCGGCTCCATCTGGAACGTGAACGCCGAGGTGTCGCCCGGCGTGCAGTCCTTGGTGACGTCTCCGAGCGGCGGAGCGCAGACGTTGTTGCCGGACTTGTCGACGATGTCGTTGGAGAACACGAGCTGGCACTTCACGTTCGCCGGCAGCGCGCCGAGCGGGTTCAGGATGATCGCCGGGCCGAGGGCGTCGAAGCCGCCGACCGCGGGGACCTGCTGATCACCGGACGGATTCCAGTAGCTCGTGTCGAGGTTCAGCGGGACGTCGATCGCGAGACCGTCGCCGCACTTGATATTGACCTCGTCCTTGCGGAACTGGTGGAGGTCCGCCGCGCCATCGAGGTTGCCGTCGAGCACGCCGACCGGCGTGCCCTTCGCGAACGTGCCACAGCCGGCGTCGCGGTGGCAGATGCACACGGCGTGGTCGCCGGTGCAGGTCTGCGGAAGGACGTCCGCGGCGACCGAGCACTTCGCGATGTCGTCCGGCGTCGCCCCGACGGGGACGAACTGAAACGAGCTGCCGTCGTTCTCGACGGGCACGGTGCAGGAGATGTTCTCGAGGTAGTTGCCCACCAGGAGCTCGTCGATGATCACGCGGAGCGACTGGCTGGTCGCGGCGATCTGGAGCGTGGCAACGTCCGGCTCGTCCGACGCGCTCGCGTCGATGTGCGACCCGAAGCCGAAGACGCGGCTCGCGTGGACAACGCCGAACTGGTCGGTGACGCTGTCCTGCAGGCGAACCTGCTCCACCATCGGCGGGCCGTCGGTGTTGAGGTTGGTCGCGCTGTCGGTACTCACGCAGCCGGCAATGGCAGCGAGACCGAGCACGAGCGCGCCGGTCAGCGCGAGCATGGGGCGGTTGGGGGCTTGATGGATCAGCGAGGTCATAAACTTTGATGCTCCCCTTCAGTTAGCGACCAGCGAGAAACGACGCCCGCTTGTACTAACCGCGTCGAGAATGTGTCAAGGCAGTTCTAGCCTTGTATCAAGTTGCTACGCGCCGCGAACCAGCCATCTGATCACGCGAGGTGACAGCGCGACCGAGCGGCGTCGCAGACGCTGTCGCAGGCTAGTCGACCAGCCGCCGCGTTCTGCCACGAGCAGGCCTGCAGGCGTGATGAATGTCCGGGGTCAGGCGCGCGAAGCGCGGCCGGTCACGCGCAAAGCGCGGCCGGTTAGACGCGCGAAGCGCGGCAGTCGAGCTCCGCGAAGCGCGGCCAGTCGAGCGCCGCAAAGCGCGGCTACTCCAGCGCCGCGAGGCGCGCAGCGGCCCGACGCTACTTGCCGGCGCCGGGCTGGTCTTCTTTGACCTTGAGCGCGACCTTGATCTCGTCGTGGTTCACGTCCGCGGCGAGGCTGCGGATGGTGTCCATCGTCGAGACGACGTCCTTCCAGCCGACCTTGCCCTCGAAGTCCACGAACACGACCTTCTCCGTCCCGCTGTGCATGCTCTCGAGCTTCGGGCGCAGCGACTTCGCGATGTCCGTCAGCTGGATCGGCTGATCCTTGTCGCCGTCGTTGAACACGAACGAGCCGTCGTTCTTGACCGAGATCGTCAGCTGGATCGAGTTCGGATCCGGCATCTCGATCTCGGTGTTGAGCTTACGCGGCACCTCGAGGGTCTCCATCTTCATCATGATGGGCATGACGACGAGGAAGATGATCAGCAAGACGAGGAGCACGTCGATCAGCGGGGTCACGTTGATCTCGCTCTGGACCCCGCCCTTGTTGCCGCCGGATGACATCCCCATGGCTAGTTCTCCCCCTTGGAGTCTTTCGCGATGGCGAGATCGATCGACTGCACGTCCATGTTCTTGTTCAGGTACATGAGCACCGGGTAGACGCTCTCGTACGGCGCGAGGCCGTCCGCCTTGAGATAGATCCGGCCGACCGCCTCGGGGTTCTTCGGCACCGCCCACGCGGCGCGGACCTGCTGCTCCATCTCCTTGAGCGTCGCCTCCGTCACCGGGCCGAGCTTGTTCTTCTCGATGAAGAGCGTGCCTTCCACGTCGATCGTGACGACCGGCTGCAGCTTGTCCTTCTCCTGCGAGTAGTTGTGCGCGCCCGGCAGGTTCACGTCGTGGCCGCGCCCCATCAGCAGCACCATCAGCATGAAGATGATGAGCAGCACCAGCATGACGTCCACGAGCGGCGTCACGTTGATGTCGTTGCGAACGACATCCGTGTGGGGCTTCTTGTGCCCCGACAGCCGCCAGCGGCGGTTGTTATGGCCAGCGCGGGCCCTCGTCATCTGATTAGTTCCGACCCTCGCGGAGCACGAAGTCGATGAACTCGCTCGAGACGTCGTTCATGTCGATGACGAAGCTCTCGACGCGCGACGTGAAGAAGTTGAACGACATGGCCGCGATGATGGCGACCGCGAGGCCGAGCGCGGTGGACACGAGCGCCTCGGAGATCTTCGGGCCGATCTCGTTGATCGTCACGCTGCCGCCCTTGAGCAGCTGGAAGGTCCCGAGGATGCCGATGACGGTACCGAGGAGGCCGATGAACGGCGTCGCCGAGGCGACGGTGCCGAGGTACGGGAGACCCTTGCGGAGGTTGGAGGTCTCGCGCTCCTTGACGCGCTCGAGGGCGCGGTTCACGGAGTCGACGAGGTCGAAGTCGCCGACGTCATCGGGACCCTCGGTCTTGAGCGCCTCGCGCCCGGCGACGAGCGCCGTGAGGCCCGACGCCATGACGTTGGCGACCGGGCTCTGCTTCATCTGCTTCGCCGCGTTCAGCGCGCCGACCGCGTTGTTATCGCGGAGGAAGTTCCCGAGAGCCTGCACGTAGCGAATGCTCTGACCGCTCGCCGAGGAGTACGCGATGAGGCGCTCCGCGATCACGTAGATCATGAACACCGACATGCCGAGCATGCCCACCGTGATGATCTTCACGATGATGGACATGTTGTTCCACAGCTCTACAAGGTCGAGTCCCATAGCACGTTCCTGTCGGGGGTTTTGAGCGGTCCTGGATCGCTACTGAATCTTGTAGACGAACGTCACGGCCGTGCACACGGGCACGACCTTGCCGTTCACCGCGTACGGCTTGTAACGCCATTCGCCGCGGATGGTCGATTGAATCTTGCCGTCGTACTTCGGGAAGCCGGTGCTCTTCATCATCGTCACGCTGCCGATCTCGCCACCGATGGTGAGGCACAGCTTGAACGTGCCGACGAGCTGGGTCTTGCCCGACCGGCTGATCTCCGTCTGCGTGACCTCGTCGGGATGAATCTCCCGCAGACCCGCGATGCGCGAGCCCTCGAGCATCTGGGGCGCGACGTTCGACGGCGCCTGCGGGGGCGGCGGCGGCGGCGGCGGCGGCGGTGGCGGCGCGCCCATGACGCCGTTGAGGTCGCCACCGACCACGCCACCGGCGACCCCGCCCTCGACGCCACCGACCTCGCCGTTGGGATCGCCCTTGTCCTCTTCCTTCGTGACTTCTTGCTTCTCGATCTTCACCGGCTGGACCAGGTCTTTGACCTTGATCTTCTTCGGCGTGATGATCGTCTCGTGCGGCTTCGCGCCACCCTTGGGCGGCGGCGGGGGCGGCGGCGGCGGCGGCGCGACGGCGAGGTCGGTCGACACCTTTGGCCGGTCGAGCTGCTCGATGTCCCAGATCGACTTCGCCCAGCCCGCGGTCAGCGTGCCGGCGACCAGGAGCAGCGACGCGGCCATCAGCGGCGGCGCCCACTTGGCCATCTTCGCGTTCTTCGCGTTCGTGTAGTTGCTGAACAGCGAGCTCGGCTCGACGCCGGCGGGCATGTCGGCGGGATTGCGATACGGCGTAGAGGTGGTCATCGGCGTGGGCTCCTTGGAGGGCGATCAGCCGCCGGTCTTTGCCGGGTCACTCGGTGGAGCGATCGGCGCCGAGGGAACCTCGGGCGCACCTTGGGCCTTCTTCGCCTCATCGGATAGAACGTGCGATGCGTGCTGAAGTTCTTGCGCCGTGGCCCGATCGATGGCGGCCGCGAACGACGCGCCCTGGGCCATGGACCGGAAGTTGTAGATCGAGGCCTGAAGGCCCGGAAACTTTGGGTTCTTCGGCGACAGCTTGGCCGCCTTGCCGAGCGCGCCGACCGCGCGATCCGCGAGCTCGATGGACTCGGTCGCCGCCAGGCTCCGCGAGTTGAGCTTGGCCCAGCCGACGTTGCCGATGAACTGGTAAGCGCCGATCTTGGCCGACGGCTCCGTCGAGGTCTCGGCGACCTGCAGGTACCACTCGATCGACTTGCGCCAGTTGCCCGACTTCAGGTTGATGCCGGCGAGGTTACCCATGATGTCGGGATCCTTCGGCTTCTTGTCGAGGAGGCCCTGCCAGTAGGCGAGCGCCTTGTCGTACTGCGACGAGTCGATCCAGATCTGCGTCATGAGGGCGCGGATTTCGGCGTCGTCCGGGTGGTCGGTCAGCCAGCGGCCGAACGAGTCGGCGACCAGGTCCGCGACGTCCTTCGGCGCGATCGCGCAGAGGTCGACCTTCTTGCACTCGAAGCTCGACGCGCAGACGTTCTTCTCGTCGCACGGGTCGAAGCGCTCGTCGTCGTCCTTGACGCACACGAACTTCGTCAGCGGCGTGACCTTCGGGGTCAGCTTGCACTGCGGAGTGTCCGACGCGCCGAGGATGATCGGCTCGTCCGTGCCCGGCTTGAAGATCTTGGCCTGGTCGAGACCGAGGTTGTAGCGCAGCACTGGATCGTCGAGCTTCTGCTGCGCGAGCTCGTAGTGACCGAGGGCCGCCTTGAAGCGCGTCTCGCGGAAGGCGGAGTTGCCCTTCCGGATCCGGCTGCGGGCATCGAGACTGTCGCACCCGCCGGCCGCGACTGTCGCGACGACAATCGCCAGACACATCGCGAGGCTGCGGGTGGCGGTCCGGGTCATGTGGGGCGCGCGACTATACATACGCAAGTGATGGGCATCAACCAGGGAGGCCCATCTCTACTACGAGGTACTACACGCCGGGTCTGACGCGAAGTGACACTGCCTGACCCTGCGACGTCCGAGCGTCACGGGAGGGTCGCGGCGGGCGCTACCGCCCGCTACCGAACGACCTGGACGTCGCCGCTCCGGACGCGATGCACGGCCCCGGCGTCGTCGCGCAGCAGCAGGGAGCCATCCGCGTCGAGCCCGGCCACCGTCCCCGTCATCGCCGCGCCGTCGACGGTCGCGCGCGCCGCGAGGCCCTTCGCCATCCGCTCGTGCCAGGCCGGGATCACCAGCGGCAACCCCGCCGCGACGTAGCGGTCGATCCATGTCCCGACGTGCGTGAGCAGGCTCGCGATGAACGCCTCCCGGTCCACGGGCCGCGGCGCCGCGGCCTCGGCGAGGGAGATCGCGGTCTCCGCCACGTCGCCATGCTCCGGCGGCAGCGGCGCGAGGTTGATGCCGATCCCCACGATCACGCTCTCGAGGCGCGCGCCCTGGCTGTGGGCCTCCACGAGCACGCCCCCGAGCTTCCGCGTGTGGATCAACAAGTCATTCGGCCACTTCAGGACCGCGGCCGCGCCGTGCGCGCGGACCGCGTCGCACGCGCCGATGCCGATCGCGAGGGTCAGCGGCGGCACCAGCGCCAGCGGGAGCGCCGGGCGCAAGATCGCGGAGAAGTAGAGCCCGGTGTCGGGCGGGGAGGCCCACGGCCTACCCTCGCGGCCGCGCCCGGCCGTCTGGGCGCGCGCGATGACGATCGTGCCGTGCTGGGCCCCGGCTCTCGCGAGGCGCGCGGCCTCGTCGTTCGTCGACGCGCAGGTCTCGAGCTCGATCACCCGCGAGCCGAACCAGCTCGGGCTCACGCGCGGACGTCCAGCCCGAGGTCGACCGCGGGCGCCGAGTGCGTGAGCGCGCCGACCGAGATGAGATCCGCGCCGGCACGCGCGTAGTCGCCGATCGTCGCGAGCGTGATGCCGCCGGAGACCTCGACGATGATGCCCCGGCCGTGCGCACGCGCCGCGGCGACCTCGACCTGACCCGGCGTCATGTTGTCGAGGAGCACGATCTCGGCGCCGGCCGCGAGCGCCTCGTCGAGCTCGCTGAGGTTTGTCACCTCGACCTCGATTCGCAGCGGGTGCGGCGCCTTCGCCTTCGCCGCCTCCACCGCGGCGCGCACCGAGCCGCACGCGGCGATGTGGTTGTCCTTGATGAGGATGCCGCTGCCGAGGTCGAAGCGATGGTTGCCGCAGCCCCCCGCGAGGACGGCCGCCTTCTCGAGCGCGCGGAAGCCGGGCGTGGTCTTACGCGTGTCGACGACGCGCGCCTTCGTACCGGCGACGGCGTCGGCGTAGCGCTTCGAGAGCGTCGCGACGCCGGACAGGCGCTGCGCGAAGTTGAGCGCCGTGCGTTCGGCGGCGAGCACGTGGTGCGCCGGGCCGCGCACGGAGAGGAGCACGGCGCCCTTGTCGAGGCGCGCGCCGTCGGGGCAGTGCCGCTCGATCTCGATGCGCGGATCGACGAGCGCGAACACGGCGGCGGCGATGTCGATCCCGAACGCGACGATCGTCTCGCGCGTGTTCAGCTCCGCGAGGACCGGGGGCCCGTCCGGCCCCAGCGTCACGCGCGATGTGACGTCGCCGCGGCCGAGATCTTCGTCGAGCGCGAGCTCGATCAAGCGGCGCACCGCCGGGACGTTCGCGAGACCGTGCAGCTCGATCATTTCGCGCTGGGTAGCACGGCGGGCGCGAGGAGTCGCGCGCGATCAGCGGCATCCAGCGGACGCCACGCACCGGGCGCAAGATCGCCGAGGCCATAGGCCCCGATCGCCCCCCGCACGAGGCGCAGCGTCGGGTGGCCGACGGCCGCCGTCATCTTCCGGACCTGGCGGTTCTTGCCCTCCGTGATCGCGAGCTCGATCCAGCCGTCGGGCACCGTCTTGCGAAAGCGGATCGGCGGGTCACGCGGCGGTACGGCCGGGGGCTCGATGCGCCCGGCGCGCGCGGGCCGCGTGCGATCGCCGCCGATCACCACACCCGCCGCGAGCTGCGCGAGCGCCTCGTCCGTCGGGATCCGCTCCACCTGCACCCAGTACGTCTTGGCGTGGGCGCGCCGCGGCGAGGTCAACTCGTCCACGAGCGCCTTGTCCGCCGTCACGATGATCAGGCCCTCGCTGTCGGCGTCGAGGCGACCCGCCGGGAACGCACCGGGCGGCAGGCCGAAGCCCGCCATCGTTCGCCACGCGCTGCCGTCGGGCGTGTAACGCGAGAGCACGCCGTACGGCTTGTGGAACGCGACCGTCGCCGGCAGGGCTCCCACGCCGTCACCACTCCAGGATGGCGACGATCTCGCTGCGATGGCTCGGGAGCTGCGTGTAGCGGACCGCGCGCGCGCCGAGCTTGCCGATCCGCGCCGCGAGCCGGGGCAGCGCCTCGAACACGCCGTCGTCGTTGAGCTTGAGCGTGATGAACGCGCCGCGCAGCCCGCCGTGGGCGAGCGCGACGAAGCGCTCCACGTACTTGAGCGCGACCATCGGCGCCAGGTTCACGTCGCTCGCGAGCCACGCGTACGCCTTCGGGAGGTCCTTGCGCGCGACCTCGGCCGCCGGTAGCGCGTGGTGAACGAACCGGTTTCCGCTCGCCCCCCGGTACGCGAGGACCCGCGGATCCATCGCGCCCGGATCTACGCCGTGCACCGTCAGCCCGCGCTCGAGCAGCGCGAAGCTCGCCCCGCCCGGCGCCGAGCCGATCTCGACCGCGCTCTCGCCCGCGCGCGGCACGAGCCCCGACCAGCGGATGGCCTCCTCGATCTTCGCCCACGCGCGCGACGGGGCCGCGTCGGGGATCGTCACGTGGGGGACGCCGCCCGGCAGCGGGCCGCGGGAGGCGTCGTGGCGGTGGTGGCCGACGAAGATGCCGTCGTCGTGCTCCTCGGCCGGCGCGACGATGACATCGAGCACCGCGTCGTTCGCCTGCGCCGTGACCTCGGCCGCGAAGCGCGCGGGCGCGGCGGCGCGGATCGCCGCGTCGAGGGCGGCCGCGCGGGTGCCGGCGATCGCCGCGTCGCGCTCGTCGGCCGGGCGGTCCGGGTCGCGCTCCCACACGTGCAGCCGCGCACCGGCCGGCACCGCCGCCGCGTGGGCGAGGACGTCGTCGACGGTCGCGGCGCGCCCGAGCGAATGCCCGTGGGCCCGCGCGAACGAGCTCTCGACCGCGTACTCGAGGCGCGCCGGCTCGACCTTGAACGTCGTCAGCCCGGGCCGCGCGTACGCGAACCGCAGGTCGGGCCGCTTCACGGCGAGCTCGCGCTTGAGCCACGTCGTCGAGACGGGCTGGTGCGTGAACCAGAGGAAGCTATCGCCTACCGCCACTGCGCCACCGGCCAGCCGTGCTGCCGCGCGTGGCGCCGCAGCCGCGTATCGGGGTTGATGGCGACAGCGTGGCCGACGCGCGTCAGGAGCGGGAGGTCATTGTAGCTGTCGGAGTAGAAGTAGCTCGCCGCGAGATCGACGTCGTGGCGCGCGGCCCACGCCCGGGCGAGCGTGACCTTGTGCGCGCCGAACGCGAGCGCGGTCGAGCGGCCGGTGAATAGCCCGTCGGGCCCGACCTCCGGCTCGCTCGCGAGGACGTGCTCGATCCCCACGCCAGCCGCGACCGGGCGCGCGGCGTACACGGTCGAGCCCGTCGCCAGGCACACGAGGTGGCCGAGCTCGCGGTGCCGCGCCACGGCCACGCGCGCCGCCAGCGCCACCTCGGGCGCGATGTAGTCGCGGTACCACTCCTCGCACTTGGCGATCATTTCGGCCTCCGGGTCCCCGGCGAGGCTGGCGACGAGCCGGGTGAAGACCGCCTCCATGTCGAGGAGCGCGAGCTTGTACAGCGTGGACCAGTACACGGCCTTGGCGACCATGTTCGGCGCCAGCTCGCCGCGCTTGTACAGGAAGCGCGTCCAGCTCATGCCGCTATCGACGCGGAGGAGCGTCCGGTCCATGTCGAACAGCGCGGCGATCATGTGTGGCGCACGGCGAGGTCGAGGAGATGTACCAGGATGTTGCTGCTCGCGTGCGTGATCGTCGACGCCGTCAGCGACTTCGTGGCCGAGCGCATCCAGCCGAAGAGCAGCCCGGGGAAGAACGTCATCAGCGCGCGCGGGTCGCCGCTATCGCGCGGCAGGTGCACGGCCGCGAAGGCAAGGGACGTGAGGACGAGCGCCCAGCCGATCCCGCCGCCGAGCCAGCGCCGCTGCGGGGGAAACCGGCGCTCGAGCAAGGTGAGCATGTACCCGCGGAAGAACAGCTCCTCCGGCAGCGCCACCACGACCAGCTGCACCGGGATGAACTGCAGCAGATCGCCGTCGACGCACGGGGCGTGCAGCGAGGCCAGGCCGCCGTACTGCGCGCACATCCCGCGCATGGGGAGCGCGGACAGGAGCGTCGCCGACTTGCACGCGAGCTCGTAGAACACGAGGTAGCCCGCCGCGAACAGCGGCACGATGACCGCGATCGCCACCGCCGCGACGAGCAGGCTCCGCGCGAGCGGCTCGAGGCGAAAGCCGTAGTCCTCGATGTACTCGTCGCGCCGCGTCGCCATCAGCATCGGCGTGCACAGGAACAGCACGGCGACGAGCGCGCCGCCGACGTTGCCCACGATGGCCCACGTCACCTTGATCTGGACGCACAGCGCGACCAGCACCTCGACGACGAGCCACACGACCAGCGCGTCGCGCAGATCCGTGCGCGCGTGCGGAGACGACGGCTCGGCCACGGCGTTACTGGCGGAGCGGCTCGAAGCTGCCCGTGACGACGGTGTCGGCCACGATCGGGACCTCGAGCTCGGAGATCAGCACGAGGTGATCGCTCGCGAGGTCAGCGTCCGTGGGGTAGCCCCACGCCTGCACGAACACGGTCGGCGTGACCGGCACCTCGAGCGCCGCGAATAGGCCGTCGTTCGTCGAGGCCGGCTCCTGGTTGTGGTGGACCGGCGTCTTGAGGCTCGAGGAGAAGTAGAACGTGCGCGCCTTGTCGAGCGGCGTCGCCGTCGCCGCGGTGGAGCTGACCGTCGCGACGAAGTTCGAGATCTCGTGCGCATCGCAGTCGCGGACGGCGCCGGCGACGATGCCGGTGCCCGGCGTGCGGACGATGCCGATGATCGCCGGGATCGACGCGCCGGTCGTCTTCGACACGACCTGGATCTTGTCCAGCATCTGCGTGGCCATGCCCGGCGCGACCTTCTGGTTCAGGAGCAGCGTGTCGAAGTCCTGGGCGGATGTCATCTTCACGCCGAACCGCTTCGTGCCGACGGGGACGTGGATGCTGACCACGCCCGTCGGATCCGACGTCTGCGTGTCGAACGGCGACGCGATGTCGATGCTCGGGAACGCGGTCACGCCGATCGAGCCGACGGCCATCAGCTTCTCGAAGTCGAGGGTGGTCGTGGCGAGCGTCACGGCCACCGTGGTCGCCGTGTCCGCCGTCGGCGTGTTCAGGCAGGCGAGGTTCGCGGGGCCGAGCTCGCGCCAGGTGTTGGTCGACACTTCCATGTTCGCCTTGAGCGCCTTGGTCGGCTTCGCGAAGCCGATGTCCTGCCCCGGCGCATCGAGGTTCCCGGCGGGCGCATCGACGGCCGCGGTCCCTCCGCCGCCGCCACACGCGACCAGCCCGAGACCGATGCTGACAACCGAGCTAACAAGTCCAATGCGCATGGGTATCCTCGCCTTTGAAGGCCGCCTTTCCAGGCCGCCTTTTAAGGCTGGTTTTGTAGGACCCGGCGCACTTGATTGCAACGGTTTCCTTTCCCAGCGTAAAACCGTTGGCATGGACATCGGCAAGATCCGCGAGATTCTCGGCGAGCAGGGCTCGCTGCTCGACCACAAAGCGAAGGTCCCGTCGAGCATGCTCACGCTGCCGGGTCCCCGCTACATCGACGACGTGTTCACGTACACGGATCGCACGCCGCGCGTCCTCGGCAGCCTCCAGCGGATGTTCTCGCACGGTCGCCTCGCCGACACTGGATTCCTCTCGATCCTCCCCGTCGATCAGGGCATCGAGCACGCGGCCGGCGCGTCGTTCGCGCCGAACCCGATGATGTTCGACCCCGAGAACATCATCAAGCTCGCGATCGAGGGCGGCTGCAACGCGGTGACGTCCACGTTCGGCGTCCTCGGGTCGACGGCCCGCAAGTACGCGCACCGCATCCCGTACATCGTCAAGATCAACCACAACGAGCTCCTCTCGTACCCGAACACGTACGACCAGACGCCGTTCGGCAACGTCCGCCAGGCGTTCGACATGGGCGCGGCCGGCGTCGGCGCGACCGTGTACTGGGGCGCGCCCGAATCGCGTCGCGAGCTGCAGGAGGTCTCGGAGGCGTTCTCCGAGGCCCACGAGCTCGGCATGTTCACCGTTCTGTGGTGCTACGTCCGCAACGACAAATTCAAGACCAAGACCGCCGACCAGGCGCTGTCCGCTGACCTCACGGGTCAGGCGAACCACCTCGGCGTGACGATCCAGGCCGACATCATCAAGCAGAAGCTCCCCGAGGGGAACGGCGGCTACAACGACCCCGAGCTCAAGGGCCTCGGCAAGACGCACAAGAAGGTCTACACGGACCTCACGACGGACAACCCGATCGACTGGACGCGCTACCAGGTCCTCAACTGCTACGCGGGCAAGATCGGCCTCATCAACAGCGGCGGCGCGTCGGGCGCCAACGACATGCAGGATTCGGTGAGGACGGCCGTCGTCAACAAGCGCGCGGGCGGCATGGGGCTCATCCTCGGCCGCAAGGCGTTCCAGCGCCCGTTCAAGGAGGGCGTCGAGCTCCTGAACGCGGTGCAGGACGTCTATCTGAACAAGGACGTCACCGTCGCCTAGCGATGCGCCTCGGAGAGCTCCTCTTGGCGGATGGGCTCCTGACTGACGAACAGGTCCAGACGGCGCTCCGCGCGCAGGTCATGTGGGGTGGGCGGCTGGGGACAAACCTCGTCGAGCTCGGGAGTATCGACCTCGACGCGCTCTCGAGCGCGCTCGGGCGCTTGCACACGCGTCCGGCCGCGCTCGCGCGGCACTTCGAGCGCGTCGATCCCGATCTCCAGCGGCTCCTGTCGCCCGACTTCGCCGACCGCTACTCCTGCGTGCCGCTGTGCCGCGCGGGCGAGGACAACAGCGTCGTGGTCGCGGTCATCGCGCCGCTCGACGCCCGCGGCGCGGCGATCATCTCGGAGGAGCTCGCCATCGTCCCGGCGCAGCTGATCCAGGCGGTCGCGGCGGAGCTGCGCATCCGCTACCACCTCGAGCGCATCTACAACATCCCGCGCGGCGCCCGGTTCCTGCGCTCGCGTGGGCCGACGGTCACGGCGTTCCCGTACGAATCGGCGCCGACCGTCGAGGAGAGCACGCCGGAGCTCTCGATCCCGGACGCGATCGAGGACGGGCTGACCATGCCGGTCCAGATGCCGATCACGCTGCCGGTCAAGGTCCCGCGGCTGCGGCCGCCGGCGCCCGAGCCCGTGGCCGCGCCGGAGCCCGTGGGCGCTGCGTCCGGGCCCCACGCCGAGCTCGACGACCTCTCCATTCACGCGATCCTCGAAGAGCCGGCGGCGGCGGCCGTGGCGCCGACCGACGACGAGCCCGCCGATGCGCGCGACCGCCGCCGATACGTCCGCACGCTGGCCGACATGGTGGACGCCGGTGTCCCGACCGGCCTCGATAACAAGACGCTCGGTCGGATCGCGATCCGGCGCGTCGCGGTCGGCGGCGACGGCGCGCCGCGGAGCCGCACCGCGAGCAGTCACGGCTCGATCGACGTGGAGCTCGGCGAGGTGCCCCCCGCGGCCACGGCGGGGGGCACGTTCCCCGATGCGATGCGCGCGATCCGCCGCGCCGGCGACCGCGATCGCGTCGGCGAGCTCGCGATGGAGGCCATCGACCGGTTCGCGCCGACGTGCGAGGCCGCGATGCTGCTCGTCGTGCGCGGCGAGGTCGCGATCGGCTGGAAGGGCTTCGTGCGCAACGACGAGCCGCCGCCAGAGCTCGCCGTTCCGTTCGAGGACAAGAGCCTCATCGTGCTCGCGCGCAAGAACCAGACGGCCCGCTGCGCGGCGGGTGACCTCGCGGCGATCGACAGGCTCCTGCTCGAGGCGTTCGGCCGGACCGATGGGGATCTGGTGGTCGTCCCCGTGCTGATCGCCGGCCAGGTGCCCTGCATGATCGCGATCGCGACGGCGAGCGACGCGCCCGTGGCCGCGGTCGAGGCGGTCGCGGCGGCGGCCGGCGCCGCCTTTGCCCGGCTGATGCGCGACGCCAGCCGATAGCCGCCGGCGATCGTCGATCGTGGCTTGACGTCCGCGACGCCATGCGGCAATTGTCCGCTCATGTCGGTCAGCGACGCGGGGAACGAGACGCCGGGCACGCCCCGGAAGAAGCACCGGCATGATCTCGGTCACGAGGATCACGGGCCAAAGCTCGCGGCGCACACCACGCGCGCCATCCAGGGCCTGCTCGGCCTGTGGATCGCGCTGACGCTCGGGCTCGTCGTCTATATTCTCGTCGACTCCTCGCGGCCGCGCGCACCGACGGCCGCCGCGTCCGCCGCCGCCCACGTCCAGCCGTAGCGCTTGCGGGAGGATCGGTCATAGTGGACGGCTGCGCGCGGGGGATGCGCGCATCATGATTCCCGACGACGTCATCTCGCAGATCCGGGACGCCGCGAATATCCGCGAGGTCATCGGCACCTACGTCCAGCTCAAGAAGGCGGGGCGGAACTGGAAGGGCTTGTGCCCGTTCCACGGCGAGAAGACGCCCTCGTTCAACGTCACCGAGGACAAGCAGTCGTTCTACTGCTTCGGCTGCCAGAAGAAGGGCGACGTCTTCACGTTCGTCATGGAGCTCGAGGGCAAGAGCTTCGTCGAGGCGGCCGAGGGGCTCGCGCAGCGGTTCGGCGTCGTCGTCCCGCGCATCGAGGAGTCGCCGGAGCTCCGCAAGATGCGCGGCGAGCGCGTGGCCATGCTGGACGTCAACAAGCTCGCCACCGCGTTCTTCCGCGCGACGCTCGCCGACCCCAGGCGCGGCGAGGCGGGCCGGGCCTACCTGGCCAAGCGCGGCGTCGGCGAGGCGATCACCGAGAAGTTCCAGCTCGGCTACGCGCCGGCGGACTGGCACGAGCTCGTCGACCATCTCCAGGAGAAGCGCGTCGACATGGAGCTGGCGTTCAAGCTCGGCCTCGTGCGCCGCCAGCCGCGCGCCGGCGGCTTCTACGACGGCTACCGCGACCGCCTCGTGTGCCCGGTCATCGTGCCGGGCGGCGACGTCGTGGGCTTCTCGGCCCGCGTCCTCGGCAAGCCGCCGCCGGGGCCCGACGGTAGCGAGCCACCGAAGTACGTCAATTCGCCCGAGAGCCCCGTCTACAAGAAGAGCAAGCTGCTGTTCGGCCTCGCCCAGGCGCGCGAGGCGATGCACGCGAACAAGCGCTGCGTGCTGGTCGAGGGCAACTTCGACGTGATCACGCTCCATCAGGCCGGGTTCACCGAGGTCGTGGCCCCGCTCGGGACTGCGCTGACCCCCGAGCAGGTCGGCCAGCTCAAGCGGATGACCGAGCGCGTGGTCCTCGTCTACGACGGCGACAAGGCCGGCTACAAGGCAACGATGCACGCGCTCCAGACGTGCGTGGAGGCCGATCTCGAGGTCCTGGTCGCCCGGCGCCCCGGGAACGCGAAGAGCGGCGGCGCCGGCCCCCTGGCCGACGGCGTGGACCCCGACAGCATGGTCGCGGGCGGCGGCGCCGAGCAGCTCCGCGAGGCGATCGACCGGGCCAGCGGGGCCGTCGAGTACTTCTGCTTCGAGGTGTGGGGGAAGGCCCGCGGCAACGCCGATGCACGCAGCCGGGCGATCGAGGAAGCGGCCCGGCTCGCCGCCAAAGTTGCCAACCCGGTCAAGCGTGATCTAATCACGCACACTCTGGCGACGGCATTGGAGATCGATATCGGGATCGTACGGGGCGCGGTGGCGCGCGCGTCCGGGCAGCGGTCCGGCGGCCCGAGTGGCCCGAGCCACGACGCGTCGCGCTACGAGCCGCGCGGGGGGGGCCCCAGCGGCCCGGGCGCGGGTCCCGCTGCCCCGCCGACCCCGCCGCCGTCTGCGTTGCCGCCGCCGACCGACGAAGTCGAGGTGCTCGCGCTCCTGGCCGACCACCCGAAGCTGATCGCAACCCCCGAGGCAGACACGGCTTTTTGGCTCTTGACGGATGACCGACTAAAGGCCATGTATTCCGCCGCTCGGACGGGTCAGTCCCTGCTCGAGTTAGCCACCTTGCACCTCCCGTCGAACAGTGTCCGCGACGTGCTGTCTGGCAAATATGCCGAGACGGTCGAGCCGTCCCTGGAGCTGGCGAAGATGATCGACGGCCTCAAGCAGCGCAGCGAGCGCTCGAGCTTCGGCAAGCTCGGGACGATCCTCGCCGATACGCAGCAGCAGCTGCACGACGCGCAACGCCGGGGGGACCGCGCCGAAGCGAGCCTCCTCGCGCGGCTCGTGATCGCGCTCCGTACGAATGACCACGAGCTGGCTGCCAAGCTCGTCTCCGAGATCTCGTCTACCCGAAAGAAGGTCGATTAGTCATGGCGCGTACCCCACTGAAGACGTCGAAGAAGGACGCGGCACCGGCGGCAAAGCCCGTCGCCAAGAAGGACGCTGCCAAGGGCAAGGACGCCCCGAAGGAGACGAACGGCAAGGCGGCGGCTGCGCCCATGTCGAACTCCGCAAAGGTGAAGGCGGCCAACGACATCCTGAAGTCGGCGTCGAAGGCCGCGACCAAGAACCTCAAGACGGCCCCGAAGGCGCGCGCCGCGGGGGACGAGGACGGCGACGCCGACGAGGACGGCGACGACGAGTTCATGCCGCCGCCGACGAAGGCCGCGAAGGGCGGCAAGGCCGGCCCCGGCAAGGCCGCCGGCAAGGGCCCGCGCCCCGAGGATCTCGCGGAGCTCGACGACGACGTCGTGCCGGTCGCCGTCGGCTTCGACGACGACGAGGAGATCGAGGACGCGCCCAAGCCGCGCAGCGCCCGCACCGAGGCCGACGCCGCCGCGCTCGAGGCGGAGACCCGCCCGACGAAGAGCCGCGGCCGCGGGGGTAACAACGAGGGCGCGAGCGCCCGCGACAAGCTCATCGAGCTCGGCAAGCAGAAGGGCTTCGTCACCTACGACGAGGTCAACGACCACATGCCCGAGGATGTGGTCTCGACCGACCAGATCGACGGCTGGCTGTCGGCGCTCGGCGAGCACGGCATCGAGGTCGTCGACGGGACGGCCGGTGGCCAGCGCCGTGGCACGACCGGCGATCTCGTCGACCAGCCCCCCAAGGGCCTCGAGATCGGCGAAGAGGGCAAGGAGAAGGAGGAGGTCGACGAGGACGAGGAGTACGCGTACTCGCGCACGTCCGACCCCGTTCGCATGTACCTCCGCAAGATGGGCAGCGTCTCGCTGCTCACGCGTGAAGGCGAAGTCGAGATCGCGAAGCGGATCGAGGACGGCGAGCGCAAGATGCTCCAGGCCGTGCTCAACAGCTCGGTGGCCGTCGAGGAGCTCCTCGAGATCGGCGAGCGCCTCCGCAAGGGCAAGGTCCGCGTCAAGGACGTCGTCAAGGACATCGACGAGGACGAGGCCGAGTTCAACGAGCAGTTCTACGTCGATCGCGTCTGCAAGATCATCGACAAGGTCCGCAAGCTCCAGCGCGACACCGAGAAGCTCGACGAGAAGCTCGACGAGAAGGGCTCGACCGACTCCAAGAAGAAGAAGGTCAAGGACGCGCAGAAGGCGAACCGCGCCCAGATGTTCGAGGACCTCTCGGACCTGCGGCTCAACAAACCGACCGTCGACCGCATCGTCGCGCAGCTCAAGAACATCATCGTCAAGCTCGACAAGGCCGAG
>JANXOM010000397.1 GCA_025353585.1 Deltaproteobacteria bacterium
GTGCCGGCGAGCCCGGCCTCGAGCTGCGGCACCTTCGCCACGCCCGCCGCGTAGTGCGTATCGGTCGCGGTCACCGTGAGCTTGTACTGCGTCCCGTCCTTGTCCACGGTGACCGCCTCGGCGTCGCCGCGCAGGACGAGCGTCGGCGTCGGCTGCGTCTGGCCGTTCTGCGTCGCCGTGAAGTCGACGTGCAGCTCGATCGGCGTCTTGCCGCCCGCGGCCGGCGCGACCTTCGCGACCACGCGCTTGCCCTTGCCCGGGGCACCGAGCTTCACCGTGGTGACCGGCGCATCGATCGTGGTGTCGTGCGGCGCCAGCTTCGGCGGCTCCGGCGGCGCGGGTGCGGGCGGCGGTGCGTCGGTCTTCGCGACCGGCTCGGCCGGCTTGTCGGCCGGCAGCGGCGAGACGGGCGGTTGGGGCTGGGGATGGCTGCACGCAACGAGGGCGCTCGCGACCAGGCCGAGGAGACCGAGGCGGTTCATGCGCGGAAGCTAGACCACTTCCCCGGCCGTGTCGAACGCGGAGCCGGCCGGCGCGACGACGCGGCCGCGAGTTACTCCACGTCGAGCGCGTTGGTCAGATCGCCCATCGCGGGCTCGCCGTGAGCGGCGAGCGCCTGGTCGCGGGCGACGAGGCCGGGCAGGGGCGCGAGCCCGAACCGCCGGTTCAAGAGGCGCTGGATCGAGCCCGTGTCGTAGGGCGTGTGGTCGACGAAATGCGGCTTGGCCAGCGGCGAGACGATGATGGCCGGCACGCGCGTGCCCGGACCCACGAGGTCGCCCTGCGGCGGCGCGACATGGTCCCACCAGCCGCCATTCTCGTCGTACGTGACCACGATCATCATGTGCGCGTATTGCGGGCTCGCCTGCAGCGACGCGATCAGGCCCGCGATGTGCTCGTCGCCCGCGGAGAGCGCGGCGTAGCCGGCGTGCTCGTTGAGGTCGCCCTCCGGCTTGTAGAACGTCACCGCGGGCAAGGTCCCCGCCGCGACGTGCGACATCAGATCCGTGTAGTCGCCGAGGTGCTTCTGCCGCGCATCCGCGTGCGCGACGGGATCGAAGGCCGCGTAGTAGTTGAAGGGCTGGTGGTGAAACTGGAAGTTGGGAGCAGCGCCCGGCGTCGTGGTCGCAGGGAACTTACGATCGCCGATCGCGGTGGCGAGGGTCTCGCTCCATGCGCCGCTGAACCAGCTCCAGGTCACACCTGCGCCGTCGAGGCGATCGCCGATCGTGGCGGCGGTCTGCGGCGGAAGCGTGGGGGCGGCGCCGGGGTCCGCGTACAGGTGGTCGACGTCCGACGCGGCGGGCGCGACGAAGCTCGGCTGGTAGGGCGGTGCCATCGTGTTGACGGCGTGAAACGTGCCATCGCCGAGGTAGTTCTTGGGCGTGAGGTTTCCGCTCTTCACGAACTTGGGCGCGCCGTCGAGCGCGGAGGCTGGCGAATCCGAACCGAGGGAGAGCTGCGGGTAGTAGTTGCCATCGAAGTCAGTGTCGAGCACGGCGATCGTGGGCTGAGCGGCGGCGGTGTCGGCGTCCGGGTACTCGGGGGCGCACGCGCAGATCAAGTACTGATGATTGAGGAACGAGCCGCCGAACGCCCCCATGAAGAAGTTATCGGCGAGGACGAAGCTCTGCGCGATGTTCCACATCGCCATCGCGCTGCCGTCGTAGTGGCCCATCACCAGGCCGCCCGCGTCGGCGTATGCCGCGAACATGTCGTTGGCGCCGCCGTCGATCTGCATCTGGTTCTCGAAGAAGCGGTGGTACAGGTCGCGCGTGATGAACGTCTGGTCGAAGCCCGAGTAGGTGTGCTCGAGGCCGTACGGCGCGTTCGCCAGCCCGTCGCTCATCGCCTGCGTGATCACGGGGGTGAAGCCCGAGGCCGTCACGCCGCCCCACGTCTGCGGCAGCTTGGGCAGGGTCGCGTAATCGCGATCGAGCTGGGCGGTGTACGTGCCGTTCTGCGGCAACCCGTTGGCCCCGGGGAACGAGCCGTACAGGTTATCGAAGCCGCGATTCTCGGCAAAGATGACGACGACGTTGTCGATCTTCGCGAGGCCTCGCGCTCCGGGACTCGCGTCGGGCGCGCCGCCCGATCCGGCATCCGGCTCGGTCGACGGAGTAGCCGGGGATCCCCCGCACGCGGAGACGAAAGCGACACACAGCGAAGCAAGCTTGGTGTTCATGGCGACCTCGGACCGGCGCTGGTGCAGGGGCCGGACCGCACCTGCAAGGCACGCTCGTCGCGCGCGTGCGACGAGCGCGTCATCCGCGTCGGTGCCCGCGGAGATGCGAGGTGCGTTCTACGCGCGTCCGCGTGGATCGCTGAATCACCGGTGACGAGCACGTCGCAAACCGCGCGCGGACCCGCGACCGGACGCGCCGCGAGACGGCAGCTCGACCCGCCACCACCGACCACCCGAGCGGCCAGCGAGAGCGTGCGCATCGCGTGCAGACCGGCGCCTCGCAACGCACGCGTTTGCGCTCGTCACATCCGCGTGACGCGCCTGTCATCGCGCCGCGAGCATGATGAGACATGCGGTTCGTCATGCTCGCTTGCGCGCTGACCACGCTGGCCTGTCGGGACGAGCCCGTGCCCGCCATCGCCCGGGGCGGTCCGGCGCCCGCCCCGTCGGCGACGCCGCCCGCCCGCCGGTCCCTCGAACGGCCGGCGCGCGCGGCGGCCGCGCCCCCCGCGAGCGCGTCGTCATTCTACGCGGCGACGTTCGCGCGAACGCCCACGAGCGCAGAGCTCGCCGCGCTGGGCGCGCAGATGTTTCGTGACCGCGGGCTCTCTGCCTCGGGTCACCTCGCGTGCGCGAGCTGCCACGACCCCGATCACGCGTTCGGGCCGCCCGGTGATCAAGTGGTGCCGCCCGGCGGCGTGAGCGGCCGTGATCGCGGCGCCCGCGCGGCGCCGTCCCTGCGCTACCTGCAGCACGTGCCACCGTTCGACGAGCACTTCCACGATTCGGACGACAACGACGCGGTCGACCAGGGTGCGGCGGGCGGCTACACGTGGGACGGACGAGCGGCCTCGGCCCACGCCCAGGCGCTCGCTCCGCTGCTGTCCCCGGTCGAGATGGCAAACGCGTCCGAGGACGACCTCGCGGCGCGCGTCCGCGCGGCGCCGTATGCAAACGAGCTGCGCGCGCGCTTCGGGACGGACGCGCTCGCGACGACGGCCTCGGCGGTCAAGGCCGTCACGTGGGCGCTCGAGGTGTATCAGCAGGACCCCGCGCTCTTCTATCCGTACGATAGTAAGTACGACGCCGTGATTCACAAGCGCGCCACGCTCGGCGCGCGCGAGGCGCACGGCAAGGAGCTGTTCGACGATCCCGCGAAGGGAAACTGCGCGAGCTGCCACCCCGACGCGATCACCAGCGGCGTCCCGGTCTTCACCGATTACGGGTTCGTCGCGCTCGGCGTCCCCCGCAATCGCGCGCTCGCGGCCGATGCGGATCCCGCGTTCTACGATCTCGGGCTCTGCGGTCCGTATCGCACGGACCTCGCCACGCACGGCGAGTACTGCGGCAAGTTCCGCACGCCGAGCCTGCGCAACGTCGCCACGCGCAAGCGCTTCTTTCATAACGGCGCGCTGACCAGCCTCCGCGATGTCGTCGCGTTCTACGCCACCCGGGACGTCACCCCTCGGCGCTGGTACGCGCACGGCGACCCGTACGACGACCTGCCGGCGCGATACCGCGAGAACCTCACGCGCGACCCGCCGTTTGGCGGTCACCCCGGCGACCGACCGGCGCTCGGCGAGCCGGAGATCGCCGACATCGTGGCGTTTCTGGGCACCCTCAGCGATGGCTACCGACCGTGACCACGCGGCGTTGACGGCGTCGGTGGGGGTGGGCGCGGTCGCTCGCTGCGCGGGCACGCTCGCCGCGAGCCCATGGTTAGGGGCCATGGTCGGGGGGACAACCTGGAATGGCGGGTGCAGTCTCGTGCGCGATGCACGACCGCCCGCGCCGGCTCCCGATCGGCGCGGAGCTCACACCCGACGGCGCTGGCGTGGCGTTCCGCGTCTGGGCCCCGGCGGCGAAGCAGCTCGCGGTCGTGATCGAGGCCCCCGCCGCGCGCGACGTCGCGCTCACCGCGGAGCCCGGCGGCTACTTCAGCGGCCTCGTCCTCGGTCTCGCTCCCGGCGCGCGCTACCGCCTGCGCATGGACGCGCGCACGGATCTGCTCTCGGACCCTGCCTCGCGCTTCCAGCCCGAGGGTCCGTTCGGCCCGTCGGAGGTCATCGACCCCGCGGCGTTCGTCTGGACCGACGCCGCCTGGCGCGGCATCCCGCGCGACGGGCACGTCCTCTACGAGCTGCACGTCGGCACGTTCACGCCCGCCGGCACGTGGGCCGCCGCGATGGAGGTCCTCCCCTACCTGGCCGACGTCGGCATCACGACGCTCGAGGTGATGCCGGTCAACGACTTCGACGGCCCGCGCGGCTGGGGCTACGACGGCGTGAACTTCTACGCGCCGACGCGGCTCTACGGCCGGCCCGACGAGCTGCGCGCGTTCGTCAATCGCGCCCACGCGCTCGGCCTCGCCGTGATCCTCGACGTCGTCTACAACCACCTCGGCCCGGCCGGCAACATGATGTTCGAGCTCGCGCCGGCCTACCGGTTCGCGGGCAAGCAGAATGACTGGGGCGAGACGCTCGACTTCTCGGTCTCCGGTACGCGCGAGTTCTTCGTCGCGAACGCCGGCTACTGGATCGACGAGTTCCACCTCGACGGCCTTCGCATCGACGCCACGCAGGCGATCCACGACGCGCCTCGCGACGACGCGAGCCAGCACGTCATCCAGGAGATGGTCGATCGCGCGCGCGCGGCGGCGCCGGAGCGCACGCTGTTCATCGTCGGCGAGAACGAGCCGCAGCACGCGAACCTCATCACGGAGCACGGCCTGGACGCCCTGTGGAACGACGACTTTCACCACACGGCGCGGGTCGCGCTCACCGGCCTCATCGACGGCTACCTGCACGATTATCACGGCACGTCGCAAGAGCTGATCTCTGCGGTCACCCGCGGCTTCCTGTACCAGGGCCAGCTCTACCCGTGGCAGAAGCAACCGCGCGGCTCGCCCACCCGCGGCCTCGCCCCGGCGCGCTTCGTTCACTTCCTCGAGAACCACGACCAGGTCGCGAACCTCGGCAACGGCGCGCGCCTCACGACGATCTCGGATCCGATGACGCTGCGCGCGCTGACCGCGCTGCTCCTCCTCACGCCGCCGTTGCCGATGCTGTTCCAGGGCCAGGAGATGGGCTCGCGCGCGCCCTGGTTCTACTTCGCGAGCCACGGCCCCGAGCTCGACGCGCTCGTGCATGCCGGTCGCAACGCCTTCTGCAAGCAGTTCGACACGCTCGGCACGCGCGAGGGCCAGGACGCGCTGACCGTGCCCGGCGCCGAGGCCACGTTCCGCGCATGCATCCTCGACCCCGCGCTCCGCGACCTCGACGCGCCGGCCGTGCGGCTGCATCGCGACCTCCTCGCGTTGCGCAAGCGCGACCGCGCGTACACCGACCAGCGCCCCGGCGCGTGCGATGGCGCGCTCCTGCGCGACCGCGCGTTCTGCTTTCGGTACTGGCAGGACGACCCGGCGGACGACCGCTTGCTCCTCGTGAACCTCGGTAACACGCTGCACGCGGGCTCGGTCGCCGAGCCGCGCATCGCGCCGCCGACCGGCTGCGCATGGACGCTGATCTGGTCGAGCGATGACCCGCGGTACGGCGGGCACGGGACGCCGCCGCCGTTCACGCCCGCCGGCATGATGATCCCCGGGCGCGGCGCGGTGCTGCTGGCCCCGACGCGCCTGCTGGCCACGACGACGAAGCCGAAGGACTGACGCATGCATGAAAACGCCGAGCCCGATGACCCGATCCGCCACGCCATCGCCCCGCCCGATCAACTCGGGCTCCGCGAGTGGCTCGTGTGCAACGGCCTCGGCGGCTACGCGGCCGGCTCGGTCTCGGGCATGCCGCTGCGCCGGTATCACGGCCTCCTGATCGCGTCGCTGCCGAACCCCGCCGGGCGCGTGATGATGCTGTCGTCGATCGCGCAGCAGCTGCGGCTCCCCGATCGGTCGCGCATCGACATCGGCTGGTGTCCGCCGAACCTGTCGAGCGGCCGGGCCCTCGAGCTCGCCGATTTTCGCGTGGAGCTCGGACTCCCGATCTGGACGTATCGCGGCGCGGGCGTGGCGCTCGAGCGGCGCGTGACCATGACGCACGGCCTCAACACGGCGATCATCACGTTCCGCTTGCTCGAGGGCACCACCGCGCGCCTCGAGCTCCGGCCCGCGATCCAGTTCCGCGGCCACGACGAGCACGTGTCGGCCGTGGTCCCCGAGGCGTACCCGCTGTCCGCGTTCGGCGCGCGCATCGAGGTCATCGCGCCCTCGCCCTTGCCGCCGCTCCGCCTCCACCTCGACACGCCGCGCGGCTCGTTCGTCATCGAGCCCGAGCCGGTCGCCGAGCTCGCGTATGGCATCGAGGCCGACCGCGGGTACGACTCGCGCGGCGCGCTGTATAGCCCGGGCCGCTTCCGCGCCGACCTCGCGCCCGGCGAGACCGTCGCGCTGACCGCGTCGACGGAGAGCTGGCAGACCTTGAACGTGATGACGCCGGCGGAGGCGATCGCGGCCGAGGTGGATCGGCGGCGCCGTCGGATCGAGGCCGCCGTGCCGCGCGCCCGCGCCGGCATCGCCGCCGAGCTCGTCCTCGCCGCGGACGCGTTCGTCGTGCGCCCGGCCGGCCGCAGCGAAGACCACGTGCGCATGCGCGCCGCGGGCCGCGAGGCCTGGACGGTGATCGCCGGCTACCACTGGTTCACGGACTGGGGCCGCGACACGATGATCTCGCTCGAGGGCCTTACGCTCGTGACGGGCCGCGTGCAGCAGGCCGGCTCGATCCTGCAGATGTTCGCGAACCACGTGCGCGACGGCCTCGTGCCGAACATGTTCCCCGAGGGCGCCAACGAGGGCCTCTACCACACGGCCGACGCGACCCTGTGGTTCTTCCACGCGATCGACCGGTACCTGCGCGTCACCGGCGACGCGCACATGCTCCGCAAGTTGCTCCCGACCCTGCGCGACATCATCGAGGCCCACCTCGCCGGCACGCGCTTCGGCATCCACGTCGATCCAGCGGACGGGCTGCTCGCGCAGGGCGCGCCCGGCTACCAGCTGACGTGGATGGACGCGAAGGCGGGGGACTGGGTCGTCACGCCGCGCCGGGGCAAGGCCGTCGAGATCAACGCGCTCTGGTACAACGCCGTCCGCCTGATGGAGGACTGGTTGTATCGCTCCGGTGATCCGACGGGCTCGGCGGAGATGAAGGCGACGGCGGACCGCGCGCAGGCGTCGTTCGAAAAGCGGTTCTGGAACCCGGCGACGGGGCACCTGTTCGACGTGGTCGACGGCGAGGCGGGCGACGATCCCGCGTGCCGCCCGAACCAGGTGTTCGCGATCTCGCTGCCGAACCCGGTGCTCGCGCCGGCGCACTGGGCCTCGGTCCTCGCGGTGGTCGAGCGCGATCTGCTGACGCCGGTCGGCCTGCGCTCGCTCTCGCCGAGCCACCCCGATTACAAGCGCACGTACCGCGGCGACCTGCTCACGCGCGACGCCGCGTACCACCAGGGCACCGTGTGGAGCTGGCTCATCGGCCCGTACGTCGACGCGCTGCTCCGCGTGCGGCCCGATGATGTCGCGGGCGCGCGGGCGGCCCTGGCGGGCCTGTGCACCCACCTCGGCGAGAACTGCATCGGCTTCGTCAGCGAGGTCTTCGACGCCGAGCCGCCGTACACGCCGGGCGGCTGCGTGGCCCAGGCCTGGGGCGTCGCGGAGCTGCTGCGGTGCCTGGTGCGCGTCGAGGGCCAGGGCGAGCTCGGAGAGCGGAACCGCTCGGCAAATGGGGGGTTGCCATGACCCTTCTCGATGGTTCTGTTAGGTGCATGACGAATCACCCGAACCTGCAGGCGCCTGGGTCCACGGAGTCGGCGCCGTCCGCCGACGTGCAGCCGGAGGCGACGTGGCAGGTGAAGGCGAGCCTGCTGCTGCGCCGCGTGGCCGAGATGTGCGTCGAGCACGACGTGGACGTCGAGACGTTCATGAAGAGCGCGTGGGCGACGTACGTCGACGCGCGGCCGGGGATGCGCGAGGAGATCGAGGCCGCGCAGCTGACCGAGCAGCTCCAGGCGATGCGCGCGGCGGGCAAGATCGGCCTCGCCTAGCCCGAGCCTCGCGATGCGCGCGGCGCGCCCGGCGGCGTGACGGCGGACCTGTGGTATCGGTCGCGCGTGAGGCTATCGATGCAAGCGCTGCTGGCGGCCGGTGTCGCGGCTCTGGCGCTGTGGTGGGGCGGGACCAACGTGGCGGTCGCCGTGCGCGAGCGCGAGCCGCTCGTGATCTCCTGCGCGGATTATCTGGCGCAGCACCCCGACGCACATTGGGTCCGGCTGACCGGATGCGCCCCGGATCTCGACAACCTGGGCATCGAGGTCCGGTCCGAGACCCGGGCCGGCACCCGTGTCCTCGGCACGGACGACGTCACCTCCGTTTATGTCCCGCTACGTCCGGCGGGCGTGACGAAGGGCAGCGCACATCTGGTCGTGCGCCGCACGGACCCGGACGTCATCTACCTCGTGACGCACCACCCCGACGACGCTTCGTACACGGCCGTCGCCGAGCGGCTGCGCGACTCGTTCCGCGCGCCCGTGGAGGGTCTCCTCGAGCCCGCGACGGCGTCGTCATCCGAGCGGAGCGCCATCCTCGACGTGCTGAACCTCGCGTCCGACGCGGCCGTCGTCGAGCAGGGTACGCGTCCGACGCTCGTGTTCGCGCTGCTCGTCTGCCTGGTCGGCCTCGGCGCCGCGGCGTGGTTCGCCTGGCTCGTGGGTCAGCGGCTCTGCCGGCGCTGACGATGCGCGCGCGCCGCCGGTCGGCCGCCGGCCGTTACTCGTTGACCGTGACCTTGATCATCTTGATCGGCGTCTTCGGGCGGTCGCCCGAGGCCGTCGGTGCCGTCTCGATCTTCTTCACGACGTCCATGCCCGACGTGATCTTGCCGAACACCGGGTGCTTGGACGGGCCGGGCGTGAACCAGTCGAGATACGCGTTGTGGACGGTGTTGATGAAGAACTGCGCGCCGCCGCTGTTCGGGCGGCCCGTGTTCGCCATCGACAGCGTGCCCGGCTCGTTCGAGAGCTTCTGATCGGCGGGGGCCTCGTCGGCCACGCGGCCGAACGGCGAGTCGCCCGTGCCACAGCGCGGGCTGTTCGGATCCTTCGAGTGCTCGCACCCGAACTGGATCATGAAGTCCTTGATCACGCGGTGGAAGTGCAACCCGTCGTAGAAGCCGCTCTTGGCGAGCTTGACGAAGTTACCTCCCGAGATCGGCATCTGCTGCACGTAGATCTCGGCGGTGAAGTTTCCGAGCGAGGTCTCGAACGTCGCGGTCGGGTTCGGCATGGGCCGAGTCGTACCAGGAAACGCTACCGGGTGCCGTCGATGGCGAGCGCGATCAGCGCGATCAATTTCTGCGCCTCGGCGTGCTCCACGTTCGCGAGGATGAACTCCGCGACGGCGGGCTGACGCTCTTGGAGGTGGAACATCGGTTCGCCCTGTGAAGCCGCGTCGAGATCCTCGTACGTCAGCTCCCGGAGGCGGCCGCCGTTGCGCTCGAACGCCGTGCCGACGAGCGCGCAGTGAAAGATCACGTTGATGATGGACTCCGCGCCGCCGATCTCGTCGGTGTGGGCGCTGATGAACTGCGCGATCGGCGTCTGGGACTGCACGAACCCGCCGACCATCACGGCCGAGTAGTTCGGATCGGACATCTTCTGCGACGCCTCGGTGACGACGGCGGCGACCTGCTCGGTGGTCAGCTTCATGTAGCTCCTGGCGTCGACGTGATCGGGGGACGGGCGGTGGCAGGGGCGAAGCGGACGAGGGCCTCGGCGGTGAGCGCGGCGACGTCGGCGGCCAGGCTCGTGCAGAACGCCTTGCGGGCGGGGCCCATGAAGTCGCCGTGCGGGCGGACGAGGCGGTCGCAGGTGATGTCGGGAGCGGCTTCACCGGAGGTGGGCGCGAGCGGATCCTCGCGTCCCGGCGCCGAAAACCGCGTGCGCTGCCAGGCAGCTTGATACCAGGTGACGGCCGCGCGCAGCTCCGGCGTGACCTGGCCGATCGGGTCGGGGTCGCCGAGGAGCTCGCCCAGGACCTGCTCCCCGGCGCGGATGGCGCCGCATGCGCCCCGGCCGGTGATCCCCCCGCGGCGGAGGGCCTGGTAGGCAGGGGTCGGCAACCCGAACGTCTCCGCGAGCGCGATGCCGCAGCTGCGGTGCGGGGTGCGCACGCCGGCGTAGAGGAGGTCGGCCTTGGCGCGGGCGGCCGCGACGTAGGCGGCCTCGTCGGCCGTGAGCTCGCGCTCGCTGGACTCGGCCATGGCGGGATGCTACTGCGAGCAGAGTCCGTCGTCGAGAATCTGAAGAATCTGATGGCCGCCCGAACCTCCCGAACCTGGCTCGCGAGCGCGATCATCGCCTCGGTCGCGGCGCACCTGGTGCTCGGTATCGGGGGGCGCGTGATCTTGCCCCGGGGCGAGCCGGCGGAGGACCTGGTGGACGTGGAGCTGGCGCCCGCAGCGCCGGCGGTCGAGGCGCTCCCGGAAGAGAAGCTCCGACAGGAGCAGGAGGCCGCCGCCGCCGCTGCGGCCAAAGACGAGGCGCCGACGCCCGCGAGCACGCAGCCGCGGCCGGCGGATGACGATTACAACGGGCCGATGGACGCGAGCATCGACGCGGTCCCGGACGCAGCGCCCGACGCGCGGCCCGACGCGCGGCCGAAGCCCGATGCGCGATCGAGACCGGACGCGATGCTGGTGGCGATCCCCGACGACGCGGCCGACGGTAGCGGTAGCGGTAGCGCGGAGGCGGTGGCGGAGAGCGGTAGCGGTAGCGGTAGCGGTAGCGCCGAAGCGGTCGCGGCAGACGGCAGCGGCAGCAGCCAGCCGCTCGCGGTCGCGGAGACCGGCAGCGGCAGCGGCCGCGGCCAGCCGCTCGCCGTCGCGGTCGCGGAGACCGGCAGCGGAACCGGCAGCGGAACCGGCGTCCCCTCCGACATCACGTTCGGCTCCGGCTCCTCCGCCGGCTCCGCCACCGAGACCGCCGCCGCCGTCGACGGCGCGCCCACCACCGCCGGCACCGCCGCGAACCTCCTCGCCTACTTCCCCGCCGGCCACGTCGTCACCGCGCTCGTCCGCTTCGATCGCCTGCGCGGCACGGAGTGGGCCGCCCTGGCCGAGAAGATCCTCCGCCCGCTCCCCGACTACCAGGTCCTCTTCGATCCGCAGCACCCGCCGCACCTCGCCGACAAGCTCGACACCCTCGTCATCTCCACGCCCGCCCCGCGCGACGCCACCGCGACCACCCTCGTCGCCCATACGTCGATCACGCGCGCCGTGCTCCGCGACACGCTCGCCGCCCAGTTCACGTGGTCACCCGCGAAGGGCGGCATGCTCGGGCGCCGCGCCGCGCCGCCGAACAAAGATCCGCGCGTCGTGCTCGCGCCGTTCCGCGGCTGGTTCGTCCTCACGCAGCCCGCCAACCTGACCGCGCCGCTCCTCGCCGCATCGACGGGCGATCTCGAGAAGCTCGAGGCCGCGCCGAGGCTCCTCCCGCCGTGGCTCGAGGGGATCCGCAAGATCGAGGCGGAGAGCGGCGATCCGCGCGGCCCGGCCCTCGTCGTCACCATCGGCGGCTCGGCGAAGCGCTACAAGCTGCCGGACGTCGGGCTGGGCGTCGCGTCGATCATGGCGCCCGCGCGCGCGACGATCGCCGCCGAGCTCGTCAAGCAGGGCTGGCTCGTGCGCGGCAACATCGTCTTCGCGACGGAGGCCGACGCCGCCGAGTTCGTCACGGCGCTCGCGCAGGTCCAGCAGCGCGTGAGCGACAGCACCCTCCTCAAGCTCGCGCTCAAGCGCAGCCACGCCGTCAACGCGCTGCTCGGCACCACGGTGTCGCAGTCTGGGGTGCGGGTCTCGTACGCGACATCGATCTCGATCGCCGATGCACGCGCGCTCCTGGCCGTGACTGCCGCTACGCTGTCAGACATGTACGGGGCCAAGCCATGACCGCGACCGAGACGGACGTCATCATCATCGGCAGCGGCTTCGGCGGCTCCGTCTCCGCGCTGCGCCTCGCCGAGAAGGGCTACGCCGTCACCGTCCTCGAGCGCGGCAAGCGCTGGCGCGCGGAGGACTTCCCGCGGACGAACTGGAACGCGCGCAAGTCGTTGTGGCTCCCGGCGGCGAAGTGCTTCGGGATCCTGCGGCTCTCGTTCCTGTCCGACGTGTTCGTGCTCAGCGGCAGCGGCGTCGGGGGCGGCTCGCTCGTCTACGCGAACACGCTCTACGTCCCGCCGCCGGCATTCTTCTCCACGAGCGCGTGGCCCGGCCGCACCGACGACGTCCGCGCGGCGCTGCTCCCGTTCTACCGGCGCGCACAGTTCATGCTCGGCGTCACGCAGAACCGCCACGACGGCGAGCCGGATCGCGCGCTCGCGGCCGTGGCGAAGAAGCTCGGCCGCGCGAGCACGTACGTCCGCACGCCGATCGCCGTCTACCTCGGCGCACCCGGCACGGCGCCCGGCACCGCCGCGCCCGATCCCTACTTCGGCGGCGCGGGCCCGGCGCGCAGCTCGTGCACGCTGTGCGGCGGCTGCATGGTCGGCTGCCGCTTCGACGCGAAGAACACGCTCGACAAGAACTACCTCTACTTCGCCGAGCAGCTCGGCGCCGTCATCGAGCCGATGCGCACCGTCACCGACGTGCGCGCGCTCCCCGGCGGCGGCTACGAGGTCACGCACGAGGCGACCGGCGCGTGGGTCGGCCGCGACCGGCAGGTCATCCGCGCGCCCAAGGTCATCATGGCCGCCGGCGTCCTCGGCAGCGTGCAGCTCCTGCTCGAGTGCAAGGCACGCGGGACGCTGCCGAACCTGTCGGACACCCTCGGCAAGACCGTGCGCACGAACAGCGAGTCGATCCTCGGCGTGAAGTCGGGCGCGCCCCGCGGCCGCTACGACCGCGGCGTGGCGATCAGCGCGTCGATCCACCCGAGCGACGACACGCACGTCGAGATCTGCCGCTACAGCGCCGGCTCCGACGCGCTCGCGACCCTCGGCACGCTCCTGACGGACGGCGGCGGTCGCATGCCGCGCTGGCTGCGCTTTCTCGGCAACGCCGTGCGGCACCCGCTCCGGCTCGCGCGCTCGCTGTGGCCGTTCGGCACCGCGAAGAAGGGCATCTACCTCCTCGTGATGCAGACGCTCGACAACTCGATCGCGCTGCGGCTGCGCCGGAAGTGGTCGCGGCTGTGGCGGCGCTCGCTCGACAGCGGCACGGGCAGCGGCGAGAAGATCCCGAGCTTCATCCCGCTCGGCAACGAGGTCGCGCGCACGTTCGCGACCGAGGTGAACGGCGTGGCGCAGTCGTCGATCCTCGAGGTCCTGTTCGACGTGCCGACGACGGCGCACATCCTCGGCGGCGCGCCGATCGCGGATACGACGGAGCGCGGCGTCGTGGGCCACGACCACCAGGCGTTCGGGCACCCCGGGCTGTACGTGGTGGACGGCTCGGCCGTCCCGGCGAACCTCGGCGTCAACCCGAGCCTCACGATCACCGCGCTCGCCGAGCGCGCGATGAGCCTCGTGCCCGCGAAGCCCGGCGCCACCGTGCGCGCGGCGATCGCGCCCGACTGGGAGGCGGCGCGGATGGCGGAGCTCGACGCCCTCGCCGCGCGCCTCGGCAACGACAGCCTCCAGGACACGACGCAGCCGCCGCCCGCCGACGACGCGGTTTGATCTGCCCCGCCGCGCCGTGCATGCTTGCCGGGATGCGCCGCTTCCGCCTCGTGCTCCCGCTCGCCCTCGCGGTGAGCGGCGTGGCCTGCGGACCGCGGGCGACGCCGGCCGCGGCCATGTTCCCGGCCGGCGATCACCACGACGACGGCCATGGCTTCCTCTCGCACGCGTCGGCGGGCTTCGTGACCGAGGACGAGGAGGTCGCGGCCGCCGAGCGCACGGCGGAGACGGCGCGCGCCAACCAGCTCGCCGCGTCGTTCGATCAGACCGCGTTCGGCGGCGGCGTCGGGTACGGCGGCCTCGGCTACGGCGGCGAATTGTACGGCGGGCTCGGCTACGCGGCGATGCTGCCGCGCGACTGGGGGGCGCCGGCGGTGCCCCCCATGGAGTACGACGCGCAGGACGGCCTGACGGGCGCGATCGAGGGCGTCGTGTCCTGGCCGGGCGCGCTCCCGCCGCGCGTGACGACGGCGTGCGGGGCGGGCGACAACCCGACGTTGCACGTCGGCGCCGGGCGCGGCGTCGGCGGCGCGCTCGTGTTCATCGCGAAGATCGAGACCGGCCGCCCGCTGCCGAGCTACGCACGGGCCGCGACGGTGGGGGGCGTGCTCGCGAAGCGCGGGTGTCGGCTGTTGCCCGCGGCGCAGATCGTGGCGCCCGCGCCGGCGGTGCTGACGATCCACGGCGACGCGACCGCGGCAAAGGTGCGCGTCACCCCGGCCGCGGGCACGGTCCGCACGATCGACCTGCAGGAGGGCGGGCGCGCGCCGCTCGACGCGCCGATCGGCGTGCTGCGCGTCGATGGCGACGACGGCAAGCTGACGCCGGCCTGGGTCATCGGGCTCGACACGCCGTATTACGCCGTCACCGACGACGCCGGCCGGTTCCGCATCGACGAGCTCGCCGCCGGCACCTACGACGTCACGGTCTGGCAGGCGCCGATCACGACGGCGACCGCAGCCGGTGAGATGAAGTACGGCGCGCCGATCGAGGTGCATCGGAAGGTCACCGTCGGCGCCACGGGCGCCGCGCGCCTCGACGTCGCCCTGCGCTGACCACACGGGGGGCGGCCGAGCGGTCGCTGATCTCAGCCGGCCGGTCGTCGAGCGTCTCGAGGCGCTCGGCGTGCCGTTCCGCTCGCGGATCGATCGCCGCCCGCGGACGTCCTCGAGCTCGACGTCCGGCGCGAACAGCGCGGGCATTGCAACCATCCCGCGACGGGCTTCGACGCGGCCGTCTACCTCAGCTTCGATGACCTGCACCGCTGGGCGCTCGCGCATCGCCGAACGGTTGACCTCGCCGGCCTGACCATCCGCGCGCGCCACTGGGCCGCGGTCGCGCCGCCCAGCGCACGTCGCGCCCTGATGACGCCCTGATGGCGCCCCGATGGCACACCGATGGGGCCTGGCCCCTTTGTTTTTGTCCGGCAGCCGGACGCGGTGGCCGGGGACCGCCGGACACCGGACGGGGTGGTGAGTGGGAACGCGGGGTTAGGCGCGGCACCGGGGTTGCTCTAGGCGCTGGCGACGCAACGTCGTCGAAGAACCAAGGAGAGCCCCGTGCTGCACAAGAAGATGTTCAAGATCCTCGCCCTCATCCCGAAGAAGGATGGCGGCACCTACTGGATGCGAATCGGTTCCGGATACGGGAACAAGGACGATTCGATCAACATGTTCGTGGACGCGATCCCGATCACCGGGAAGCTCCAGCTCCGCGAGGTGACCGAGGAGGACCTGCGCGAACGCGAAGGTCGGCGCAGCCACGCGCCGTCTGGCGGCGGCGCCGGCGCGATGTCCGCGGCCGAGCCGGCGCCCTTCTAAGCTCGCACCCCGCTCCTCTCGACCACCCCACCCAACTCAGCTTTTTTCCGCTTTGACCCTCGAGACGCCAAGGACCAACTGTCATGAACACGCTCATCACCAAGCTCGCGTACTTCTCCAGCCGCACCAAGCTCGCCGCGATCGTCGCGGTCACCGCCCTCGTCGTCACCATGGGGGGCACATGGATGACGGCCAGCTCCGCCAGCGCCGCCCCGTCGCCGCCGGGGGTCGCCGCCGTCACGCCCGGCGGCGGCGGTGGCGCGGCCGCGCCCTCCGATGGTCCGCCCGCCGCGAAGAAGTCGAACCACAAGGACCTCACCGGCAAGCTCAACCTCAACACGGCCAGCGAGGAGCAGCTGATGCTCCTGCCGACCGTGGGGCCGTCGAAGGCGGAGCGCGTCGTCACGTGGCGCAAGAAGAACGGCGGGTTCAAGCGGACCGAGGATCTGCGCCACGTGAAGGGCTTCGGCTACAAGACCTGGAAGAAGCTCTCGCCATTCCTCGACATCAAGGGGGACACGACCCTGGCCGCAAAGTAGCGGTCGCGTATGCTCCGCCGCGATGGCGACCGCTGCTGCCTCTGTAGTTCCAAGCCTCGGCGACGACGCGCGTCGGATGTGTCAGGCGCTCCTGCGCATGGACACCACGAACCCGCCGGGTAACGAGCGCATCTGCGCGGATTACCTGGCCGCCCAGCTCGCCGAGGTCGGCTACACGCCGACGCTCCTCGAAGCGGTCCCCGGCCGCACGAACCTCGTCGTTCGCCACCGCGGCCGCGGCACGCTGCCGCCGCTCTTGCTCACCGCTCATCTCGACGTCGTGGAGGCAGACGCGAGCAAGTGGCGGCGCCCGCCGTTCTCCGGCGAGGAGTACGAGGGCTGCCTGTGGGGCCGCGGCGCCATCGACATGAAGAACATGGCCTCGATGTGCACCGCGATCATGCGGCGGCTCGCGCGCACCGGCGCGACCCTCGAGCGCGACGTCATCTTCGCGGCGGTCGCGGACGAGGAGGCGGGCTGCGACCTCGGCTCCCGCTTCCTCGTCGAGCAGCACCGCTCGCTCGTCGAGGCGGAGTACGCCATCGGCGAGTCAGGCGGCTTCTCGCTCCACCTCGGTGACACCACGTTCTATCCGGTGCAGGTCGCCGAGAAGGGCTTCTGCTGGGTCCGCGCGCGGATCACCGGCGAGCCTGGCCACGGCTCGATGCCGCGGCAAGACAGCGTCATCACGCAGCTTGGCGAGGCGCTCGCGAAGATCGGGCGGACGCAGCTGCCCGTCCACGCGACGCGGTACGTCGAGCAGTTCCTCGACGCCGTGCGCGCCCAGCAGCCGGCGCTGCTCCAGCCGCTGGTCAAGCTCGTCGCGCGCCCGCAGCTACTCGCGCGAATCACGCGGCTCCTCCCCGGCGTCTCGGTGGCGCGCGGCTTCTCGGCGCTGCTGAGCAACACGGCGGCGGCGACCGTCGTGCGCGCCGGCAACAAGACGAACGTCATCCCCGGCCTGGCCGAGTTCGAGATCGACGGTCGTACGCTCCCCGGCCAGACCGACGAAGACCTGCTGCGCGAGCTGCGCGCCGTGCTCGGCGACGGCGTCGAGCTCGAGGTCATGAAGTCATGCCCGCCGGTCGTGACCGAGCCGGTCGCCTCGCCGGTCTACGACGCGATCACCCGCGCGATCGGCGCCCGCGAGCCGGACGCGGTGGTGGTGCCGTACATGATCCCGGGCTTCACCGACGCGAAGTACTTCACGCAGACCGGCGCGCGCTGGTACGGCTTCTCGCCGGTGAAGATCGAGCGCGGGACGGGCATCAAGTTCGCGGACATGTTCCACGGGCACGACGAGCGGGTGCCGGTCGCGGGCTTGGTCTGGGGCACCGAGGTGCTCGATACGGTCGTCCGCGAAGTGGCTTCCGGCCACCGCGATCCGGCTCGCGATCAGCCCTCGGCGCCGTAGCCGAGGGCCCGCCACGCGATGGTCGGGTGCTTGAGCAGGCGGTCAGCGGCGAGGTCGAGGCTCTTGGCCTCGTCGCGGACGAGCTGGGCGTCGACGGTCTTGTAGACCTTCTTCAAGCGCGCGGTCTCGGTGGCGCGCTTGGAGGTGTCGACCGTCGGATCCGCGTCGTCGAACGGGTCCGGCGTCGGCATGGGCGGCTTCTTTGCGACGCCCATGAAAGGCTTCTGGATCGCGACGAGCTCCTCCTGCGTGAACCCCGACGTCAGGATCCAATCCTCGATCGGGCCTTGCTTGACGTCGGCGAGCTTGATGAAGTTGTTCTGCTCCGTCACGCGCGTGACGAGCTCGGTCGCGCCGGACTTCGAGATGATGGTCGCGGCCGCGCAGAGGTGGCCATCGCGGTCGCGCCAGACGTTCAGCTCGTCGTCCGCGTATGTGTTGCTCGGGTAGATGCCAGCCGCGGCGTACGCGCGGAACGCGGCGAGGTTCTTCGCGCGCGTGGCGCGGAGGACGATGCGCAGCGCGTCGCGGTCCATCGCGGGCTCGGGCTCGGACGCCGACACGTGCTCGCCCGACGGCGGCGGCTTCGCGTAGTGCTGGCCCGGGGGCGGCGCGCCATCGCCTTGCGGCGGCGAAGTCGGGCGCCCCGGACGCAGGGGGCGCGACGGCGCGCGGCGCATGAGCCCCGGGGGGGCCGGCGACTCGCTCGCCGCGGGCGCGCGGACGGTCGGTCCCGGCGCGTAGGCGCGATCGGCGAAGGCGAGCGCGCCGACCGAGGTCGACGCGAGGGTGGCGGTGACGAGGGAGAGGGTCAGCGTGGACAGACGGGTCGACATGGCGAGTCCTTGGCCTCCGCGCGGCGCCGCTTTCGGGGCGGCGCCAGCAGCGAGTGGGGTGCTCTTACCAACGCCCCATCGGTGGCCGCGGTCTAACCTCGTACCTATCCGAATTTATTGACGAGTCAGGGCGCGGTCTGCTGGATCGGCCCCGACGCCGCCGGCTCCGGCATCACCTGCAGGTGCCGCAGCGGCCAGAGCATCACCGGGGCAAGGACACCGATCAGCACGCCGACCCAGACGGCCGCGTGAACCCCGAAGGCCGAGGCGATCGCCCCGGCGAGCAACGCGGCGATCGGCAGCATCCCGGCGGTCACCACGTGGATCGCGGCGTTCGCGCGACCGAGCACATCGCGCGGCAACACGGTCTGCCGCAGCGTCGTCGCCTGGATGTAGAACGCGACGGCGAACCCGTCGCCGAACAGCTGATGCGCGGCGAGGAACGCCACGCCGAGGATCAGCGGCGCGCCGCTCGCGAGCGGGATGAACAGCGCGCACGCCGAGCTGATGACCGACGTCACGATCAACGCGCGGCCGAGGCCGAGAGCGCGGACGAACGCGCGCGAGAGGAGCGCGCCCGCGAGCGAGCCGACGCCACCGATCGCGATGATGGCGCCGAACGTCGCCTCGGAGAACTGGAGCGCGCGCAGGCAGTAGATCGTGTACGTCGCCAGATAGAAGCCGCCCGAGAACGCGCCGACCATGATCGAGACGACGACCGGGCGGATCAGCGGGTGGCCGAACACGGTGCGCAGCCCGAGCCGGAAGTCCTCGCCGGTGCTCGGCAGCTTCTCGACGGGCGCGGTGTCGATGCGAACGCGCGCGTGCGCGTCGGGCGCCCGGATGCGGCCGAGCATGGCCGCCGACCAGAGGTAGCTGAGCGCGTCGAGCGCGACGGCGAGCGGCGCGCCGAGCACGGCGATCAGGACGCCAGCCGAGCCGGGGCCCGTGATCTCGGCGATCGCCTCGGTCGCCTCGAGGCGCGCGTTGCCGGCGGCGAGGTGGCGCTTGCCGATCAGCGACGGCAGGAACGCGATGTCGGTGATCTGGAACAGCGCGCTCGCGGCGCCGACGCCGGCGCCGACGAGGAGGAGCTGGGTCATGCCGAGCGCGCCGAGCGCCCACGCGAGCGTCAGCGACAGGACGAGCAACGCGCGGATCAGATCCGCCGCGACGAGGATGCGACGTTTGCTCGCGCGATCGACGAACCCGCCCGCGAACATCGCGAGCACGACGCCCGGCGCGAGCTGCATCGCCGAAAGGAGGCTCACCATCCCGTCGGACTCGGCGAGCGTCTTGACCGCGATGATCGGCAACGCGGTGCGCGTGATGCGCGAGCCGTACGCGCTCACCGCCTGCGCGAGCCAGAGGCGCTTGAAGTCGCGGTTGCCGCGCAGATCGTCAGGCGCGGCGGACGACATCAGCGACCCAGATTAGCCGCCAACACGCCAAGCGCGACAAGCGCGATGCCAGGAAGAAGCGCGCGGTCAGAACGGAATGTCGTCGTCGGGACCGCCGCCGCCGCCGCCACCGCCACCACCGCCGTACCCGCCGAAGTCACCGTCGCTCGGCGGAGGCGAATCGCGCTCCGGTCCGCCGCCACCGGCGCCGCCACCAGCGCGCGGGCCGCTGCCGACGCTACCACCACCGCCCGGCGCGCCGTCCCGACCCCCGCCGCCCAGAAACTGCACGTCGGCCGCGATGATCTCGACGATGTACTTCTTGTTGCCGTCCTTGTCGTCATACGACCGCGTCTGGATCCGGCCCTCGACGAACACCTGCCGACCCTTCGCGAGGTACTTCGCGCAGACCTCCGCGCGCTTGCCCCACACGACGATGCGGTGCCACTCGGTCCGCTCCTGGCGCTGGCCGTTCTTGTCGTTCCAGCTCTCGCTCGTGGCGACGCGCAGCTCGCATACACCCTGGCCACTCGGCGTGAACCGCATGTCCGGGTCCGCGCCGAGGTTACCGACCAAGATGACTTTGTTGACTCCGCCGGCCATGCGCTACCTCTCAGTGAGGCGGCCGATCTAGCACGCACCTGTGACAGCGCTCGGCGCGCGCGCTACAACCCCTCTCGATGTTTGCCGCGCTGCGCCTCGCCGTCGTCATCCCGGCGTTCAACGAGAGCCGCGCGATCGTCGACACCGTCGCCACGATCCCGGACTTCGTCGACCACGTGCTCGTGGTGGACGACGCGTCCGCCGACGACACGAGCGCGCAGGCCCACGTCGGCGCCGCCCGCCTCGCGCGCCCGGCGGCCTGCGAGGTCATCCGCCACCTGGACAACACCGGCGTCGGCGGCGCCATCACCACCGGCTACCGTCGCGCGCTCGCGCTCGGGGCCGACGTCGCGGTCGTGATGGCGGGCGATGGCCAGATGGATCCCGGCGATCTGCCCGCGCTGCTCGAGCCGATCGCGGCGGGCGCGGCGGACTACGTCAAGGGCAACCGGTTCCTGCACCCGGAGATCTGGCGCGCGATGCCGGCGACCCGGATCGTGGGCAACGTGCTGCTGTCCGCGGCGACGCGCGTGACGAGCGGCTATCGCCACGTGTTCGATTCGCAGTGTGGTTACACGGCGATCAGCCGGGCGGCGCTGGAGCAGCTGGCGCTGGACGAGGTGTGGGCGCGGTACGGGTATCCGAATGATCTGCTGTCGCGGTTGCACGTGGCGAACGTGCGCGTACTGGACGTGCCCGTGCGGCCCATCTACGGAGAACACTGGAGGAGCGGGATCCACCTCGGGACCGCGCTCGGCCCGATCCCCTGGGTGCTGCTGCGCTCGTGGGGAACACGGGTCGCGGCCGAGACGCGCCGCCGCCTCGCGTGATCGGCCTGATCACGACGTCGTATCCGCAGTTCCCCGGTGACCCCTCCGGCCACTTCGTCGCCGCCCACGCGCACCACCTTCGCTGCAACGTCGACATCCTCTGTGCGGGCGTGAACGCAGACGCGAACGTCGACCCGAACGTCGCCGGGTCCACGTCCTCCGCAACCGAAGACCCTCGCCCGGGCGCCAACCCGCGCATCACCGTCACCCGCATCCCCGCTCACCCGTCGCTCTTCTTCTCGGGCGGCGCTCCCGATGCCCTCGAGGATGCAGCTCCCCGCACCCTCCTCGCCGCCGCCTCGTTCTCGGCTCGCCTCGCCGCCACCGTCGCCCGCCGCGCCCCGCGCTGGGACGCCATCATCGCGCACTGGCTCGCGCCCTCCGCCCTCGCCGCGCTCGCCTCCACCGCGTCGACACCGCTCCTCGCGATCGCGCACGGGGGTGACATCTACACCCTCCAGCGCCTCCGCCTCCTCGCGCCCACGCTCCACCTCCTGCGTCTCCGCCGCGCCCGCCTCGCGTTTGTCAGCGCCGATCTCCTCACCGTCGCGCGCGCCGCGTCGCCGGCCTCCGCCGCCCTCCAGCGCTACCTCGACGCCGCCGTCGTCCAGCCGATGGGCCTCGACCTCGCGCACTTCGCCGCGCTCCCCCGCGCGCCCGCCACGCCGCCCACGATCTTCGTCGCCGCCCGCCTCACGCCGATCAAGGGCGTCGACATCGCGCTCGCCGCGCTCTCCCATCTCCACACGCCCGTGCACCTCGTCATCGCCGGCACCGGGCCCGAGCACGCCGCCCTCGCCGCTGCGGCGCCGCCGAACGTCACCTTCGTCGGCGCCGTCTCCACGACCGCCCGCGACGCGCTCCTCGCGCGCGCCTCCGTCGTGGTCATCCCCTCCCGCCCACTCCCCAGCGGCCGCACGGAGGGCACCCCGCTCATCGCCCTCGAGGCCCTCGCCGCTGGCATCCCGGTCGTCGCCTCCGCGACGGGCGGCCTCCGCGCCCTCGCCCCTGCGGTCACCCTCGTCCCTGCCGAGCATCCGGGGCTGCTCGCCGCCGCCATCGATCACGCCCTGCTCGCGCCGAAATCCTCCGCGAGCCTGCGCGCAGCCGTTGCACACCTGGACTGGTCCCACGTGGCTACTGTCCTGGCCGCTACGCACTCCTCTGCGTAAGAGCCTTCGCACCTCGGTCCGACCACTGCCACCTCGTCGCCTCCAACCAGCTGCAATCACGCGACGCGGCTGCCACACGCCCACGCTGAACCGGCGTCTGCGCGTGGTACGGATGGTGCTATTTCTCGTGCCGATGTCCGATAGCGCCCGGTTCGACCTCTCCGTCATCCTGCCCTTCGGCGACGACGAAGAGGCGGTTGGCGTGGCGGTGCGCCGCACGGCCGAGTACCTCCGCGCGACCGGCACCAGCTTCGAGCTCCTCGCCATCGACGAAGACTCGGGCGACAACTCGCACGCCGTCCTCGCGCTCCTCCGGGCCGAGATCCCCGAGCTCCGCGTGACCACGGCGCCCGGCCGCGGCCGCGGCGTGGACGTCGGCACCGCGCGCGCCCAGGGCACCGCGCTCCTCGTGATCACCCCGGATGTCGCCGCCGCCTCGCTCGACGGCGTCGGCGATTCGCTCCGACGCGTCCTCGCCTCCGAGGGGGACGCCGAGGTCGCGCTCGGCCGCTACACCGTCTGTCACCGCGTGCGCGCCCTCGCGTCGCTGCGCGGCGCGCGTCTCGTCGGCGCGGCCATGCACCGCCGCATCTCGAAGCGCCTGCACGTGCGCAACCTCCTCGTCCGCGTCACCGAGACGCGCGGCACGGGCGTGGCGGCCAAGACGGCCGTCGGTCGCCTGCGGGCGTTCGCGGCGCGCGCCGGTCGGGTGGCCTAGCGTGCGAGCCGGTCCCGGCGCCGTCTGGCGGGGGACCCCGTGCGAGCAGGCTGTGGATCAACTGCTATAGTCCTCCGGGATGGGCCAGATCGCGTACTACGGCCTCGGGATCCTGGCGCTGGCCTTCCTGATCGTCGTCCACGAGGGCGGCCACTACTTCGTCGCCCGCTGGTGCGGCATGCGGATCGAGCGGTTCTCGCTCGGCTTTGGCCCCGGCATCCTCAAGCACCGCTCGAAGAAGACAGGCACGATCTTCCAGATCGCGCCGATCCCGTTCGGCGGGTTCGTCGAGATCCGCGGCATGAACCTCGCCGAGGAGGTCGATCCCGACGACCTGGCCGCGTACCCGAACCGCCCCGCGTGGCAGCGATTCCTCGCGATCCTCGCCGGCCCCGCCACGAACTACCTCGCCGCCGTCGTCCTCGCGTTCTTCGTCTACGCATTTCATGGCGTGCCCGGCACCACGTTCGCGGTCGCCGATCTCAAGCCCGAGTACGACGCGGCCGGCAAGCTGGCCGTCGGCGACCACATCATCGCCGTCGACCACCTCCCGCTCCCCGACAACGCCACGCCGAAGCTGTCCGCCGCGATCAACGCGAAGGCCGGCGAGCCTGTCGTCCTCACCGTCCTGCGCGACGTCCCCGACCGGGTGGACGCCGACGGCGCGCCGCTCCGCGAGAAGCGCGACATCACGCTGCAGCCCAAGCTCGCGCTCGGCAAGGACGGCCAGCCCGACCTCGTCGACGGCAAGCCGCACTTTCTCCTCGGCATCCAGCAGGCGCCCGACATGGTCAGCGTGGGCGTGGTGGACTCGGCGGGCCGCGCGCTCGCGTTCCCCGTGCGCACGTCGCAGACGATCCTCGCCGGCTTCTATCACATCATCACGGGCGAGGAGTCGGCCGACGCGGGCGGCCCCAAGCGGATGGTCGAGGAGTTCGGCAAGGCGTTCTCCGTCAGCTTCGTCGATGGCGTCATGCTCGTGATGGCGCTCTCCGTCTACCTCGGCCTCTTCAACCTGCTGCCGCTCCCCGCGCTCGATGGCGGCCGGCTCGCGTTCCTCGCGTACGAGATGATCACGCGCCGCCGCGCGAACCCGAAGATCGAGGCCACGGTCCACATGGGCGGGATCATGGTGCTCGGTGTCGTGCTGATCCTCGTGTCCCTGCACGACTGCCATCTGTTCTGAACGGCGCTAGAGTCCCGCCGTGATCGACGCGGAGGTCCTCGACCGGATCCCGACCGACCCGGGCGTCTACCTGTTCAAGGACGCGCGCGGGCAGGTCGTGTACGTCGGCAAGGCGAAGAACCTCCGCAATCGCGTGCGGCAGTACTTCCGCGAGGGCGGCGACGAGCGGCTGTTCGTGGCCGCGGGGTTCCTCGGGCGCGCCGCGGCCGACGTCGAGACGATCGTGGTCACGGTGGAGAAGGAGGCGCTGCTCCTCGAGAACCACCTCATCAAGAAGCACCAGCCGCGCTTCAACGTGAAGCTACGCGACGACAAGCAGTACCTGGTTCTGCGCTTGATGACGCCGGCGGTGGATGCCATCGCCAAGCGCGACGCGTTCCCGCGCGTGCAGGTCGTCCGTCACATCCGCGACGACGCCGCGAGCTATTTTGGCCCGTATCACTCGGCCACGTCCGCGCGCGAGACGCTGCGCATCCTGAACCGGCACTTCCAGCTCCGCACCTGCACCGACCACGTCCTCGAGACGCGCGGGCGCCCGTGCCTCCAGTATCAGATCAAGCGGTGCTCGGGCCCCTGCGCGATCGACGTCCCGCCCGCCGCGTACGCCGAGCAGGTCGAGGACGTGAAGATGTTCCTCGGCGGCAAGAGCGACGAGCTCGTCTCGCGCCTGCGCGGGCGCATGCATGGCCGCGCCGCCGCCGAGGACTACGAATCCGCCGCCGCGCTGCGCGACGGCATCTCGGCGGTCGAGCGCACGCTGACGAAGCAGAACGTCGTGCAGGACGACTTCGTCGACCAGGACGTCTGGGGCATGCACCGCGAGGCCGACGTCGTGGAGGTGGTCGTGCTGTTCGTGCGCGCGGGCAAGCTCGTCGGGCGGCGCGCGTTTCACCAGAAGGCGCAGGAGCTGGCGGACCCCGCGGTGATCGAGGAGCACGTGCAGCAGTACTACGCGTCCGGCACGTTCATCCCCGACGAGGTCGTGCTCGGCCTCGACATCGAGGACGTGGACCTGCTCGCGGACTGGCTGACGGCGGCGCGCGGCAAGCGCGTGCGCATCGCCACGCCCCGGCGCGGCACGAAGGTCCGGCTCGTGGAGCTGGCGACCCTGAACGCGCAGACGTCCGCGGCCTCGCGCAAGGGCGGCGAGAAGGACGCCGAGCAGCTCCTCGCGAAGGTGGCCGAGCGCCTGGCGTTGCCGCGGCCGCCGCACCGGATCGAGTGCTTCGACATCGCGCACATCCAGGGCACGGACACGGTGGCCGCGATGGTGACGTTCGTCGACGGCGTGCCGGCGAAGCAGCTCTATCGCAAGTTCAAGGTGCGCACGTCCGGCAACGACGACTTCGCCTCGATGTACGAGGTGCTGACGCGCCGGTTTCGTCGCGCGCGCACGGACGACGATGGCGAGCAGGATCCGGCGTGGGCGTGGCCCGATCTGCTGGTGATCGATGGCGGCAAGGGGCAGCTCGCGATGGCGATCGCGGCGCTGTCCGATCTCGGCGTGAAGCTCGGCGGCGAGGACGGGGTCGAGGTCATCGGCCTCGCGAAGGAGCGCGAGCTCGAGGGCGGGAGCGCCCCGGATCGCATCTACCGGCGGACGGCCAAGGACCCGATCGCGCTGCGCCAGAACTCGCCGGAGCTGTACGTGCTCGCGCGGATCCGCGACGAGGCGCACCGGTTCGCGAACACGTTCCACCGCGATCGGCGCGACCGCGCCGCGCTGCGCAGCGAGCTCGACGACATCCCGGGCATCGGCGCGACGCGGCGGCAGAAGCTCCTCAAGCACTTCGGCAGCGTGCGCGCGATCCGCGGCGCGGCGGCGGCCGAGCTCGCGAAGGCGCCGGGCATGACGGGTGTGGCCGCGCAGGCGATCGTCGCGTACTTCCAGAGCCGCGATCCGAACGAGCTCGACGAGGCGGTCGCGGCCGACGACGCCGCGCTCGCGGCCGCCGATGCGATCGACGGCGACCCGGGGATCCAGTTCGACCAGTCGGCGGACGCCGGGGACGTGCCGAGCCTCGATGAGGTCCCGGTCCTCGAGTGACGGAGCCCGGCGCCTTCCGTTAGAGCGTCCTCGTCTTTGCGCGCGCCGTTACTTGCACGAGCGAAACTCCTCCCGTTAATGTCGGCCGGCCGTCCAATGCAAAGAGGATCTATGTTGAAAAGCCTGGCCGTGACGACAGCACTGCTGTCGGCGGCCGCCTGTAATAACGTGACCTACACGAATCCGGGGACGACGCCGAGCGGTGTCGTCACGGCCCAAACCGGTCACTTCTTCATCGGTGGCCTCGTCGGCCACACGGACGTCTGGGCGAACCGCATGTGCCCGCATGGCGTCGCTGGCGTGCACACCAAGTTCTCGTTCGTGGACGAGGTGTTGACGCTCATCACCGTGTTCATCTACGCGCCGCGGACCTACCTCGTCGAGTGTGCACAGTGAAGACGCCCCAAGCGATCGCGCTCGCGTCGATCCTCGCGCTCGGTGCGGCCACGACGGGCTGCTACAACGCAACAATTCACTTGGCCGATGGCCCGGGTGTTCCGTCGCCGACGGCGTCGGGCACGTTCCACCTCAACCTCATCGACCTCATCGAGATCACGAGCCCGACGGATCTCCGGGGCGCGTGCAATGGCGGTCAGGCGGTCTCGATCGACGAGGGCTTGTCGGTCCTCGGCGCGGTCGTGAACCTCTTTCTCAGCGATTACTTCCCGATCCTGAGCGTGATGAACTCCACCGTGAACTGCGGTGGTGGTGGTGGCGGTGGCGCACCGGTGGGTCCGCCCGCGGGCCCTCCGGGTGCAGGCGATCCGCCGCCGCCCGCTGGTTACTAGTCAGGCGCGAGGCACTGGCCGGCCAGCGGCGGGAAGTAATCGAGCGGTAGACCGACCACGAGCGGCTGCAGCAGGTCGAGGTCGAACTCGGCGCAGCAGCCACCCTCGAGCGACACGCATGGTCCGTCCGCCGGACAGAGCGGCAGGGCCTCCGTGAAGGGCGCGTCGCGGCCCTCGAGCGTCACGGTGAAGGTGCACTCGTACTGAGGGCCCGGCGTCGCGGCGTCGATGTCGAGCGGCGCGTGGATGCACGGGCAAGCGAGCAATTGCTTCCGCAGGACCGCCAGCTCAGCGCGCAGCTCGGTCGCCGGCGCGTCCCCGGCCGTGATGACCACGACCTCCAGGGACCCGTCGGTGCGCGCGAAGTCGGGGTGCGCGGCGAGCGCCCGCTGCGCCGCTACTTGCGGATCGAGCCAGTCCGCGGTCGCGAGCGGCGTCTCCAGCATGGCGCCGAGCGCGGACGCGAGCACGCCCGGGTAGTTGCGCGAGCGCACGCCGCTCTGGGTGCCCGCGTCGCTGAGGAACGCCGCGCCCGTTCCAGGCGGTGACCGCAGCTTGCCCGCGCGCGCGGGATCCGTCGTCGTGACCCGACGTGCAAGCTCGGGTAGCGCCAGCGCGGATCGACGAGCGCATCCGCGAGCGCCTGCGGATCCGCGGCCACGCGATCGAGCACGAACAGCACGTCCGCCGTCACCACGTTTGCCGTCCACGGAACGTCGGTCGTGTAGACCGAGCTCGCGGCCGGCGGAAACGCGTCGAGCGGCTCCGACGTGCACCCCGCCGCCATCGCCGCCGCCGCGAGCATCATCCCCCTCATGCGCCCGCGAGACTGCAAGCAGTGGACCGCGTCACACGCAACGCATTCCGCGCGCTTGCACGCGGCTCGCTGCCACTGCCGTTGGCAACTCGCCACCGGCTCACGCCTTCCGGACCGTTCGGGCGTTGCTCGGCGCAGAGATGGCCGAGGAGGAGGAGATCAGAGGAGCCCAGATCGTAATGGTTGCCCCGTTTGGGACAGCATGGCGCCACCACGATACGAGCCGGCTTCCCATACGTATCAACCCCTGCGATCCGGGCTCCTCTGACCCGCCAAGCAACGACCGAACCGTCGGAGTCTGTAAGCCGCGCGGGCTACCATGCGGCCTCATGCGCCGCGTGGTCCCGGTCCTCGTCCTGCTGGCCCTCGCGTTACCGGCGCGGCCCGCTCGCGCGGATCTCGCGTCGTCGTTCTACGACGACGTCCACGATGTCGTCGAGGAGCTGATCCAGACCGAGATCACGACCTCCGTCGTCACGCAGATCCAGACGCGCAGCCCGGCCCTCGCCTTTTACCTGCACGGCACGCTCGAGCGGCTGGGCTCGCCGTACTGGGGCAGTCTCGGGCGCGCGCTCAAGGACGACCTCACCGTCGTCGTCGCGGACTTCGTGTACTGGCACCTCTCGACCGGCGGCGGCGATGGTGACGTCGTCGGCAGCGCGCGGACGTTCTTCCAGTGCGTCGCGCAGGTCGGCAGCGCGGGGAGCTCCGCTGGCTGCCGGCGCCTGAACGCCGCCGTGCACGACCAGCACCGGCCGCTCCTCGAGGTCGAGTGCCGCCGCGCGAAGCCGCCCGCCGAGCGCCGCGTCGCGTGCGACATCGGCCTCGCGGTCAAGGCCGCCCTCGAGAAGCGCGGCGAGGTCCGCCATCACGTCGTGGACGCGCTCGCCGACATCGTGCTCGCCGAGATCCCGCAGCGCGAGCTCGCCGACCGCCTGCGCGACACGCTCGTCCACTGGCTCGATCTTCCCAAGGACCTCCCCACGCCGCTGATCGAGGCGATGGCGAACCCCGACCTCGCCGCCCAGCTCACCGACGAGGCCGTCGACCAGCTCTGCAAAGATCCGAAGACGATCGACGACGCGCTCCACGATCCGACCAGCGGCCGCAGCTGGATCTGCTTCGCCGTCACGCACCCCGCCCTCCCCGACGCGCTCGCCGTCACCGTCCACCTGAGCGAAGGCGCCGAGGCGGTCGTCGGCGGGGGCCTGCCCCACGCCGACAGCGCTGCCGGCGGGCAGCGCGGTTCGATCGTCGGCGGGGGCCTGCCCCACGCCGGCAGCGCTGCCGGAGGGCAGCGCGGTTCGATCGTCGGCGGGGGCC
>JANXOM010000401.1 GCA_025353585.1 Deltaproteobacteria bacterium
GACGGACTTCCCGAGTGACCCGAGCTGCAAGTCGGCCGCTGGGACCAGCGAGTCGTGCACGTCGGTGGACCCCATCCTCACGCTGACTGGCTCCAACACGAGTGACACGCTCGTCGGGACCGCCAACGACTTCGCGCCGACGTGCGCGAGCGACCCGGGCGGCGTGGACAACGTCTACCAGCTGACGCTCCCCAACCTGCTCACGCTCGACATCTCGGCCGACGGCGCCTCCGCGGTCGACGTCTCGCTCCTCGACTCCACCTGCGGTGGCACCGAGCTCGGGTGCGGTGACTTCAGCTCGATCAGCTTGACCGACGTGGCCGCCGGCACCTACTTCGTGGTCGTCGACCTGTCGTTCTCCTCGTTCGAGTCGCCCGACACGTACGACCTGTTCGTGAACGGCACCGTCGCCCTCGGCGCGTCGTGCGAAGGCGCGCTGTTCGCCAACGGCGTTCTGACCTGCGAAACGGGCAGCGTGTGCGGCGGCGCCGCCGGTAGCCACAAGTGCATTTTGCCCGAGTGCTCGGACGGCATCGACAACAACCACGACGGCAAGATCGACTACCCGGACGACCCGAGCTGCGCGAGCCCGCTCGGTGCATCGGAGACCACGATCTGCCCCGGGCCGAGCTGCCCCGCGTGCGCCAACGGCGCCGATGACGACGGAGACGGCAAGAAGGACTTCCCCGCCGACTTCGGTTGCGCGGCCGCCAGCAGCACGAGCGAGCTGTTCTGCCCCGCGGACAACGACGGGGCGACCACGCCGATCAGCTCGGCGACCACGAACAGCACGTTTGTCGGCGCGCACAATGATCTCGCGCTCGACTGCGGCGGCGGGGCCGGCCACGACCGCTCGTTCCCGCTGCAGCTGCCCGTCCCGGTGCAATCCCTGACGATCGACACCGAGGGCTCGCAGGCCACGGACACGATCCTGGAGCTCTTCGACGCGCAGTGCTTCATCGAGACCGCATGCAACGACGACGGCGGCACGGGCTTCCTCTCGTCGCTCACGGCGTCCAACGTCCCCGCTGGCAACTACGCGGTCGCCGTGCAGGCGACGACGGCCAACAACGGAAAGTCGTTCGTCATCAACGCGCACGGCACGGTCGCGTCGGGCACCGTGTGTAACTCCGCGCTCTTCAAGGGCGCGAACCCGGTCCTGACGTGCGCGACCGGCACCTGCAGCGCCACGACGCACAAGTGCCCGTGACCGTGGCGCCGCCCCGCTAGGCCGGACGGATGCGGCCGCGGCGCACGGCCTCGGCGCGGAGCCCGGCCATCCGGGCGTTCATGGCGGCCTCCTCCGCATCGGTGCGGTGGTCGTAGCCGAGCAGATGACACAGGCCGTGGGACGTCAGGAACAGGAGCTCGGCATGCAGGCCACGCTTCGCCTGGCGTCTCGCCGTGGGGACCGAGATGACGATGTCCCCGAGGACGTCGACGCTCGCCACCGAGGTCAGCCCCGGCGGGGCCTCGCGCTGCGCGAAGGCGAGCACGTCGGTCGGCTTGTCCTTGCCGCGGTAGTCGCGGTTGAGCTCCCGGATCGCCGCGTCGTCGACCAGGCGCAGCGCGACCTCGTAGTCGGCGCGGCCCGCCGTCCGCGCGGCCGCGCGCACCATGCGCGCGATCTCGGTACGGAGCACGCGCCGGATCGCCGTCGGCACGGTGACACCGGGATCGACAGCCAGCCCGAGCACTCAGCGCACTAGCTCCGGGGCGGCTCGTCGCGCGTCGTGAGCGCCCAGACCCGCGCGTTGACGAAGATGTCGTACAGCTGCGGGTCGAGCTTCCCGCCCTTGACGTCGGACGCCAGGATGTCGAGCGCGCGCTCGGCCGGCATCGCCTTCTTGTACGGCCGGTCGTTTGCCGTCAGGGCGTCGTAGATGTCCGCGATGGCCATCATGCGGGCGGGGATCGGGATCGCGTCGCCCTTGATGCCCTTGGGATAGCCGGTGCCGTCGAGCTTCTCGTGGTGGTTGCCGGCGATCTCGGGGACGTCGCGCAGCGTACGGCTCCACGGGATCTTGCAGAGGAAGTTGTACGTGTGCACGACGTGGCTGTTGATCTCGAGGCGCTCGGGCTCGGTCAGGGAGCCGCGCCGGATCTGCAGCGACGCGGCCTCCTCGGGGCCGAGCAGCGGGAACTCGGTCCCCGCCTCGTCGCGATACGTCATGCCCGCGAGCACCGCGATGCGCTCGAAGCCGCCCTGATCGAGGACGGTCGGCTCGTTGGACGCGAGGATGAACCTGATGATGTCGTCGAGCTCTTCCACCTTCTCCGCGAGGCCCCGGTCGGTCCGCGCGAGCATCTCCTGGACCTCCTCGCGCGACGCCTCGGTGAGGTACTTCACCTTCGACTCGAGGCCCTCGATCCGGTAGCCGCGCTTGATGAGCTGGAAGCGCTGGAGGATGAGCTCGCGCTCGTGCTCGTACAGCTTCTTCGCCTTGACGAGGATGTGCTCGCGCACGCCGACCTTGCCGAAGTCGTGCAGGAGCCCCGCGTACTCGATCTGCGTCATGTCATCGCGCGAGAAGCGGACCTCGCGGTACATGCCGGTGTCGGTGCGGTTGACGGCCCGGGCGAGCCCGACGGTGAGCTCGGCCACGCGCTCGCTGTGGCCGGACGTGGTCGGATCGCGCGACTCGATGGCGGACACCGACGCCTTCACGAAGCTGTCGAACAGCGTCTTGACCTCCTCGTAGAGGAGGACGTTCTCGAGCGCGATGCCGGCCTGCGACGCGAGGGCGGAGACGTACGCCTCCGAGACGTCGTCGAACGCGACCACGCCGTCCTCGAAGTCAGCGGGCAGATCGAGCGTGATCCAGCCCTTCGCGCGCTTGTTGATGAGCTGGATGACGCCGATCACCTCGTTGCGCGCCGAGATCATCGGGACCGCGAGGACGCTGCGGGTCTGGTAGCGATGCTTGTCGTCGAACGTGCGGTCGTGGATGAAGCCCCACGGGTTGTTGCCGGTGCCCACCTCGTCGAGCGAGTACAGGTCGGGGACGTTGATGCGCTCGCCGGAGATGACCGACGTGCCGACGATCGACGTGGAGCTGACGGGCATCGTGAAGCCGGCCGGCTGCACGGTCCGGGAGTCGTTCTGGGACACGGCGAAGCGCAGCGACCGCTCGCTCACCTCTTCCTGATGCCCCTCCACGATGTACACGGACCCGGCGTCGGCGTTCGTGACCTCGCAGGCGCGGCGCAGGATGATGGCGAGCAGCGACTGGATATCGCGCTCCTGCGAGAGCGCGCGGCCGATCGAGATCAGCATGTCGTTCTCGTGGCGCGAGCGCTCGAGCTCGAGCTCGAGCGACGCGGCGCTCATGCGGAGCGCGATGGCGTCGGCGCGGCTCCGCAGTGACAACAGGAGGCGCGTCATCGAGATCGGCGCGCCGAGCGCCGTGATGTCCGCGTCGGCTGGCTGCTCGGCGAGGCGCGCCTCGTCTAGCTCGAGGTCCGTGCCGACCACGAGCAGCGCGTAGTTGCCGGAGCGCGCGCGCACGAGGTGGGGCCGCAGCGCCTCGGGGTCGCGCCAGACGTCGGGCCACGCCACGACGAGCAGCACGGGCATCTTCGCGCGCTGCGCGACGACCTCGAGCTCGATCCAGCCATCGCCCTGCCGGCGGACGCGGTATCCGATCATCCGGCGGTCGCGCGCGACCGCGTTCACCAGGTCATCGGGTGTCCCCACCAGCATCGTCACGAGTCTATCCCATCTCCCGTGCGGGCATCCCGCGGCGGCAGGCCCCGTGCCGCGCGGTCGGCCGCCTCGCGCGCCTCGCGGTCCTCGGACCGCGCGCGGTCGCGGCCGTCGTAGGCGCGGATCAGCGCGGCCACGAGCGGGTGGCGCACGACGTCGACATCCGTGAACGCGACCGTGCCGATGCCGCGGATGTCCTGGACGAGCTCGAGCGCATCGCGGAGGCCGCTGCGCTGGCCGCGCGGGAGGTCGGTCTGCGACGGGTCGCCCGTGATGATCATCTTCGCGCCGAACCCCATGCGGGTCAGGAACATCTTCATCTGCTCGGGCGTCGTGTTCTGCGCCTCGTCGAGGACGATGAACGCGTCGTTGAGCGTGCGGCCGCGCAAGAACGCGAGCGGCGCGACCTCGACGGTGTGGTCGGCCATCATGCGCGAGAGGCGCTCGGCGTCGAGCATGTCCGAAAGCGCGTCGAACAGCGGGCGCAGGTACGGATCGATCTTCTCCTCGAGCGTGCCCGGGAGGAAGCCCAGGTGCTCGCCGGCCTCGACCGCCGGGCGCGTCAGCACGAGGCGGCGGACCTGCTTGTCGAGGAGCGCGCGGACGGCGAGCGCCATCGCGAGGTACGTCTTGCCCGTGCCCGCGGGGCCGACGGCGAACACGACGTCGTTCGTGCGCACGAGGTCGACGTACTTCTTCTGCGAGGCGCCCTTCGGCGCGATCGGCCGGCCCGAGCGCGGGGTCAGGATCGTGTCGCCGAACACCTGCTCGATCGAGCCCGCCTGTCCGGTCGGGTCCTGGAGCATCTTGACCGCGCGCACGACGTCGTCGGACGCGAGCGGCCGGCCGGCGAGCGCGAGGTCGTAGAGCTGCTCGAGCGCGTCCTTCGCGAGCTTCACCGCGGCGTCGTCCCCTTCGATGGAGATCTCGTTGCCGCGCAGGTGCAGCTCGCACCCGGCCGTCCGCTCGATCAGCTTCAAGCGGCTGTTGTTGGGGCCGCACAGCGCCTGCAGCGCCTCGGCATCATCGAACGCGAGCTTGTCACGGCGGATCGACTTGGTGGTCATGCAGCTTTGGGCCGCGGGCGTAATAGCATGCACTCATGCCCACCGGCGACTCGTTCCCGCGCCTCGTCGAGATCATGGCGCGCCTCCTCGCTCCCGACGGCTGCCCGTGGGACCGCGAGCAAACACTCGACTCCTTGCGCCCGTTCCTCGTCGAGGAGAGCTACGAGGTGCTCGACGCGCTCGCCCGCGGCGACGTCGCCGGCCACGAGGAGGAGCTCGGCGACCTGCTCATGCAGGTGGTCTTCCAGGCCGCGGTTCGGCAGCGGGATGGCCAGTTCGACGTCGACGGCGTCATCGCGGGCATCTCGGACAAGCTCGTCCGCCGCCACCCGCATATCTTTGCCGACGCGGCGGCTCTCGGGACGTCGGCCGAGGTCCTCGCGCAGTGGGACGAGATCAAGAAGGCCGAGAAAGCGGCGAAGGGGATCGCGGCGAAGCGAACGCTCGATGGCGTGCCGCTGGGGCCGGCCCTGGCGCGCGCGCAGCAGATCGGGCGCAAGGCGGGCAAGGTCGGGTTCGACTGGCCGGGCTGGGAGGGATCCTTCGCGAAGATCGAGGAGGAGACGCGCGAGGTCCGCGAGGCGATCGAGGCGAACGACGCCGACGCGCAGCACCGCGAGCTCGGCGACCTACTGCTCGCGGTCGTCAACGTCGCCCGCAAGCGCGGCGTGGACGCGGAGAACGCGCTCGTGGACGCGACCGAACGCTTCCAGCGGCGGTTCGAGGTCGTCGAGGACCTGCTCGGCGCGCGCGGCAAGACGCCCAGCACGTCGAACCTCGAGGAGATGGACGCGCTGTGGGCCGACGCGAAGAAGGCCCGCGCCGCCGCCGAGCGCTCACCGCGGTGACGCGGCCCCGGCGGGCAGCGGTCAACTTTACTGCCTATTTTTTGTGCAGCCGCGATCGAGTGAGTGCGATCTCGGTGACATGGCGCGTCGAATCACGGCTGGGTCCGCAGGTTGTCCACAGGAGACATAGGGTACTCCCGTCGAACGCTCCCTCACCCCTGGCCGCTTGACTTGGGGCGCGCCGGCGCGGTACACGCCTTCGTCCCGAAGGAGTAGCACGTGGCCAATATTGCCTCTGCGCAGAAGCAGAACCGTAAGATGATCAAGCACCGCGCGCGCAATCGTGCCGCGATGGGTGCAATCCGCACCGCCGTCAAGCGCGCCCGCACGGCGGTTGACGACAAGAACGCCGAGGCAGCGAAGATCGTGAAGACGGCCGTCGCCGTCATCGATTCCGCTGTCAGCAAGGGCATCTTGAAGCGCCAGACCGCCTCGCGCTACATCAGCCGCTTGCACACGCGCGTCGCCCCCGTCGAGTAGGCGGGGGAAGCACCCGGCGCCAGGACGTCACCACGTCCCGGCCGCCTGGTCAGTTTTCTTCGCCGGGTTCCTCGGCGGAGATGCCGTACTTGCGCAGCAGCTTGTGCAGGTACTTGCGGTCCATGTCCGCGTCACGCGCGGCCTTCGAGATGTTGCCATCGGCGCGCTTGATGAGCCACGCGAGGTAGCGGCGCTCGAAGAGCTCGTTCCACTTCTCCTTGGTGTCGCGGAACGACACGCCGGCCTCGAACTCGATGCCGTCCCGGAGCTGGGCGCCCTTGGCTTCTGGCGCCGGACCGAGCGGGGCCACGAGCATCCCGGGATCGGCCCCGAGGGCGCGCGCGCGCTCGATCACGTTGCGCAGCTCGCGGACGTTGCCGGGCCAGTCGTGGGCCATGAGCGCGGCGCGCGTCTGCTCGGACAGCGCCGCCGCCGGCCCGTCGCCCGGGGCGAGCTTCGCCAGGATCGCGTCGATCAATAGAGGAATGTCCTCGCGGCGCTCCCGCAAGGACGGCGCGGTGATCGGGACGACGTTCAACCGGAAGTACAAGTCCTCGCGGAACTTACCCTTCTCGACCTCGCTGCGGAGGTCCTTGCGCGTCGCCGCGACGACGCGGATGTCGACCTTGATGGTCTTCGTGCCGCCGACCCGCCGCAGCTCGCGCTGCTCGAGGACGCGCAGCAGCTTCGGTTGCAGGTCGAGCGAGAGCTCGCCGAGCTCGTCGAGGAACACCATCCCGCCGTTCGCGAGCTCGAACGCGCCCTGGCGCGCCGCGTGGGCCCCGGTGAAGGCGCCCTTGTCGTGACCGAACAGCTCGCTCTCGATCAGCGTGCCGGCCACGGCGCCGCAATCGACGACGATGAACGGCTGCTCGTGCCGCGGCGAGAGCTGGTGCAGCGTCCGCGCGATCATGTCCTTGCCGGTGCCGGTCTCGCCCTCGATGAGGACCGTGGCGTCCGTCGGGGCGATCTTCTCGACGAGCCCGAAGATCTCGCGCATCGCCGCCGAGCGCCCGACCATCTCGCCGAGCTGCTCCTTGTCGGACGGGAGGATCTCGATCCGCTCCTCGAACGGCGTGAACTTGAGCTCGCTCTCGCCGGCCCGGATGACCGATCCCGCCCGCAGGTACGCCTCCTTGACCTCCGCGCTGTCGAGGAACGTCCCGTTCGTCGACTTGTGATCGCGGACCAGGTAGCCCTTCGCGTCGCGAACGATCTCGAAGTGGACGCGCGAGACCGTCTCGTCAGCGAGGACGAGGTCATTCTCGGGCGCCTTGCCGATCTTGATGACGTCGCCCGCGATGACGAACTCGGTGCCGCGTTGAGCACCTTTGATCACCACCAGCTTGCAGCGGCGCAGGTTGACGGTGGCCGGCGTCGCCTCGCGGCGGATCCGGGTCCCCGTCAGATGATCCATCTCGATTAGTCTAACAGCGCGCCCGCGCGTTTGCGCTGCGCGGCGTAACAGCGGTAACGTAACGGCGTGACGCGCCGGGGAATCGCGCTTACCGCGTGCGCGTGCGCGCTCGTCGTCGGCGGCGTGGCGCACGCTCAGCCGGCGCCGGCGAAGCCGTCGGACGCACCGTTGCCGTCGTGCCTGGACCAGACGCTCAAGGACGAGATCGGCGCGGAGCTGCGGCCGCGCGGTGTCCAGAAGCGGAACTTCATCAAGGCGCACAAGCTCGTCCTGGTCGCCCACGGCGGCCTGTTCGGCGGGGACCTGACGTCGTCGTCCTGGGTCGCGGGCGGCTCGCTCGGCTACTTCCTGACCGAAGACTTCGGCGTCCAGGCCCAGTTCGACGTCACCCCGCTGACGCTCGACCTCGACGCCCCGATCAACAAGTTCTTTGGCGACGACCGCTTCCGGCCCGGCACCGCGTACGTCGCCCTCGGCAACGCGATGTGGTCGCCCATCCACGCCAAGGCCAAGCTCGGCGGCGGCATCGTCCACGCCGACATCATGTTCTTTGCCGGCGGCGGCCGGATGTTCCACGACGCCGTGCAGGGCCTCTCGTTCGACGCGGGCATGGCCCTCGATCTGTTCGTCACCCGCGTGGTCACCATCCGCTTCGACGCGCGCGACCTGACCGCGATCGAGGAGATCGCCGGGCAGACCGGGTTCACCAACAACTTCGTGACGACCGTCGGTCTCGCGGTCTGGCTCCCGCTGTGAAGGCCGCCCTCGCCTCCTTGGTCGTCCTGTGCGCCGTCGCCACGATCGCGCGCGCCGATGACGACGACACGCGGCCGATGGACAAGAAGGACGCGCCGGCCGCGAAGGTCGACAAGAAGGTCGCGGTCGACCCCGACGCCCCGTCGGTCTCATCTCCGGCTCCGACCACCACGTCGATGTGCATCGATCAGGACATCGCGGACCGCCTCGCCGTGAAGCGCAAGCGCCGCGGGGCCGTCGACCGGCTGTTCGTGAAGCAGGGCCGGCACGAGATCTCCGTCGGTGGCGGCTACCTCGCGAGCGATCTGCTCTCGGGCACGTACCTCGTCACGGCCTCGTACACCTATCACATGACCGACGAGACAGCGGTCGAGTTCGGCGGCGCGTACACGCACGCGAACGCCGACATCATCCGCGCCCTCGAAGATGGCCGCGGCACGGTCCTCGCCGACACCTACACACGTGAGCTGTTCGCCGAGTCGCTCCTCATCTGGAGCCCGGTGTACGGCAAGCTGCGACTCGGCGGGACGATCGTCCACTTCGACCTGCATGCGGACGTCGGCGTCGGCGTCATCGACTCCAAGACCAGCCGTGGTGCCGCTGGCGTCATCGGATTCGGGATGCGACTGTTCATGGGGCAAGCGTTCGCGTTCCGCGTCGACATGCGCGACCGGACGTTCCGCCAGGAGCTGCTCGATGATCGGTTCCTGGTGAACGACAGCGCCATCACGGCCAGCCTCTCGGTGTTCTTGCCGTTTCACAACTGAGTCTTCTGACGCACGCGTTGACAACCCCGGAGCTTCGATGACCTCCTCTCGCCTCGTCCGTGCCGCGCTGACCGCCACGATCGTCGGCCCCGTGCTGGTGTCGTCGCTCGTCCAGGGCGCGCCGCATGGTGGGCGCCGCCCGCACCCGGCGCCGGGCAAGGGCTCCGGTAGCGCCGCCGGCAGCGGGGCGGCCGCCGGTTCGAACGCCGCGGCGGGATCCGGCTCGAGCGCCGCGGAGCCGACGGACGCGGGCTCGGCCGCCGCGTCTGCGCCGCCGCCGCTCCCCGTCGCCCCGGCTCCCCCGCCGAGCGAGGGCTCGGGCGCCGCGCCGACCGGCGGCGCCGATGTCGACGCGCTTCGCCAGGAGTACCTCGCCCTCCGCGACGAGCTGTTCCGCTCGCGCGCCCGCGCCAACGCGGTCGCGAGCCAGCTCTACTCGACGCGCATCACGCTCCGCTTCACGTGGGCGTCCGCGCGGTACTACGGCGTCAACAAGGCCTCCATCCGCCTCGACGGCGCGACGGTGTTCGAGGACGCGACCGGCGCGATCGCCGGCGACGACGGCGTGCGGTTCGACGGCTACGTCGCGCCGGGCCGTCACCTGGTCACGTTCCACGTCGACGCCACGGGCAAGGACGATGACTCGTTCACCTCGTCCACCGAGTCGCAGATCGTGGTGAAGGCCGTCGCGAGCAAGGACCTCGTCGTCGCGGCCAAGGGCAAGGACACGGGCGACATCGCGTATGCGTGGAAGCGCGGCGAGCACGGCACCTACGCGCTCGGCATCGACGTCGGCGTCAAGACCGTGCCCCATGGCACCGGCACGGGCACCGACGCGCCACCCGCGAAGGGCGCGAAGAAGTGAAGCGGCTCGTCGTCGCTGCGCTCGTCGCCCTGCTCGCCCGCACGGCGAGCGCGCAGCCCGAGGCGCCGGCGAAGCCCGCCGACCCGCTCGCGCAGTACTTCACCGCGCTCGAGGCGATGAAGCTCATCGACGTCGAGTCCGGCAACCTCGAGACCCTGCGCCACGATCTCGCCGTCGGTGAGGGCCTCCTCCGCGATGGCGCGTTCCTGCCGGCGGCCGTCGCGCTGTACGGGGTCGTCGAGTCGCCGCGCTACGCCGCGTTCCACGACTTCGTCGAGTACCAGAACGCCGAGTACGACCTCGCCGTCGCGCTCGCGCGGGCCGGCAGCTACGGCGCCGCGCTCGAAGGCCTCGAGGCCGTGCTGCGCCGCGGGCCGGCCGCCCCGTACTGGGGCCCCGCTCACCGCCGGGCCGTCGACATCGCGCTCGAGACCCGCGACCACGCCGGCGTCCTCGCCCGCCTCGAGGCCGTCAAGACGGCTGACCCGATCCCGCCGTCCGCGGCGGGCGAGCGCACGTACCTGCGCGGCCGCGCCGCGTACGAGCAGCACAAGCTCGTCGACGACGAACAGCACAAGCTCGCCGACGCCGAGGGCGAGCTCGTCACGATCTCGAAGAAGTCGCGGCTCTACTCGTCCGCCGTTTACCTGCGCGGCGTCATCCGCGCGCGCCGCGGCGAGTACAAGGCGTCCGCCGAGGCGATGTGCGAGATCGCGCAGACGCCGGACAACGACCACTTCACGTTCGTCGTCGACGAGCGCTACTTCACCGTGAAGGACCTCGCGCGCCTCGGCCTCGGCCGCATCGCGCACGAGGCCGGCGAGTACGACGACGCCTACTACCACTACTTCCAGATCCCCGACGACTCGCAGTATTTGCCCGACGCGCTCTTCGAGGCGTCGTGGTCGATGTACCAGAAGCGCGAGCTCGCCACGTCGCGCGATCTCGTCGCCGAGCTGCTGAGGCACTTCCCGACCTCGCCGCAATGGCCCGAGGCGAGCCTGCTCGCCGGCTATGTCGAGCTCGCGGACTGCAAGTTCGATGCGTCGCAGAAGTGGTACGACACCCTCGTCGCGCGGCTGCAGCCGATTGTCGACGAGCTCGACCGCGTCCGCAAGGATCCCGAGCTGCGCCACGAGCTGTTCGAGACCGCGCTCTCGCGCTACCGCGAGGTGAAGCAGGAGGGTACCGAGCAGGGCGTCAAGCCCGGCACCGCGAAGGCGCTGACGGCGCGCGACGAGGTCCTCGCCCTCCTCCGCCTCGATCCGCAGTTCCTGCGCTTGAACGACGCCGTCACCGGCGCGCGCGCGCTCGCGGACAGCGCGGGGACCGTCACGTCGGGCTGGCAGGCGCTCGCGAAGCGTACGTCGGAGACGGCCGTCGGCGCGGTCACGACGGACGTCAGCGTCGAGCAGCAGCAGAAGTCCGATGCCGACGCGCTCGGCCGCGACCTCGCCCGCCTCGCCGCGCAGGTGACGGAGCAGCAGGAGCAGCTCGCGCGCGCGAAGCGCGAAGGCACGCTGCCAGCGGCAGATGCCGACGCGGAGACCGCGCGCCTCGCCGAGCTGGCCAAGAAGATCGCGACGGCGCGGGCGAGCACGGCCACGGCGGCCGAGGTTGCCGCCGCCGCCGTCACCACGTCGGCCCTGCCGACGCTCAAGCCGCTCCTCACCGCCGACCTCGGCGACGCGCGCCGCCTCGGCACGGCCGCCCATGACCTGTCGGACAAGCTCGCCAGCGCGGGCGACAAGCTCGCGCAGCAGTCGATCGAGCAGCTGTACAAGGACACGCGCCACGTGCTCGACAAGGCCAAGCTCGGCAAGGTCGACGCGATCATCGGCCAGAAGCGCAAGCTCGACATCGAGGTCACCGACCTCGCCGCCGGCCGCTTCCCGGAGGAGCTGATCGGGCACATGTGGGACGCGAGCCAGATCGGCGACGACGAGGAGTACTGGCCGTGGCAGGGCGAGTTCTGGGCCGACGAGTACGAGGGCTTCCGATGATGACGATGCGGACATGGCTCTTCGTCGCTGTGCTCGCAACGGGGGCTCCGACGCTCGCGCACGCCCAGGCCGTCGCTGGTCCCAAGGAGCTCGACAGCTCGCGCGGGCCGGCGTCCGAGCTCTACATCCGCAAGCGCCCGTCGTCGCCGTCGGCGCCGGTCCTGTCCGCCGACCTCAAGGTGCTGCTCGCCTCGACCGAGAAGAAGCGCGACGACAAGCGCCTCGAGGCGATCGGCCTCCTGCGTGGCTTCCTCGCCGCGAACCCGTCCGGCGAGTCGCGCGCCGAGGGCACGTTCAAGCTCGCCGAGCTCCTCTGGGAGGAGGCGCGCCGCATGTACCTCGTCCACATGGACGAGTACGGCCGCGCGCTCGAGAAGTGCAACCAGAGCAAGCAGCAATGCGAGCAACCGAAGGAGCCGCGCATCGAGCTCAAGGAAGCCGAGGCGCTCTACCGCGAGCTCCACGACACGTTCCCGAGCTACCGCCGCATGGACCTCGTCACGTACCTCATCGGCTTCGCCGCAAAGGAGGACAACCGCGAGGACGAGGCGATGGCCCGGTTCCAGGAGGTCATCGACAAGCACCCCGACTCGCCGCTCTACGGCGACTCGTGGATGATGGTCGGCGAGCACTGGTTCGGCCTCCAGAAGTGGACCGAGGCGCGCGCCGCGTACAAGCACATCCCCGACACGGCCGCGACCTCCGACCTCGCGCTGTTCAAGACCGCGTGGTGCGAGTGGAAGCTCGGCAATAGCGAGCAGGCGGCGAAGGACTTCAAGCTCGTCCTCGACAAGGCGATCGAGGCGGAGCGCACGGGCACCGAGCAGCAGCGCCGGCGGTCGGCGTCCTTGCGCGACGAGGCCCTCGAGTACCTGGTCGTCGTGTTCACCGAGGATCGCTCGATCTCGGCCAAGGAGGTCTTCGACTTCCTCGCGTCGATCGGCGGCGAGAAGTACTCGCGCGACGTGCTCGTGAAGGTCGCCGAGAGCTACGCCGGCCAGGCCGAGTACGACCGCAGCAACGAGGCGTATCGCTTCCTCGTGAAGATGGACCCGCAGTCGATCAAGGCCGCGGACTACCAGCGCAAGGTCATCGAGAACTGGAACAGCGCGCTCGACGTCGACAAGGCGCAGGACGAGATCAAGGTCCTCCTCGACTCGTACGGCCCGACCGGCGCGTGGGCCAAGGCCCAGACGAACCGCGACGCCCTCGCCCGCTCCCTCACGATCACCGAGGAGCTCGTGCGCGTCACGGCCACGCAGATCCACGGGGAAGCGCAGCGCCGCGAGAAGCTCCTCAAGCTCCCCGAGCAGCACGGCTGCGTCACGAAGTCGCCGTTCAACCCCGAGTTGACCGGCTTCTATTCGCGCGCCGCGGCCGCGTACGACAACTATCTCTCCGCGTTCGGCACCGGCAAGACCGCGACCGCGAAGTCGACCGAGATCCGCTACTACCGCGCGGACATCCTCTGCTTCAAGCTCGGCCAGCCCGAGGCGGCGGGCGACGAGTACCTCGCGGTCGGCCGCAGCGCGCCCGTGGGGCCGCTGCACAAGGACGCGCTCCTCACGGCGATGTCCGCGTTCGAGATGGCGCGCCCGAAGGACACGGCGGGCCGGCACCAGCTCTATCCCGTCGACAAGAAGTTCGGCGAGGCGATCGACCTGTACGCGACGCTGTTCCCGGCCGACCCGACGCTCGTCGGCGTGCTCTTCAAGAACGGCACGATGTTCTACGACTACGGCGAGTTCGACGAGGCCATCAAGCGCTTCGGCGTCATCGTCACGAAGTACCCCGACGACCCCAACGCGGGGCCCGCCGGCGACAAGATCCTCGGCGCGCTCAACAAGGCCCAGGACTACGAGAACATCGAGAGCTGGGCGCGCAAGCTCAAGAAGGCGAAGGCGTTCGCGGCGAAGGACCAGCAGGAGCGCCTCGATCGCCTCATCGTCGAATCGATCAGCAAGAGCGGCGACAAGTACGCCGCCGCCGGCAAGTACGACCAGGCCGCGAAGTTCTACCTGCGCGTGCCGAAGGAGACGACCGACGCGAAGGCGGCGGCGCAGGCGATGACGAACGCCGGCGTCATGTACGAGAAGGACAAGCGCCCCGAGGAGGCGGCCGACGTCTACCTCGAGCTCGCCGAGAAGTACGGCGACAAGGCGCCCGAGCTCGCGGAGAAGGCCGCGTTCGCCGCGGGCCTCGTCTACGAGAAGGTCATCTACTACGACCGCGCCGCGAAGGCGTACGAGCTCGTCTACGAGAAGTTCGGCAAGGGCCCGAAGGCGGCCGACGCGCTGTTCAACGCGGCCGTGCTGCGCCAGGCGCTCGGCGAGCACGACAAGGCCATCGCCCACTACCAGGACTACGCGAAGAAGTTCAAGGAGCGGAAGGACGCGCCCGACGTCGCGTTCAACATCGGCGTCGTGTTCGAAGAATCCAGCGACGACGGCAAGGCCTACCAGGCGTACGCCGGGTTCGCGGCGACGTACCGCTCGACGGGCAAGCACCTCGTCGAATCTCACACGCGCGCCGGTCGCACCTCGTTCCGGCTCGGCCAGTACAAGCGCGCGAAGGAGGAGATGGTCCTCGCGCAGAAGCTCTACAAGAACGCCAGCGGCAAGGACAAGACCGAGGGCAAGACCTGGGCGGCGGAGGCGCGCTACTACGAGGGCGAGCTCATCCTGCGCGACTACGACAAGGTCACGCTCGACGTCAAGCCGGCGCAGCTGTCGGCCGCGCTCAAGACGAAGAGCAAGCTCCTCGCCGACGCCGAGAAGGTCTACCTGTCGACGATCGACTTCCAGGATCTCAAGTGGGCGACCGCCTCGCTCTACCGCGTCGGCCAGATCTACGACGCGTTCGGCGATGCGCTGACGGCGGCCGCGAACAAGCCCCCGCCGGGCCTGACGCCCGACCAGGTCTCGGCGTACCAGGACGCGATCAACGGCTACGTCGTGCAGATGCAGGACAAGGCCGTCACCGCGTTCGAGGTGGGCTACGGCAAGTCGATCCAGATGCAGGTCTACGACGAGTACACCGCGAAGATCCGCGAGGCGCTCGGCCGGCTCGCCGCGGACAAGTACCCGCCCGAGCACGAGGGGCGCTCCCACGAGCGCACGGGCGATCGCCCGCCGAAGCTCGAGCTCGTGACCGAGGTGGCCCGATGAAGCGCCTGCTGCTCCTCGCCGCGCTCCTCGGCGCGTGCACCGGCGGCGGCCATGGCCGCGGCGTGGCCGGCGGCGGTACCGGCCCCAAGGCGGCGAAGCAGGACCCCGTCAAGCCCGCGGCGATGCGCGAGTTCGAGGCCGCGATGCGCGCGCTCCGGCTCGGCGGCCCCGACGCCACCGAGACGGCGCGCGGTCGCTTGAAGCACGCGCTCGAGATCGACTCGCAGATCTGGGAGGCGTGGACGGACCTCGGGGTCATCGCCTACACCGACGGCGATGACGACGCCGCGATCGACGCCTTCAACAAGGCGCTCGCGATCCACGCCGGCCACGTCACGACGCTCCTCGCCCGCGCCGAGGCCCACCGCCGCGCCGGCCACAAGAAGGACGCGCGCACCGACTACGAGGCCGCGCTCAAGGCCGCCGAGGAGGACGATCCCAACCGCAGCACGGCCGCCGCGCGCCTCGCCTCGCTCCTCCGCGACGCCGGCGACTTCGACGACGCGGTCGAGGTCATCCGCGACACCGTCCGCCAGTCCGGCGCGAACGCGAAGATCTACACCGAGCTCGGGATGATCTACATCGCGCAGAAGCGGCTCGACCTCGCCGCGCTCGTCCTGGCGAAGGCGCTCGAGCTCGACGCGAAGGATCCGTCGGTCGAGAACGCGCTCGCGATCCTCGCGCTCCGCCAGGGCAAGGCGCAGGAGGCGTTCGAGCGGTTCGACGCCGCCGTCGGGCTCGACGCGACCTTCGCGGACGCGCGCTTCAACAAGGCCTCGGTGCTCCTCGACGCCGGCGATTACACGCGAGCCAAGGTCGAGCTCGCGGCGATTGTCGAAAAGAAGCCGGACGACTACGCGGCACAGGTGGCGCTCGGCGTGGCCCAGCGCGGCCTCAAGGACTATCCGACAGCGAAGGCGACGTGGGAGCGTGTGATCAAAGAGGCGCCGAAGAAGAGTGGGCCGCGGGCCGACGCGCTGTTCGACATCGCGCTCCTCCAGATCGACTTCATGAACGACGCGGCGGGTGGGCGAGCGGCGCTGGAGCGATATCTGCAAGAAGCGCCGTCGGGGCACGCCAAACGGCAGGCGGCCGACGACAAGCGAAAGGAGCTGGGTAAGTGAAACTCCTCCAGAGGTTCGTGGCCCCCGATGTCGCCACAAGACGGGGGTGGCGGGCCACACGTGCGTGCGTGATCGCGTGCGTGGCCGTGTCATCCTTGGTCGGCGTGGCGAACGCTCAACCCCGCAAGAAGACCCCGGCCGCGGCGCCCGCGCCCGCCGTGCCCCCGGCCCCGACGCCGAGCGCAGGTCCGGGTCCCGGCCCGGCGCCAGGTCCGAAAGCGGACGCGAAGGGCGACAAGAAAGAGCGCGTGCAGAACATCGACTTGACCGGCATCGATCTGAACGGTCACAACCGGACGCCGCAGCTCCTGTACTTCCTCGAGCGCGCGAACGAAGAGCTCGAGCGCGCGAGCCTCGAGAAGCGCTCGTTCATCCCGAACATGGCGAAGTCGATCGAGGACGAATCGCTGTGACGCCCGCCACCGTCGCGCTGCGCACGACGCTGATCTGGAACGGCGAGGTCATGGAGGACCTCGTCAGCGACCAGCCAGTGCCGATCACGCTCGGCGCGACCGGTCGCACCACGTTCACGATCCCCGAGGTCGGGCTCCCGCAGGGGTTCGCGATCGTGCGCCCGGGCAACCGCGGCTATCTCCTGACGCTCGGCGACCGCATGCGCGGCACGATCTGCGTCGACGGCGACCAGAAGGAGGTCGCCGAGTTCGTGCAGCGCGGCGGCGAAGGCGAAGGCCCGAGCGGCTTCCGCGCGACGCCGATCAGCGGGCGCGACTGGGGCGTCATCGATCTCGACGACAGCGGCGCGTATCAGCTGTTCTTCCAGTTCGTCCCCGTCGAGGACCACAAGCCGATCATGACCAACATGATGATCCTGTTCGGGATCATCGGCTGGCTCCTCTCGGCGCTGATCCTCGGCGTCGGCCTCTACGCCCTCGGCTCGGTCCCGGACGTCCTCGCCGCGCTCCAGGACGGCTTCTTCATCTCGACGCTGATGGTCGTCGGGCTCGGCCTCGTCGCGTTCGCGATCGGCTGGTTCGTCATCTCCCAGGTCGAGAGTCAGCTCTCGTACGTGCTGTCCGTGATGGCGCACGGCGCGCTGATCGCGTTCGCGTTCATCATCGGCTACCGCTCGAGCATGTTCGAGTGGCCGGGCCCGCGCGTCCTGACCGGTAACTACCTCGTCACGCGCATCGCCCCGCCCCCGCCGGATCCACCGAAGCCGCCGCCGCAGTCGGGCGTCGCGCAATCGTCCGCGCCGAAGGCCGACGCGCCCAAGCCGAAGCAGACCGCCACGCAGGGCGAGGCCGGCGCGCAGGGCGGCAAGGGCGACGAGCGCGCCACCACGAAGACCCCGAACAACGACAAGCCGGCGCCCCCGCGCGTCGCCATGATGGAGGACCGCAACCGCCACGTCCTCGACAACATCATCGATCACAGCCTCACGAGCGACCTCTCGCGCTTCCAGGGCATCCAGGGCGACGAGACCCACAAGGGCAGCGTCGGCAAGGGCAACTCGCACGGCTCCGGCGTCGGCGAGTGCGCGCCCGGCACGCCCTGCTCCGGAACCCGCGGCGACAGCAAGGGCAACGGCCCCGGCGGCGGCGGCCACTCGCACGCGGACTTCGTGAGCAGCGGCAAGCCGCTCGACACGGGTGGCGAGCGCGCGGGCGGCACGTGCGTCGGGCCGAACTGCAAGGGCAACACCCCCAAGGAGATCAAGGTCGCGCTGGCCGATCCGAGCGGCGACTTCGGCGGGCTCACGGCCGACGAGATCGACCGCGTCGTGAAGTCGCGCGCCGGCGTCTTCCGCGCCTGCTACCAGAAGGAGCTGAACCACTCCCCCGGCATCGGCGGCAAGCTCGTCGTGCACTTCGTGATCGGCGGCGACGGCGTCGTCAAGAGCGCGAATAACGCGGGCGGCTCGCTGACCAACGACGAGGTCTCGAGCTGCGTGAAAGCGAACATCATGCGTCTGAAGTTCCCGGCGAAGGGCGGCGTCGCGAACGTCAACTATCCGTTCGTCTTCTCGCAAGGAGGCTAGCGATGCATCGTCACCCGTGGCTCTGTCTGTGCTCTGGCGTGGTGCTGGTCGCCGCGTGCGCGAACGACCCGATGTACGTCCCGGCTCCCACGAACGTCGAGGCCGGCGTCGCCATCCCGAACCAGTTGGGCCTCTCCGTCGGCAAGGCAACGCTCGAGCTGCCGTTCAAGACCGAGACCACCGCCGACGCGAAGACGCGCGCTGATCTCGCGACGAAGCTCGGCGTGATGGTGCCGTACGTGAAGGTCGGCGATGTGTCGGTCGAGATCGAGTACACGATCCGCAACCTGGACTCCATGCCCGGGCAGGCGGAGGTCGAGCTGAACGGCGCCAACGAGCTCTTCGCCTACGACCCGTCCAAGATCAAGCTCGACCCGGGCAACAACGAGGCCCCGCCCACGCCCGGGCTCTCCGGAGACATCCCGATCGACGTCCCGGCGGACGGCCAGGTCACGGGCCTGTTCACCGAGGATCAGGTGCTCGAGGCGTCGATCGATCTCGACGAGATCACGCGCGGCAACGTCAACCCGTACGCGGCCGAGCTCATCGTCAACAAGAACGACGCATCATTCCAGCCGCTCGCGCCCGAGATGTACGACAAGGAAGGCAACCCGTTGCCGCGGACCCCGATGGGCCCGGTGATCTTGCGCGCGGCGTTCGCGAACATGATCCGCTTCGATCTGGTCTTCAAGCCGACGACGCACATGGTGATGGACTACGATGTGCGCGTGCGTGACCTCCGCGGCATCGTCGACGTCAAGGGGCTCACGGCGCCGACCGGAGAGCTCGCGCAGTTCGGCGATATTCCGTTCTACATCCCGGCTACAGGGTCAGGCTCCGGAGGCTGATGCTGCGTTCTGTTCTCGTCTGCGCGGCGCTCGCCGCGACGGCTGGTTGGTTCGCGGCCCCGGCCGCCGATGCACGACCGGCCTCGAGCGGCTGGTACGCCGAGGGTGGGCTCGGCGCCGTGGGGTTCCTCCCGTCGGCGGCGGACGACGCGAAGGTCGGCCCGGCGATGGACCTGCGCTTCGGCCGCGATCTGTTTCCGTGGCTCTCGCTCGGCATCTACGCCGCCGCCTCGAGCCACCTCGCGACTGTCCCTGCCCCGCCGTCGGGCGAGTGGTTCCAGCTCTATCGCGGCGGCGCCGATGCGCGGCTCGGCGGGCGGTTCGATCGCGTTGCCCTCTTCGTCGAGGGCGGCGTGGGCGTCGCCGTGATCTCGTCGAACGTCCTCGACAAGGTGATGATCACCACGCCAGGCAAGGACCTCTCGCTCGCCGTGCACGCGGGCGCGGGCCTCGAGTACCAGCTCGACAACCGTCACTACGCGCTCGGCCTCGCGGCGGACGGCTTCCTGGAGGCGCAGTTCGCGAGCATGAAGCAGGTCGAGGGTCGGTTCTACCTGCGCTACACGTACTGAGCGCCGGACGCTAGCGCAGCGCCGCGCGCCCGGTGCCGACGAGGTCGACGAGGGCGCGGCGAAACGGTGCCTGCGCGTCGAGGAGCGCGATGACCTGCGCGGCGCCGAGCCGCTGCCGCCACAGGAGCAAGAGGCGCGCGGGGAGCCGGACGCCGCCGTTCGCGAGCACGCGGTGCGTGGACTCGGCGAGCTCGGCCGCGTAGGCCGCGGTCCAGTGGAAGTCGCCGTGGCTCGCCACCGGCGCGGCCAGGGCGCGCTCCCAGTCGCGATGCGCCGTCGTCGCGAGCGTGTCCGCGCGGCGCAGGAGGCCGGCGCGCCCGAGCCCCATGCGAAAGCGCTCGGCGCCGCGCTCCGGGTCGTCGTCCATGAGCCCCCACCAGAGGTCACGATCGGCGTCGCGGGTCTCGGCGGGCAGCTCGATGGTGCAGCCGTAGTCGAGGCACCAGACGGTGGGCGCCCCGTCGGCGGCGAGGTCCACGAGGAAGTTCCCGGGGTTCGGATCGGCGTTGAGGAGCCCGTGGGCGAGCGGCGAGCCCCACGCGAAGCGAAACAGGGCCGCCGCCGCCGCGCGCCGCGCTTCGCGGTCGCCGGTCCCCGCGACGTCGAGGACGCTGCGTCCGGTGGCGCGTTGCATCGTCAGGACACGGGCCGACGACAGCTCGCCGTGGACCGCCGGCACGCGCAGCACCGGGTCGCCGGCCCAGGCCGCCGCGAACCTGGCCTGCGCCGTCGCCTCGGCGCGGTAATCGAGCTCGCTGCGCACCGCGGCGCCGAGCGCGGCGAGCGCGTCCTCGTCCAGGGTGCGGCCGAGCTCCCCGCCCGCGAGCTTGCGGACGAACGCGTCGTCATCTAGATCTGCCCGCAGGGCGTCCGCGACGCCCGGGTACTGCACCTTCACCACGACCTCCTCGCCGGCGTGGGTGCGCGCCGCGTGCACCTGCCCGAGCGACGCGGCCGCGAGCGG
>JANXOM010000410.1 GCA_025353585.1 Deltaproteobacteria bacterium
CGGGGGCGGGCCGCGCGGCCGACGGGTTCACGGCGAGCGGCCCCTCGGGCATCAGGTCCGGCAGCATCGCGTACGTCGCCGCGGGCGCGTCGGGCGCGCCGACGAGGTCGGGCCGCTGGCCCGGCGGGCCGAGCTCGAGGACGCTGGGGGCGTTCAGCGCCGTCATGTCGGGCAGCGGCGGCTCCGGCTCGAGCACTGGCTGGATCTTCACGACACCCGCGGGCGGTGTCGGGGGCCGGACCGGCGGGGCGGTCTGGGCGCGCGGCGGCGGCCCCGCGGGCGAGGGCGGGACCGGCGCCGGGCTCGCCACGGCCGGCGGCGCCATCGGCTGCATCACCGTGGCCGGGCTCGACGTCGGCCGCTTGATCGCGCGGCTGCGCGTGCGGGCCGTGGCGACCGGCGGCGGGGCCGCCTTCGCGTGCTCGACGCGCACGAGCAGGTCCTCGCCGCGCCGCGTGATCTGCACCGCGTAGCGCCGCGCCCCGACCTCGACGTCGCCCGGCTCACCGATCCCCGCCCCGTCGGGCAGCAGGCTCTCGAAGCCGCTGCCGAGCAACCAGCGCGCGAGCTGGGGCCGCGAGACGATGTCGGTGGAGGCCGCGGTGTAGGAGCCGCCCCGGCGGATCGTGATGGGCTGGCCGCCCCCGAGCACGAGCTCGGTGACCCCATCCTGGTCCAGATATCCCAGGAGCCTGGCGAGCTCGGCGTCCATCAGCGGCGTTATTCTACTACACACTCATTCACGGTAAGCCAGCGGCGGGCGCCTCGACACGCCGACCAAACGCGCCACACTCGCCCCCGGATGTGGTTCGTACGCGTCGCGCTTCGTCGGCCCTACACCTTCGTCGTCATGGCGATGCTGATCGCGATCGGCGGCCTCCTCTCCATCCGGAAGGCGCCGACGGACATCTTCCCGGCGATCGAGATCCCCGTCGTGTCCGTGATCTGGAACTACGGCGGCCTCCCGCCGGAGGACATGGAGAAGCGCATCACGAATCAGTTCGAGCGCTTCCTGACGACGATCGTCGCCGACATCGACCACATCGACAGTCAGTCCTTGACCGGCATCGCCGTCATCAAGATCTACCTGCAGCCGGGGGCGAACGTCGACCAGGCGATCGCGCAGACGACGGCCATCGCGCAGTCCGCCGTGCGCGCGATGCCGCCGGGCACCGTGCCGCCGCTCATCATGCGTTACAGCGCGACCAGCGTACCGATCATGCAGCTCGCGATGGACAGCGACACGCTGTCCGAGAAGGAGCTCTTCGACTACGGCGTGAACTTCGTGCGCGCCGAGATCGCGACGGTGCCGGGCGCGCAGATCCCGTATCCGTACGGCGGCAAGCAGCGCCAGATCATGGTGGACATCGATCTGGAGAAGCTCCACGCGTCCGGCCTCTCACCGCGCGACGTGAGCGCCGCCGTCGGCTTGCAAGACGTCGTGTTGCCCGCCGGCACGGCGAAGCTCGGCGTCAACGAGTATCCGGTCGTCATCAGCGCCACGCCGGAGACGCTCGCGCAGCTCGGAGACCTGCCGCTCAAGACCGTCAACGGGCACACGCTGTATCTGCGGGACGTCGCGAACGTGCGCGACGGTAACTCGCCGCAGACGAACCTCGTGCACGTCGAGGGGCGACGCTCCGTGCTGATGACGATCTTGAAGAGCGGTAACGCCTCCACGCTCGACGTCAACGACGCGATCCGCAAGCTCATCCCGGGCGCGCTCGAGCGGCTCCCCGCCGAGGCGCGCGGCCACCTGACGGTCAAGCCGCTCTTCGATCAGTCCGTGTTCGTGCGCGCGTCGATCGAGGGCGTGGTCCGCGAGGCGCTCATCGCCGCGCTGCTCACGGGCCTCATGATCCTGATTTTCCTCGGCAGCTGGCGGTCCACGCTGACGGTCGTCATCTCGATCCCGCTGGCGATTCTGTTCTCGATCATCGTGATGACCGCGCTCGGCGAGACCTTGAACGTCATGACGCTCGGCGGGTTGGCCCTCGCCGTCGGCATCCTCGTCGATGACGCGACGGTCGCGATCGAGAACATCCACCGCAACATCGGCCAGAAGAAGCCGTTCGTGCAGGCGATCATCGACGGCGCGCAGCAGATCGCGATGCCGGCGCTGGTCTCCACGCTGTGCATCTGCATCGTGTTCGCGCCGATCGGCTTCTTGACCGGCGCGTCGCGCTACCTGTTCGTGCCGATGGCGATGGCCGTCGTGTTCGCGATGCTCATGTCGTACGTCCTCTCCCGCACCCTCGTGCCGACGATGGTGCACTTCCTGCTCGCGAAGGAGGCGGTCCACGGCCACGCGCCGAACCGCTTCTCGGCGGCGTTCGAGCGCGGCTTCGACCGGCTCCGCGGCAGCTACGGGCGCGGCCTCGCCTGGTGCCTCGAGCACCGCGGGTTCGTCGTCGGCTCGTTCGCGTTGCTGCTCGTCGCGTCGGGTGCGATCTTCACGCTCGTCGGTCGCGACTTCTTCCCGTCGGTCGACGCCGGCCTCATCAAGCTCCACTGCCGCATGCCGCCCGGCACGCGCCTCGAGGAGTCGGAGAAGCGCATCGCCGCGATCGAGCACACGATCCGCACGGTCATCCCGGGCGACGAGATCGACACCCTGCTCGACGTGCAGGGCACGCCGTACTCCGGCATCAACCTCTCGCTCAGCGAAGGCGCGCTCATCTCGCCCGCCGATGCGCAGGTCTCGATCGCGCTCGTGGAAGACCACGCGCCGACGGCCGGGTACGTTCGAGCGATCCGCTCGGCGCTCCGCACCGCGTACCCGGACGTCACGTTCTTCTTCCTCGCGCCCGATATCTCGACGCAGGTGCTGAACTTCGGCCTCGCCGCGCCGATCGATCTCCAGGTCGTCGGGCCGATCGGCAGCGAGGACAAGAGCCTCGCGTACGCCCAGGCCATCGCCGACCGCGTGGCGACCATCCCCGGCGCCGCGGACGTCCACCTCGCGCAGGTGCCGCGCGTCCCCGAGCTCCGCATCGACGTGGACCGGGCCGAGGCGCAGCAGGCCGGCGTGACCGAGCGCGACATCGCGAGCGACGTCCTCGTGTCGCTGTCGTCGTCCGGCCAGGTCTCGCCCGCCTACTGGGTCGACAAGCGTGGCGTGCAGTACCTCGTCGCGGTGCAGACGCCGCAGTACCAGATCAACTCCCTCGATGCGCTGCGCAGCACGCCGATCTCGACGCCGAACCTCGGCCCGCAGACGCTCGGCAACCTGACGACGGTCAGCCGCGTCGTGGGTCCGGCGAACGTCACGCACTACAACATCGCGCGCACGTACGACGTGCAGGCGAACGTGGACGGCACGGACCTCGGCTCGGTGGCGGACCAGATCAAGGTGATCCTCGCGGAGATGAAGCTGAAGGCGCCCCCCGGGACATCGGTGACGCTCAAGGGGCAGGTCGAGAGCATGGAGAGCTCGTTCGGCGGCCTGCAGTCGGGCCTCGCGTTCGCGATCATCCTCGTCTACCTGCTGATGGTCGTGAACTTCCAGTCGTGGCTGGACCCGTTCATCATCCTCATGGCCTTGCCCGGCGCGCTCGCCGGTATCGTGTGGATCTTGTTCCTCACTGGCACGAACCTGTCGGTGCCCGCGTTGATCGGCTCGATCATGTGCGTCGGCGTCGCGACGGCGAACAGCATCCTCGTGGTCTCGTTCGCGAACGAACAACGCGCGCACGGTCGCAACGCGGTCCAGGCCGCGCTCGCGGCCGGCATGACGCGCCTCCGCCCCGTGATGATGACCGCGCTCGCCATGGTCATCGGCATGGTGCCGATGGCGATCGGGCTCGGCGACGGCGGCGAACAGAACGCGCCGCTCGGCCGCGCGGTGATCGGCGGCCTCGTGCTGGCGACCCTGACGACGTTGATCTTCGTCCCCGTCATGTACAGCCTCCTGCGCGGCAAGGCGCCGGCGGCCGAGATGGAGCTACCGAATGAGTGATCCGACGCCCGCTCACCAGCCCCCCGCCCCGCCCCTCCTACCGCACGCGCCGCGCGATCCGCACGATCCCGATGACCTGGGCTTCACGCTCCCCGCGGCGGCGCAGACCTCGCGCGTCTGGGTCGTCGTCGGCTTGCTCGTCGTCGTCGGGAGCCTGTTCGGCTACGGCTACATGAAGCACCGCGGCGCGGCGAACGCGGTCCCGCCACCGGTCGTGCAGGCCGGGGAGGCGCGCACGCAGCGGGTTCAGGTGTTCAAGGCAAAGGTCGTCACGAGTGACCAGGCGATCGACCTGCCGGGCAGCGTGAAGGCCCTCGAGCAGACGCTCATCTACCCGCGCGCGAGCGGCTACATCCGTGCCTGGCACGCCGACATCGGCGACAAGGTCCCCGCCGGCTTCGTGCTCGCCGAGATCGACATCCCGGACCTCGACGCGCAGCTGAACCAGGCGCGCGCGCAGCTCCTCGCGTCGCAGGCGGCGATCAAGCAGGCGCAGGCGCAGGGCGCGTACTCGAAGTCGAACGCGGCGCGCTACCAGGGCCTGGCCGACCAGCAGCTCGTCGCGAAGGCGCAGGTCGAGCAGACCCAGGCGCAGGCGGCGACCGACGAGGCGACGCTCGCGGCGAGCCGCGCGAACGCGGCGGCGGCGGAGGCGAACGTGCGGCGGCTCCAGGATCTCGCGGGGTTCTCGAAGGTGACCGCGCCGTTCGCCGGCACGATCACCACGCGGACGGTCGACCGCGGCGCGCTGGTCACCGAGGGCAACGGAACGCCGATGTTCACGCTGGTCGCGGCGGACCCGGTCCGCGTGTTCGTGGACGTCCCGCAGAACGTGGCGCCCAGCATCAAGCTCGGCGCGGAGGTCCTCGTCACCGCGCGCGAATACGCGGGCCGGCCGTTCAAGGGCAAGATCGTGCGGCAGTCCGGCGCGTACGATCCGAACCTGCACACGATGTCGACGCAGATCGACGTGCCGAACCCGGACGGCGCGCTGAGCCCCGGCATGTTCGTGCGCGCGGCGCTCTCGCTGCCCATCCCGCACGACGTGTACGAGATCCCCGCCAGCGCGCTCTACAGCGACGCGCAGGGCACGCGCGTGGCGACGGTCGACGCGCAGCACAAGGTGCACTACGTCAAGATCGGCATCGAGCGCGATACCGGCGCGACGCTGCAGGTGGCGACCGGGCTGACGGGTGACGAGCAGATCATCAAGGTCTCCGTGCCGTCGCTGCTCGACGGCGATGCGGTGGAGGTCGCCGTCGATGCGCCCGTCGCGGCGACGAAGTAACGCCGCTCGGACAACAAACGGTGTCCGGCGCGACGGTCCCGACGGGGCTGGCTAGTCCGCGAGGGTCTCGCCGCAGGCGGGCAACGCCGCGAACACGGTGCGCCGGCGAACCAACGACGCGGTGGGCGCGTCGTCGCGCAGGTCCGGAGGCTCCTCGTCGCGCGAGAAGATGTAGACGAGCCCCCGGTCGTGATCTCGCCGCCGTCGGGGGCGGCCTCGAAGCGGCGCCCGAGGAAGACATCGAACATCGCCCCGGGCGTGGACGAGCGCCACGCGCGCAGCACCATGTGGCGGCCGACGTCGCCGGTCGGGACGCTGTGCCCCGCGGCCGCGTTCGTAATCGTCAGGCGCGCCGTCCCTGCGGGGGCCCGACACCACGCGACCTCGAGCGCCGCGCCGACCATCCCCGGGTCGTGCCCGCCGGCCCAGCCATGGTTCGTCTTCGAGCCATGACACTGCATACAGTCGCCCTTGGCCGCGTACGGGCCCGCCGCGAACGACGCCACCGTCGTCTGCATCGGGTGCGCGGTCATCGCCGTCACCTGCCCGGCGTCGTCGAGCACGGGGAACGTGAACTGATGGCAGTCGGCGCAGAACGCGGGCGAGCCGAAGGTCGGATCGACGACCGTCGCGTGCGGCGAGCCCGGCCTGCGCCGCGTGGAGATCAGCGCGCCCCCGCGGACATGGCACGTCGCGCAGTCGACGCCCTGGTCCGCGTGCGGGTGCGCCGCCGGCATCGCCCGGAGCTCGGCCTGTTGCGTCGTCAGCGGCGCGTGGCAGTTCACGCACCACGGCTCCGGGTGTTGGCGATACTCGCGCTGGAAGAGCCCGTTCGTCCACGCGAGGGCGTGCCGGCTCGTGCGCCACTCGGCCGCGATCGTCGCGTGGCACGTCGCGCAGCCGGCCGCGTCGAGGAGCGTCGCGGCCGCGGGGCCCGGATCGATCGGCCGCGCCCCGCCCGCCGCGCGCACCTGCCACGCCGGTTGACGTTCGACCGGAGCGGCGGTCGGCGCGGGCGAGCTGCACGCGCCGACGAGGGCCACGAGCAGCGCGCCTGACGCGACCGCCGTCACCGCGCGCGTCCGCTACTTCGCCTGCGCGACCGGCGTCGCGGCGAACGGCGGAGACGCGGTCGAGGCCGGCTGGCCGAACCGGTGCTTGATCCACGCGAGCAGTTGCTGGCCCTTCATCTCCATCGCGGCGCGACAGACCTCGCCGACGTGCGGCGGGAAGTCCTTCTCGACGACCCAGCGCAGAAAGCTTTTGTCCGGCCCCGCCGCGAGCTCGTGCAGCGGCGTTCCGATGTGCTTGCCAAACCCGATGACCACGACCTCACCTTCCCAGCGGAGGTGCTTGCTCGGCCCGACCCAGCTCGCCCAGCGGTTGGGCTGCGGATCGCAGATCGTGGCGATCTCGTCCCAGCCCTGCTCGTGGAGCTTGAAGTGCTGGAGCATCCCCGCGAGCACGCGCCCGGTCGCCGCGACATCCGCGCTCGCGCTGTGCGCCGCCTCGAACCCGTTGCCGACGAACCGCACGTGCGCGTGCTGCAGGCTGCGGGGCTCGCACTGCTGCCACAGGCGCAGCGGGTCGACGATCCGCTTGCCCGCGAGCTCGAGCTGCGCGCGCCCGAGCCGCGCCATCTCGGCCTGGATCATCTCGATGTCGAACGCGAGGTTGTAGCCGACCAGCACGTCCGCCGCCGAGAACGCGGCCGCGATGTCATCGGCGACCGCATCGAACGACGGGCAGCCCGCGAGGTCTTCCATCGCGATGCCGTGGACCGCCTGCGCGCCCGGGGAGATCGCCACGCTCGGCTTGATGCGCCACGTCCGGCTCGTGGCCTCCTCGTCGCGGATCCCGTACTGCACGCAGAGCTCGATCACCTGGTCGCGCGCGTGGTCGATCCCGGTGGTCTCGACGTCGAAGATCATGATGCGGAGGTCGCCCGACGCAGGCGCCGGCGCGACGGCCGCCGCGGTCCCCGGGGCCGCCGCAAGCGCAGGCGCAGCCGGCTGCTCCCGCGGCGGCGCCGCCGGTTGCCAGTCGAACAGAGACAGCGTGCCTTCCACGCGCTGACCATAGGGGCCCCCTCTGACAGCGGCCGCGGCCCGCGCGGCACCGAAAGATCGCAAGCGATCGAATACGTTAGGCTTCTCCGAGATCGGCTACAACATCGCTCATGCGCTGTAGCAGGGCCGTTCTCGCTGTCTGCCTCGTCGGCTGCAAGGTCACCGATCCCGCGCCGATCTCGGCCGCCTGGACCGACCAGTTCGAGGTCGGCGACGCGCCCGGCTCCAGCTATCTCGCCACCGGCGATGGCTACAAGGTGCCGAACGGCGCGCTCTCCGCGCGCGGCGCGCACAACCACCCGCTGTGGCTGCGCAAGAAGCTGCCTCACGACGTGCGGATCGAGCTCGACTGCTGGTCGACGGAGGTGCGCGGTGACATCAAGGTCGAGCTGTTCGGCGATGGCCACTCGTTCGATCCCGACGGCGGCGGGTACACGGCGACCGGCTACGAGGTCATCTTCGGCGGCTGGTACAACAGCAAGTCGATCATCGCGAAGCTCGACGAGCACGGCAAGGACGTCGTCGAGCGCAAGGACCCGAAGGTCGTCCCGAACCAGCGCTACCACTGGAAGCTCGAGCGCCGGGGCAAGAAGCTCTCCTGGTGGATCGACGACATGGCCACCCCCTTCCTCGTCTACGACGATCCGACGCCGCTCGACGGGGACGCCCACGCGTACTTCGGGTTCAACAACTGGGAGACGGATACGTGGTTCGACAACCTCGTCGTCACACCCATCTGAGCTAGAGTCGGCCCGTTCCAGAGGGCATGGAGCAGTTCGGCAAATATCAGCTGATCCGCAAGATCGGCACCGGCGGCATGGCCGAGGTCTTCCTCGCGCGCACCTCCGTCGCGCAGGGTCTGAACAAGACCCTGGTCATCAAGAAGATCCACACCGCGTACGCGCGGAGCCGGCAGTTCGTCACGATGTTCGTCGACGAGGCGAAGATCGCGCTCGGCCTCAATCACCCGAACATCATCCAGGTCTTCGACTTCGGCGCGGTCGGCGACACGTACTTCCTCGCGATGGAGTACGTCGAGGGGCTCGACCTCCTGCGGCTCCTCCAGGAGGCGGCGAAGGCGCGCGTCCGCCTGCCCTACGGCCTGTCGGCGTACATCGTCCAGCAGCTCGCGAAGGGCCTCGACTACGCCCACCGCAAGGCGGACGAGTTCGGCTCGCCGCTCGCGATCGTGCACCGCGATATCTCGCCGCAGAACGTCCTGCTGTCCTGGGACGGCGGCGTGAAGATCGTCGACTTCGGCATCGCCCGCGCGCGCGATGTCCACGAGGAGCCCGGCGTCATCAAGGGCAAGTTCGCGTACATGTCGCCCGAGCAGGCGCGCGGCGAGCCGGTGGACGCGCGGAGCGACGTGTTCGCCGCCGGCATCGTGCTCTACGAGCTCGTGTGCGCGCGCCCGCTGTTCCACGGCAAGGGCAAGGAGGCGCTCGAGATGGTGAAGTCGGGCGCCATCCCGCGCCCGCGCGACTTCGCCCCGGAGCTGCCGCCGTCGCTCGAGGGCGTGATCCTGAAAGCGCTCGCGTTCCACCGCGACGACCGGTTCCAGACCGCCCGCGATCTGCAGCACGAGCTCGGGAAGTTCCAGCTCGAGTGGGGCACCCGCGCCGGCGCGCTGATCGACAGCGGCTCGCTCGCGCAGCAGCTCGCGGCCCTCGTGCCGATGGACCAGCGCGTGGTGGCGCCGCGCCCGCCCGCGCACGCGCCCGCCGCGCCCGCCGACGACAAGAGCGAGCCCGAGAGCGATCCGGCCGCGCCGTCGGCGGCGCTGTCGGTGTTGCCGTCGGGCGCGCAGCCGTCCGCCACCACCGGCTCCCAGGCGAAGTACCCGCGCCCGCCGACGCCGCAGCCCGTCGCCGCCACGCGCAGCGACACGCGCGAGCGGAAGCACGTGTACGTGCTGCAGGGCATCCTGCGCGGCATGGCGGCGCTGGAGAAGCGCCTCGGCGCGGCCGGCGCAGCGCGGCTCGTCAACGAGTTCTACAAGGTGGCGCAGGGCGTCGCGTACAAGCACGACGCGCTGCTCGATGTCCCGCGCTTGCCCGCCGACGGCAAGGACGTGCCGGTGGACGAGCTCGCGCCGCACGGCAGCAGCACCGGCAGCGAGACCGTGCTCCGCGTGGTCGTGGGCCTGCCGGTCGCGAGCGAGGACGACGCCGGGCGCGCGATCCGGCTCGCGCTGGCGCTCGTGGACGCGCTCGACGGCATCGGCTCGGACGTCGAGCCGGAGCTGCGCCTCGCGCTCGCCGTGCAGCGCGGCGTGGCGCTCGTCAAGCGCGCGAGCAGCCGACCCGGCCGCGCCGCGAGCGAACCCGTCTACGAGATCGACGAGGGGACCGCGGCGTTCGCGCACAAGCTCGCGCGGCAGGCGCGCGGCGCCGAGATCCTCGTCGGGGGGCGCGTGTTCCGCTCGGCGCGGGCCGAGTGGACGTTCGAGCCCCTGCCCGCGATCGACCTGCCCGAACCCGCCGAGCCCGGCACGCAGGGGACCTCGGGCACGTCGGGGACCGGCGCGGCGCTCAAGGCGACCATCCCGTCCGACGACGACACCGACCCGGGCGTCAAGCGCGCGCGCGTGTTCCGTCTGCGCGGCCCCAAGGAGCGGGCCCAGCGGATCCGCGAGAGCCGCGAGGCGGGGCGCCTCCACGGGCGCGAGGTCGAGCTGAAGGCGCTGCGCGACGCGTGGCGCGACGTCCTCGTCAGCAAGCGCAAGCGGCAGGTCGTGGTGATCGGCGACGCCGGCGTCGGCAAGCGGACGCTCGTCCGCTCGTTCCTCGAGGGCATCGGCCCGGGCGAGGCGGTCGTCATCCGCACGACGGCGCGGGTCGGCACGATGATGACCCCGTACGGCGTGATCGCGGATCTCGCGCGCGACGTGCTCGGCCTCGCCGAGGACGCCGAGTCGCACGAGGTCGAGCGCCGCCTCCTGCGCGCGATGCCGCTCATCTACACGGGCGAGGAGCAGTCGCACGAGGCGCGGACGGCGCTGCAGATCTTCGGGATGCTGCTCGGCGCGCGCGGCTCGGTCTCGGCGGGCGATGTCGACGCGGCGACGCGGCGGCAGACGCTCATGCAGGTGATGCTCCGCATCGAGAGCAAGCTCGAGGGCGACAAGCCGGTGATCCTGGTCGGCGAGGACATCCACTGGGCGGACCAGGACAGCCAGGAGCTGTTCGCCGCGCTGCTCAAAATCCCGACGCCGCGCCCGCTGTTCGGCCTCATGACGTCGCGGCCCGAGTCGCGCATCATGATGATGGTCAAGGACCTCGGCACCGAGGTCGTGCACCTCGACGAGCTGCCGGACGCCGCGCGCCGCGAGATGGTGGTCGCGCGGTTCGTGCCCGGCCACGACGCGAGCGATCTCGTCGAGCAGATCGTCGCGCGCGCGGGCGGCAACGCGTTCTTCATCTCGGAGCTCCTCGACGCGCTGACCGAGCGCGGCATCATCGTCGCGGACGCGGACGACGGCGAGTTCCCGGGCCAGCTGCGCTGGACGAAGCGCGACGCGCCGATCCACGTGCCGACGACGGTCGAGGACCTGATCCTCACGCGGATCGACGGCCTGCCCGGCAGCGAGCGCGAGATCATCATTCACGCCGCCGTGCTCGGCCGCCACGTGTCGGCGGCCACGCTGTCGCAGCTGCTGAGCAAGCCCGTGCGCCTCGAGCTCGACGAGCTGGTGCGCCGCGGCCTGCTGTCGCCGCTCGAGGGCGAGTACCGCTTCAAGAACGACATGACGATGACGGTCGCGTACGGGATGATCCCGAACGAGGTGCGCGTGCAGCTGCACCGCTCGGTCGCCGCGCGCGTCGCGGGCGCGCCGAACTACCGGCTCGGCCAGGACGACGCGCTGATCGCGCGGCACCTCGAGCTCGCGGGCGATGACGTCGCCGCGGCGGAGCGCTACCTGCGCGCGGCCGGGCACGCGGTGGAGCTCGGCGGCAACGCGGAGGCGTTCCGCCAGCTGTCGCGCGCGATCAAGCTGCTGCCCGCGGAGGATCACGAGCGCCGGTTCAGCGCGCACCGGCTGCGCGAGGAGATCCTGCGCCGGCTCGCGAAGCGGCCGCAGCAGCTGCGCGAGCTGCACGCGCTGCGCAAGGAGGCCGAGGCGATCGGGGAGCCCGGCAAGCTCGCGATCACGCACTGCGCGCTGGCGCAGTTCTACATCGACGTCGGCAAGGCGCCCGCGGCCCTGCGCGCGGTGGCGCCCGCGCTCGAGTACGCCCGGGAGGCGCGCGATCCGCTCGCCGAGGCCGAGGCGCTGCGGCTGCGCGCGGCGATCGCGCGGCTCGTGGGGAACGCGGACGAGTCGCTGCGGCTCGTGG
>JANXOM010000422.1 GCA_025353585.1 Deltaproteobacteria bacterium
CCCGAGCGGGTGCGCCGTCCGATCGTGGAGTCCTGCTGGTCGCGCAGCCGCTCGAGCGCGGCGAGCTCGCGGGCGCTCTGGGCCGCCGCCGCCTTCGCGCGCGCGAGCAGCGCGGGCGCCTCCACGTCGGCGAGCAGCGAGACGGCGGTGGTCGCGCGGCCCGCCGCGAGCTCGAGCTCGGCGACGGCGACCGTCGCGCGCGTGAGGCCGGCCCGCGCGTCGGCGTTGTCGCGCCACACCGCGAGCGCCTCGTGATAGCCGAAGCGCGCCGCGCCGAACACGCGGTAGAGGTCGTCGCGGTCAGGCCCGCCGGCTGTCGCGATGAGCTCCACGAGCTCGGCGAGGCGCGCGTCGGCGCGGGCCACGAGCTCTGTCGAGCCGCGGTGCTCCAGGTACGCCTGGAGCGCGAGCCGCAACGACTCCGCGCTCGGGTAGCGGGCGTCGGGGTCCTCGTGCATCGCGCGCTGGCAGATCCGCGCGAGCTCGGGCGGCGCGCTCGCTGGCATCTCCGGTTCGGAGCTCACGATGCTCGCGATGACCGAGATGATGTCGCTGCCCTCGTGCGGCACGCGGCCCGTGATGAGCTCGTAGAGCACCGCGCCGGCGAGGTAGACGTCCGTGCGTTCCGACAGCGCCGGGCTGCCCTCGCGGCCGAGCATCTCGGGCGCCATGTAGGACGGCGTGCCGGCGAGCTCGCGCTGGCTCGCCGCGAGCGGCAAGCGCCCGCTGCCATCGTCGCGGAGCGAGACCGCGATGCCCCAGTCGAGGAGGTAGACCTCGCCGAAGTCGCCGATCATCACGTTGCTCGGCTTGAGATCGCGATGCACGACCCCGCGGTGATGCGCGTAGCGGATCGCGTTGAGCACCTGCATCAGGACGCCGAGGTTCCAGGCGAGCAGGTCCGTCGCGCCGAAGCGCCGCGCCACCTCGGCCGGGTCCTGCGCGAGCGCGTGCCACGACGCGCCCTCGACGCGCTTGAGCACCACGAGCGGCATGCCGTCACCGTCGAGCTCGACGAAGTGCACCGGCACCACGTTCGGGTGCTCGATCGCGCCCGTCACCCAGGCCTCGCGGAGCAGATCGAGCGCGGCGCCCGGGTCGCGGCGCTTGAGCGTCTTCACGGCGACGATGCGCCCGAGCGAGACTTGCTGTGCCTCGCGGACGATGCCCATGCCGCCCTCGCCGATGACCTCGCCGTGCACGAGCTGGATCGACGCGCCGGGCGAGCGACCCGAGAGCTGCTCGAGCACGGCCATCGCGCGCGTGCCGGCCGTGCTGAGGGCCGGCGGCACGATGGTCTTCTGCGGCGAGGTCTTCAGCGTCGCCGCGACGTCCTCGCCCACCGTGTCGAGCCAGGCGATCGCGTCCTCCTTGCGCTTGGCCGTCTTCGCGATCGAGTCCACGCGGCTCAGTCCGCCTCGATGCCGTACGTGCGCAGCTTCTTCCAGAGCGTGGTGCGGTTGATGCCGAGCATCGCCGCCGCCTTCGTCTTCTGGTTGTCGCAGAGCTCGAGCACGCGGAGGATGTGCGTGCGCTCGAGCTCGTCGAGCGTGGGCACGTGATCGCCCGCGAACGTCGAGAGGCCGGGCGAGGGCGCGGCGGGGCGCGGGCCGGCGACGTCGGCGACGTCGATGACATCACCGGCGGCGAGGATGACGGCGCGCTCGATCGTGTTCTCCAGCTCGCGTACGTTGCCGGGCCACGCCTGCGCTTGCAGGTGGGCCAGCGCCGCGTCCGTGATCTCGGGCCGGCCCCGCTCGGCGCGCTGCGCCGCGTCCTCGGCGAAGTGGCGCGCGAGGAGCCCGATATCCTCGCGGCGGTTGCGGAGCGGCGGGACCTCGATCGTGATGACGGCGAGGCGGTAGTAGAGGTCCTCGCGCAGGAGCCCGCTGCGCACGGCCTCGGCGAGCGGGCGGTTCGTCGCCGCGATCACCCGCGCATCGACCCGCATCGCGCTCGTGCCGCCGACGGGCTTGATCTCGCCATCCTGCAGCGCGCGCAGGAGCTTCGGCTGCAGCTCGATGGGCAGCTCGCCGATCTCGTCGAGGAAGAGCGTGCCGCCATCGGCGGTCACGAACAGGCCGCGCTTCGCGCTGTCGGCGCCGGTGAACGCGCCGCGGACGTGCCCGAACAGCTCGCTGTCGAGCAGCGTGCCGACGAGCGCGCCGCAGTTGACGGGCACGAACGCGCGGCCGGCTCGCCGCCCCGCGAAGTGCAGCGCGCGCGCGACGAGCTCCTTGCCCGTGCCGCTGTCGCCCGTGATGAGGACGGTCGCGTCGCTCGGGGCGACCTTGTCGATCGTGGCGCGCAGCTGCTGCATCGCCGGCGATTCGCCGATCATCGAGCCGTACGCCAGGCGCTTCGTCAGCTCGCCGTGGGCCCGGCGCAGCTCGTCCTCGGCGAGCGCGCGCGAGACGACCATGCGGAGCTCGTCGGGTGAGAATGGCTTGCCGAGGTAGTCGCGCGCGCCGAGCTTCATGCCGCGGACGGCGGTGTCGATCGACGGGTACGCGGTGATGAGCAGCACGGCCGGCGGCGGCTCGCCCACCAGCAGCCGCGGCAACAAAGACACGCCGTCCTGATCCGGCAGGTTGATATCGCACAGGACCAGATCGAAGCGGCGGCGCGCGGTGGCGGCGAGGGCCCCGGCCGCGCAGTCGACCGTCTCGACCTCGTACCCGGCGCGCGTGAGCACGTCGTTGCACAGCGCGCGGATCCCGCGCTCGTCATCGACGACGAGGATGGCGCTCATATGGAGGACTCAGTCCCCGGCGGGCCGCGAGGGGCTCGCGGTGATAGCCGGCGGCTGGTAGGTGGGTATCATGACGCGAAATTCGGCGCCGCGGCCGCCCGGACCCTCGCCAACCTCGATCGAGCCGCCCACGGTCGCCACGAGGTGCTTGCAGACGGCCAGCCCGAGGCCCGTCCCGACGCCGGCGGCCTTCGTCGTGAAGAACGGGTCGAACACGCGCCCGCGATCGGCCACCGGGATGCCGGGCCCATCGTCGGCGACGGTGAGCACCGTCGCGAGGCCGCCGGGCGTGGGCTTCGCGCTGACGGTGATCGTGCCGCCTGGCTCCGTGAGCGCCTGGGCCGCGTTCTGCACGAGGTTCACGAGCACCTGCTGCAGCGCGTGGGCCTCGATCGCGATCGGCGGGGTCGAGGTGACCTCGCTGCGCAGCGTGGCGCGCGCCTTACGGAGCTGCGGCTCGAGGAGCGCGCCGACGTGGCGGACGACCGCCGCCGGATCCGAGCTCCACGCGCTGGCCGCGCCGGTCGTGGTAGCGGCGAGGCCGGGATCCGAGGCCCGCGGCGCGCGCGCGTACTCGAGGAGCCCGCCGACGATCTTCTTCATCCGCTCGGCCTCGCTCTCGATCATCTCGAGCGCGGTGCGGTCCGGGTGGCCGGCGGGCTTGTCCTCGAGGAGCAGCTTCGCGTAGCCGAGGACGGTCGTCAGCGGGTTGTTGATCTCGTGCGCGACCTGCGCCGACATCACGCCGACCGACGCGAGCCGGTCGCCGCGCGCGAGCGCCGTCTGCAGCTCGCTGCGCTCCGCGATCCGCCGCGCCATCTCGTCCACGCGCTGCGCGAGCACGCCGATCTCGCCCGGGCCGCGCACGGCGGGAGGCACGTCGGCCGCGCCGTCGACGTTGCCGCCGCCCGCGATCGCGTCCGCGCGCCGGGCCAGCTCGGCGAGCGGACGGGTCAGGCGCGACGCGAAGAGCGCGCCGAGCGCGAGCGCGATGGCGAGCGCGAGGCCGCCGACGATCGCGGTGTCGCGGCGCGTCTGGTCGGCGAGCGCGTAGGCCTCGCGCTCCGGCTGCTCGTGCAGGATCGCCCAGCGCACGCCGCGCGTGGATTGGTACGTGGACAGGTTGCGATACGCGCTCACCCAGCCGTTCGCCGTCAGCGTGCCCTCGACGGACGAGGCCAGCGCGCGGTCGACCGCGGGATCACGGCCCGCGAGCGTGGTCGGCGGCGCGCCCGCCGCCCCGCCCGCCACGGTGTCGCTCGACGCGACGGGCACGCCGGCGCCGTCGACGACGATGACGCGCGCGCCGGGGCCGAGCCGGGCCGCCGCGATGACGTCACGCACGAAGCCGAGATCCAGCGAGGCCACGAAGCTGCCCATCAGCTCACCGGTGCGCCCGCGCGCTTGCACGACGAGGCGCACCACCGGGTGGCCTTGCTCGTACGTGAGGTCGCCGATGTAGCCGCCGAAGCTGTTCGTGCCGACGTCGAGGTTCGGCGGCAGCGGATCGCCGGAGCTGAGCTTGCAGTCGGCGTCGAGGATCGAGAGCGCGTGCACGATCGGCACGTCGCGGCGCAGGCGGCGGAGGAGCAGCTGGGTCTCGCGCGTGTCGTCAGGGGCGTCGGCCCACGACGCGGCCGCGAGCTCGACCGTGCGCCGGGCGTCCTGCAGCGTGCCGTCGAGCGCGGCGCCGAGCGCGCGGATGTGTGCGAGCGAGCCGCGGGCCACCTCGCGCTGGACGTCGTCGCGCGCGCGGACCACGGCCAGCACGCCCACGATGACCGTCGGCACGAGCGCGGCGAACGCGAGCACGGCGAGGACGCGGCCGCGAAGCGACGGGGTGGGCTTGCCCATCGCCGTCTGCGCCGCCGGCTGGCGCTGCGGTTCGATCGAGGGTGAGCGCATGGCTAGGGCGTCCCCGGGGCCGGCGGCGCGCGCACGAGGCGCCGCCAGCCGCGCCGCACGCCGGCGAGGGCCTCGTCGGGCGTGGCGTCGCCCGCGACGACGGCCGCGATGGCGGGGTTCAGATCGTCGAACAGCACCGGCGTGCGCGGCGACGCCGGGAGCGGCTCGGCGGCGGCGAGCGCGTCGTGGATCGCGCGCACCAGCGGCGGCGCGAGCGCGAGCGCACCGCGGCGCGTGGGGATCGTGCCGAACGCCTCGGCGAGCTGCTGCTCTACCGCGGGCGACGTCAGCTCGCCGGCCAGCCGCCAGCCGGCGTCGGGGTGCGGCGCGCAGCGCGGGACGACGAGCAGCTGCCCGCCCCGCGGCGCGTGGGCGAGCGGCGACACGGCGAGGTTGCCGCGCTCGGTCGGCGCCGTGCGATCGAACAGCGCCGCGAGCTGCCACGGGCCGGTCACCCAGTACACCAGCTCGTGCGCGCGCCAGCGACGGAGCTCGTCCGGAGCCTCGTCGCCGGCGGGCGGCGGCGGCGGCGCCAGATCGCCGAACAACGCCGCGTACGCGGCGAGCGCGCGCGCCGGGCCCTCGCCGCCCAGCGGACGCACGGGGGCGCCGCCGACCGCGAGCTCGCCGCCCTCGGCGCGCAGCCACGCCACGAACCAGTAGCCGTCGACCCGCACGGCGAGCGGGTGCGGAATGGCCGGCGTGCGCGCGGCCCGGGCGGCCGCGGCCAGCGCCTGCACCGACGAATCGGCCGGCGCGGGCGCGGCCGCATCGCGCAGGACCACGAGCCCGTCGACCGTCTGCGGCACGCCGTACCCGGCGGCGAGCGCGGCCGCGTCGGGCGTCCAGTCGGCGGCGGCGAGCTCCGCGGGGACGGGGACGAGCAGGTCCTCACCGACGAGCGCCGGCAGCCAGGTCGCGTCGATGCGCACGAGGTCCGGACACGCCGTCTTGGCCGTCAAGATCTCGCGGATCACCTGCTGCCCGCGCGCGAACGGCACGAGCTGAGATTCGACGGCCAGGCTGCGCTCGGCCATCGCCGCGTTCACGAGCTCCGTCTCCTCGGGCCCGAACGTGTGCAAAAACCGGATCGCCGGCCCGGGCTCGCCCAGCGCGCCGCGGGTCCCGCACGCGGCGAGGGCGGCTAGCAGCAGCGCGCGGTGCACGCCGGCAATGTACGCCAACCGGTCGTTACTTGAGCTCGCAGAAGCCGTCGTTGCAGGCCGGCGTGGCGCTCGGGCAGTCCGCCGGGCCCGCGCACGTCTTGCAGCTCGTCGGCGCGGTGCCGCCGGGCACGTTCGCCTCGAAGTAACAGCCGCACTGGAACTCGGGCGAGAACGGCGCGACGGGGCCCATCTCGACGGATCGCTGCACGTTCATCGCGCACGCCGGCACGAGGCCGCTCTTCACGATCGCGTCGAGCAGCGGCTGGTCGAGCCGCGGCAGCGAGAAGCGCGTGACGAACGCGGCGGCGGCGGCGTTCGGGATGCTGCCCGAGACGTTCGCGAAGAAGTGCACGGGCCCCCACACCGCGTAGTGACCATCGCGCACGTTGCGCTTGTCGCGCGTGAACTGGGTGGAGTCGGGGTAGTAACCGCAGGTCTGGTCCGTGCCCTTGAACGCGAGGATGCGCAGCCGGGAGCGCTCGGCGTCGGCGAAGTCGGTCGAGAGGATGCCGATGGCGCCGCTGCTGTCGGCCGGCGCGACCGCCTCGAGCTGATCGCGGACCTTGCCGCTGCTGCCGCGATCGCGGCCCCACCACTTCGCGGCATCGACCCCGATCGCGCGCGCGATCATCTGCTGCGTGCCCGAGCCGGAGTTGCGGACGAAGTAGAGCTTCGGGTCGAGGTACGGCGCCGACGTGGTGTCCGTGTTGCCGCGGCCGAAGATCGTATGGCCCATCTCGGCGCTGATCGTCGTCTCGCTCGACGTCGACGGCACGACGAAGGTCATCGGCTGGATCGGCCCGAGGTACTCGGCGATCGCGTCGGTCGGGTTGTAGTCGGCGTTGCACGAGCTCGCGAAGACGTCCGACGCGCCGACGTCCAGCGTGGCGCCCGCGCCGAACGAGCACGCGGTGGTCTGGCCGGTCACGTCGAACAGGAGCGCCTGCTTGCCGACGATGTCCGTCACCTTTCGCTTCGCGGGATCGGGGTTGAACATGTTGTCGACGCCCTTGCAGGAGCCGGACGGCTGGTACGCGAGGACGTACGGCGGCTGGTTCGTCGCGAGGAGCGGCGCCATGATCGCGAGGAACGGCTGGATCGCCGTCGAGCCACCGACGACGACCGTGTTGCTGCCGGGCGCCACGCACGGCGGCAGGACCGGTGGGGGCGGAGCGTCCGCGGTGCTCGCCGGCCCCGCGTCGATCGTGGGCGGCGCGATGGCGGCGGGCTCCTCGGCGCTGCCGCACACGCCGATGCGGGCGCAGTTGTCGAACGCCGAGCACGACGCGGTGCTGCACTGGTTGGCGAACTGCTCCGGCGTCGTCGGGGTGCCGAAGAAGCACCCGTCGGGGCCGAGGTTCGACGCCACGCACACGCTCTGCAGGCAGTACGGATGACCGCCGAACGACGCGCAGTCGCTGTCGGTGGCGCACTGCGCGCCGTCGTGGTCGAAGATCGCGCTGCACGCGCCGACGAGGGTCCCGGCGCCGACGAGGCACAGCAGGATAGAGCTCCACTTGATCCGGACGGGCTGCGACATGGAGGCTCCTAGAAGTTGCCGCCGACGAGGATCCCCGTCGGGGCGAGCGCGGCGTGGACTTCGTGGGTGGACGAACGCGACAGCGTGAGCTTGAGTGACACCACGCCCGAGACGAGGGCGGCGATGCCGGCGATGTCGCCGATCGCGGAGAACGTCTTGACGTGCGAGGCCTTGCTCGACAGGTCCGAGGCCGACGCGCCGAGCTTGCCCTTCTCGGCGGAGAGGTCCCGCGACTCCTTGAACGCGAGCGCGCCGAACGTGAGCGCGCCGACGCCGAGGACGCCGGTCGTGATCCAGCTGGCGGTGACGAGGGTGCCGCGTCCGTCGTTGCCCGCCGCCCGCGCGTCGAGGACGAGGGGCGCGATCGGGGCGGGCTTGACGAGCACGAGCGAGGCGGCGGCGGTGTCGCCAGCGGCGATCTCGATGAAGCGCGTGTCCGGCGGCAGGCCCGTGCGCATCGCCGTGATCTTGCGCCGACCGATGCTGATCGAGACCGGGTGTGCGAGCGGCGACGTGCCGACGAACTCGTCGTCGATCGTGATCTCGCAGCCGGGGACGTTGGTGGTGATCGCGATCTTGCCGACGCGCGTCTTGAGGATCCCGATCGTCTTCTGGACCTCGGCGCGGTGGTCGGCGGCGTCGCCCGACTCCGCGAGGTAGCGCTCGAGCGCGGTGAGCGCGGCCGCGTAGTTCTGCAGCTGGTAATAGGTCTCGCCGACGTTGTAGAGGACGACGGCGTTCGGCGCGATCTCGTACGCGCGCCGGAACTCGATGAGCGCGGCGCGGTAGTCGGCCTCGTCGTAGAGGGAGACGCCGCGCTCGAAGTGCTGCCCGGCCTCCTGCATCGGGGACGGCGCGGCCGGATCGGCGAGGACCGGCGAGGCGAGGAGCGCGTGGGCGGCGAGGAGCGCGAGCAGCGGGCGTCGGGTCATTTGCCTCCGTACGGATTCGTGGATTCGATCGGGCGACGCGGCTTGATGCCGCCGGCCGGGTTGATCTCGGCGGGTGGCGGCGTCGGCTTCGTGACCGTCGTCGCTGGCGGCGGCGGCGAGACCGGGAGCGGCAGGGTCGGCGCCACGTGCTCGACGGGCACGGGCGGAGCGATCGGGCGGACCGCGACCACGCGGCCGTGCGCCGGCACCGCGACCGGCGCGTGCTCGAGGCTGACATCGAGCGTGACGTTCGCGTCGAACGTGACCTGCGTGACCTTGGGTAGGTAGCCAGGCGCGCTCGCGCGGATCTGATGCGTCGCGGTGTCGCTGATGTACTTGCGGTGAAACGGGTTCGACGGGAGGTTGACGTCGTCGACCGTCACGCTCGCGTTGGCCGGCGTGACCTTGATGTTGACTTCGATCGACGTCGGCGACGTGGCGGGTGAGATCGGCGGCGCGAGCGGCGCCGGCTGGGCCATGTCGGGTCGCGGCGCGCTCGGCGCGACCGGGTCGGTCACGGCGACGGCGACCGACCCGGGGCTGGTCGCTCCGGATCCACGAATGCTGTACGCGATGCCGGCGAGCGCGATCACGCCGAGCGCGGCTCCCGCGATGACGAGCGGGCGCGACTTGCGCGCCGGCGTCGAGATCGGGGACCCCGTGTTCGTCCCCGCCGTCAACTCGATCGTCGTCTTCTCGATCTGGCTCGTCAGCGTGGGCGGCTGCGGGATGGAGATCGACTGCGATTGCGGACCGGCGACCGGCGTGTCCAGCGAGCTCGAGTGCGGCTCGTACGACAGCTCGATGATCGGCAGCTCGTCCTTGACCGTCGCCGTCTCGCTACGCGTCCGCGTGATGTGCGATTCGATGAGCGCGTTCGTCGCGGCGCGGTCCTCGCGAAACAGGTCCGAGATGCACGCGCCGACGTCGCGCGCGCTGATGTTCGCGTTGCTCGTGGTCAAGTAGTGCTCGATCGCGTCGCCGAAATCTTTCGCGGACTGATAGCGCTCGGCCGGGTTCATCGCGGTCGCGCGCGCGCAGATCTCGTCGAGCTCCGTCGGGATCCACGGCTTGACGGAGGACACGCGCGGCAGGTCCCCCGCGTCGAGCGACGAGAGGAGGTCAGCTTCGTTCCCCGCCTTGCGCATCTTCTTGCCGGCGAGGGACTCCCACAGCAGCACGCCGGCCGAGAACACGTCCGACCGCGCGTCGACCTTCTGGCCGCGCGCTTGCTCGGGCGCCATGTACGAGAGCTTGCCCTTCAGCACGCCCGCCCGCGTCTCGTGCATCGACTCGACGGTCTTCGCGATGCCGAAGTCGAGGAGCTTCACCTGGCCGTCGAACGTGATGAAGACGTTCGACGGGCTGATGTCGCGGTGGACGATGGCGAGCGGCGAGCCGTCGAAGTCGTTCAGCTTGTGCGCGTAGTCGAGGCCGGCGAGCATGTCCGCGGCGATGCGCAGGAGCATGGGCATCGACGGGCCCCACTTCGCGGTGTGGGCGCGGCGGCGAACCCGGTCGAGGCCGCGGCCGTCGAGGTAGTCCATCGCCATGAAGTAGCGATCGCCATCGTTGCCGACCTCGTTGGTCTGCACGATGTTCGGGTGGTTCAGGCGCGCGGCGAGCTTCGCCTCGTCGAGGAACATCTGCAGGAAGACGGGCTCCTCCACGAGCTCGGGCTTGAGCTCCTTGACCACGACGAGCTTGTTGAACCCGCCGGGGCCCTGCACCATGGCCAGATACACGATGCCCATCCCACCGCGTGCGATCTCGGCGATCAGCCGATACTTACCGAGCGCCCTCCCAGGCTCACCGAACATCGCTACCAGGCTACCGAGAATTTCGCGCGACGGAACTGTAACGGACGCCGATTCACATCGACGGAGAACGGTTGTTTTGTCGCAGTCTTGTCACCTAAATGCGTCGAGTTTGTCATGAAGAGCATGACGGGGTTTGGACGCGGGGTCGCCGAGCACGGTGGCGCGCGCGCGACCGTCGATATCCGCGCCGTGAACCACCGGTTCCTCGACCTCAAGATGCGCGGGAACCTGCCGCCCGCGACGGAAGAGGCGGTCGGCGCGAAGGTTCGCGGGGCACTCGAGCGCGGCGCGGTGTCGGTGTCGGTGCACGTGACGCGAGCGGCGGCCGGGGCCTCGCGCGTCGATCTCGCGGCGGCGCGCGTGGCCCACGAGGCGCTGCGCGAGGTGGCCAAGCAGCTCGGGCTGGTGGGGCCCGACCTCAAGCTCGTCCTCGCCCAGCCGGGCGTGATGATCACGGACGCGGGCGCGCCGGAGGGCGATGCACCCGATGCCGCGCACGCCGCGATCGTGGCCGCGACCGACCTGGCCCTCGCCCAGCTCGCGACCATGCGCGAAGCCGAAGGGCAGGCCCTCGCGCGCGATCTGACCGCTCGGCTCGACGAGCTCGCGGCGACCCGCGCGACGCTGGCGACGCTCGCCGCCGCCGTCCCCGCCGAGGTGCAGGCCAAGCTCCGCGAGCGCGTGCAGCGGCTCCTCGGTGACACGCAGCTCGAGCCCGCGCGCCTCGCGCAGGAGATCGCCCTGCTCGCGGACCGCGCCGACGTCAGCGAGGAGCTCGTCCGCCTCGCGAGCCACCTGGGCCAGGCGCGCGCGCTGCTCGGCGATCCCAAGCCCGCCGGCCGCCGGCTCGACTTCCTCGTCCAGGAGATCGGTCGCGAGCTCAACACCGTGGGCAGCAAGGCCGCCTCGGCGGACCTCACCAGCGCGGTGGTCGGAGGCAAGGCCGCGCTCGAGAAATTGCGCGAGCAGGTTCAGAACGTAGAGTGAGGGAGATCGTCAGCCTGATCGTCTACTATGCGCTCCGTGGCTGACCGGGGAATCCTCGTCATCGTGTCGTCGCCGTCCGGCGCCGGCAAGACAACGCTGACGCGCACGCTCCTCACGGAGTTCGGCCCCCAGCTCGAGTTCTCCGTCTCGTTCACCACGCGGCCGATGCGGCCCGGCGAGGTCGACGGCCGCGACTACTACTTCGTCTCCCCCGCCGAGTTCGAGCGGATGATCGAGGCCGGCGAGTTCGCCGAGCACGCGTTCGTCCACGGCAACCGGTACGGCACGGCGCAGGGCCCGATCGAGGCTGCGCTGTCCGGCGGCCGGGACGTCATCTTCGACGTCGACTGGCAGGGCGGGGCCGCGCTGTCGGAGCGCTGGCCGCAGGACTCCCTGAAGATCTTCATCCTCCCGCCAGATCTGGACGTCCTCGCCAACCGGCTTCGCTCTCGCGCGACGGACACCGCCGAGGTCATCAACCGCCGCCTCGCGAAGGCGATCGAGGAGCTCGGCCACTACGACGAGTACCAGTACATCATCATCAACGATGTCCTCGATCGCGCCTACCGCGTGCTCCGCGCCGTCTATTTGACCCGCCGGTACGGGCACGACGAGCGTGCGGATATCTCGCACGCGCTCCCCGAGCTGTGGCGCATCGTCGAGGAGCATCAGGCTTCGTTCCCGGAGGCGCACGCGCGTCGGCTCGCAGGCCGCGCGTAGTCTGCGCCGCCCCACCGCTTCCGTTGGGGCTATAATTCGAAGCCTTGCACCAGCTCGACCAGATCCTGTCCGAGGTAGCGGGCTACCACCCGAGCGCGGATCTCGCGCTCATTCGTCGCGCGTACACCTTCGCGGCCGAGGCCCACGACGGGCAGACCCGGAAGTCCGGCGATCCGTACGTCACGCACCCGCTCGCCGTCGCGCAGGTCATCGCCGAGCTCAAGCTCGACGTGTCGTCGGTCTGCGCCGGGCTCCTCCACGACTGCGTCGAGGACACGAGCGCGACCGTCGATCAGATCGGCGACATCTTCGGCAAGGAGGTCGCGTTCCTCGTCGATGGCGTGACCAAGCTCGGCAAGCTGCCCTACTCGACGCGCGAGGAGCAGCAGGCGGAGAACTTCCGCAAGATGCTGCTCGCGATGGCGCGCGACATCCGCGTCATCCTCGTCAAGCTCTGCGATCGCCTCGACAACATGCGGTCGCTCAATCACCTCCCGCCCGAGAAGCAGGAGCGCATCGCGACCGAGACGATGCAGATCTACGCGCCGCTCGCGAATCGCCTCGGCATCCAGTGGGTCAAGATCGAGCTCGAGGATCTCGCGTTCAAGTACCTCAACACGGGCGAGTACGATCAGCTCGCGGCCGACGTCGCGAAGACGCGCGCGGAGCGCCTCGAGTACATCCACACCGTCGAGAAGACCATCCAGAAGGAGATGGCCGACCACGGCGTGCCGTGCGAGGTGATGGGCCGCGCCAAGCACCTCTGGTCCATCTACCAGAAGATGAAGCGCACGCAGCGCCCGTTCGAGGACATCCACGACGCGATCGGCTTCCGCGTGATCACCGACTCGCAGATGCACTGCTATCACGCGCTCGGCGTCGCCCACCAGACGTGGACCCCGATCCCCGGCCGCTTCAAGGACTACATCGCGCTGCCGAAGCCGAACCTCTACCAGTCGCTGCACACGGCCGTGATCGGGCCGCGCGGCGAGCGCATCGAGGTCCAGATCCGGACGCAGGAGATGAACCTCGTCGCCGAGCACGGCATCGCCGCCCACTGGAAGTACAAGGAGGGCAAGCCCGTCGCGGCCGACGACGACAAGAAGTTCGCGTGGCTCCGCCAGCTCATGGAGAGCCAGAAGGAGCTCCGCGATCCGACCGAGTTCCTCGAGTCGGTGAAGATCGACCTGTTCGGCGACGAGGTCTACGTGTTCACGCCCGGCGGCGACGTGAAGGCGCTGCCGAAGGGCAGCTGCCCGATCGACTTCGCGTACGCCGTGCACTCGTCCGTCGGCGATCATTGCTCGGGCGCGCGCGTCAACGGGATGATCGTCCCCCTCCGCTACCAGCTGCGGAACGGCGACACGATCGAGATCATCACGAGCCCGAACCAGAAGCCGAACAAGGACTGGCTCAAGCTCGTCAAGACGACGCGCGCGCGCACGAAGATCCGCTACCTGCTGCGCACCGAGCAGCGCGACAAGGCGATCGCGCTCGGCACGGATCTCATCGACAAGGCGATGCGCAAGGCGGGCACGACCGTCTCGCGCGCGGAGAAGCAGCTGCAGGCCGCGGCGCGCGAGCTCAAGTGCGTGAACACGGACGAGCTGATCATCCAGGTCGGCTACGGCAAGATCACGGCGCAGCAGGTCGTCGACGCGGCGCTGCCGGACGCGAAGGGCGCGGGCGTGGCGCCGGTGGAGAAGGCCGAGAGCCTGCTCAAGACGCTCATGCGCAAGGTGACGCGGCGGACGTCGTCGTCGGGCATCAAGGTCGCGGGCGAGGACGACGTGCTCGTGCGGTTCGCGAAGTGCTGCAGCCCGCTGCCGGGGGACCCCGTCGTTGGCTTCATCACGCGCGGCCGCGGCGTGACCGTGCACCGCCGCGATTGCGACAAGGGGCTCGATCTCGATCCCGAGCGTCGCATCGACGTCGACTGGGACGGCACGAGCAACGCCCAGCACGAGGTGGCGATCCAGGTGCTCTGCGCCGACAAGCCGGGCTTGCTCGCGCACATCTCACAATCGTTCACCGACCAGAGCGTGAACATCTCGCAAGCGCACTGCCGGGCGACCGAGGACGGCCGCGCGGTGAACACGTTCCACGCGCTCGTTCGCGACCTCGATCAGCTCAAGGGCGTGATCCGCTCGCTGTCGCGGATCAAAGGTGTGTACAGCGTCGACCGCGTCGCGGCCGAGGCCTGAGACTCAGCCGGGCGAGCCGCGACAAGCTCGCGGTGCCGCCGGTGGCTCGTCCAATGACTACTTGGTCTTGGGAGCCGGCTTGCCGGGCTCGCCGAGGGCCGCGAAGAGCTCGATGCTCGAGGCGGTCGACTTGCGCGCGAGCGCATTCTTGCGGTCGCGACCCGCCTTCTCTTGCTTGTTCTTACGCTTGACGCTGGTGGCTTTGGTGTTCGACGCCATGGCGGTATCCTGCCGGTTGGAAGACTAACGGACCGCGGTTCTTAGCGTTTCCTTGCCGTGCCTGTCAACCGTTCGGGTCGCCGGCCGACCATCACTTCCGGCCCCCATGTTTGCATTCACGGTCGGAAGTCCCTACGATCGCGAGGCTGCAGGTCATCCGATGAAGCTCTGTCCCAAGTGCCACAAACAATTCAGCGACGACGCGAACTTCTGCCCCGTGTGCGCCGCGCGCCTGCAACCCCTCGAGGGTGACGCCGGCGCGGGCGACGGCTTGGCGGCGCGCTTCGTCCTGAGCACCAAGCTCGGCGGCGGCCGCACCGGCGCGGTCCTCTCTGCGACCGACAAGCAGAACGGGAACAAGGCGGTGGCGATCAAAGTGATCGCGCCGGCCGTGGTCGCCCTGCCTGGCGTCGCGCAGCGGCTCGAGCGCGAGCTCAAGCAGCTCGAGCGCGTCAGCAGCGCTGGCGTCACCAAGGTCATCGCCTCGGGCAAGCGCACCGGCGCCGCCGGGGAGGAGACGTGGGTCGCGATGGAGATGCTCGAGGGCGCGCAGACGCTCGCCGAGGCGATCTCCGCGCGCGGGCCGATCGGCACGAGCGAGGCCGCGCAGCTGATCGAGGTCATCGGCGAGGCGCTCATCGAGGCCGCACAGGTCGGTGTCGTCCACCGCGATCTGGCGCCGAAGAACGTGTTGTTCGCCGGCTCCGACGTCAAGCTCATCAACTTCTCGTTGCCCGTCCCCGCCGACAAGGTCGCGGGCGTCGCCGAGTTTGTCGCCCCCGAGCAGCTCGAGGGCAAGGCCGTCGACCAGCGCAGCAACCTCTACTCGCTCGGCGCGCTCTACTACTACGTGCTCACCGGCGGGCCGGTCGTCACCGATGCGAACGGCACGATCACGCCGCCATCGCAGATCGCGGGCGTGCCGCCGCAGGTCGAGCAGTTGATCCTGCGCGCGCTCGACAAGAGCCCGACGAAGCGGTTCCTGACGGTCCGCCAGTTTGTCGACGAGGTGGGGCGGGTCGCGCGCGGCGAGGGTGACGTCAAGACCACCATGCCGATGGGCAAGATCTTCGAGAAGCCGAACCCGGCCAAGGCGAAAGCCGAGCTCGTGCAGACGCTGATCGGCGTGCGCGGCGGCTCGGGCCCGGTGTCGGCGCCCGTGATGACGCCCGCGGCCGGGGCGCCCATCGCGAGCGCGCCCACCGTGGGCGGGGTCTCCGCCCTCGCGCCGGCCGTCCTCGCGGCCGCGCCGGTCGTCGCGTCGGCGCCGCTGCCGGCCGCGCCCATCGTGCCGACGCCCGCGGTGCCCGTCCCGGCTCCGAACGCCGCGAACCCGGTGAGCAGCACGATCGTCGGGATGTCTGGCGGCGTGATGACGACGCCCGCGGCGGCCACGGCCCCTGCGCCCGCGCCCTCGCCCGACTCGGTGCCGGCGCCCGTTCCCGCGGCTGCGCTGGCCACGTCGCCGGCCGAGCGCTCGCCGTGGGCCCCCGAGCCCGCGGCGGCGGCCGTCCCCGTGGGGTCCGCGCCGGCTCCGGTCGCGCCGGTGATGCCCGCGCCCGCCGCGCCGGTGCTGGCAAAGCCGATCGTCGCCGCGGCAAAGACCGAGGGTCCCGCGGCGGCGGGCAAGAAGAAGCCCGCTGACGCCGAGGACAAGAAGGCGCAGAAGGGCAAGTTCCGCGAGACGATGTGGTTCAAGAAGGGCGAGCTCGACGCGCAGGCGGCCGAGTCCGCCGCGTCGGAGCGCGCGAAGGGCCAGGAAGCGGCCGGCGACAAGGCCGATACCCTGCCGATCGACGAGCGCTACAAGGACGACGGCTCGATCTCGCGCGGTGACAAGGAGAAGTACAGCCTCCGGACCGGCGCGACGCAGATGATGGCCGCGGTGAAAGACGAGCCCGCCACCAGCGGCGCGCGCGTCTCCGAGGACGCGCTGATCGGCGAGATGAAGGGCGGCCGCAACACGATCCTGATCGTGCTCGCGGCGGCGATCGTCGCGATCATCCTCGTCGTCGTGCTGTTCGCCCGCTGAGCCAAGCGCCGCGTCCGGCTCGGCGGGCCCGCCCGGCGCGCTGACGTCTTGGCGGTCGTTCCACCGTCAATTCGGGAGCACGACGACATCGGCGCGGGTCGCATCCGGCGCCGCCGCTTCGTCCGCGCGCCGGACAAGTACGCCGGCCGCGAGATCGAGCTCGCCTTTCGCCGCGAGCGCGGCAGCCTCGAGCACGAGGTCCGGGTGCGGCCGGCCGACCCCCAGGATCGCCACCTCGCGGTCCAGCGCGGCGAGGAGCGCGCTTCCCGCGTCCGCGATCCCGCCGGCGCGGGCGGTCAGCGTCGCGCGTGGTCCGGCGAGCGCGGCCGCGCGGGCGAGATCCGCCGTCGCGATGACGCGCCACGGGCGCCCGCCGGTCTTCGCCGCCGTCGGGTCCTGCGCGATGGCGGCGATCGCATCGGTGACGGCGGCCCGCGCCTCGGCGTCCGACGCGCTCGCGGCCAGGCGCGCGAGCCCGGCGCCCCGCGCTCCGAGCCAGGCGCTCCACGCGTGCTCGCCGCCGGCCGCATCGGGGGCGAGGACGACCACCGGCGCGATGCCCTTCGCGATCAAGATCTCCACGAGGAACCGGGCCACCGCGTCGCCGCCGGTGATGACCACCGGGTCGCGCGGCGCGACGCCGGTCCGCGCGTACAACGTGTACGCGAGCGCGACATCGCCAGGGACCGCGGCCGCCGCCGGGCCGGCGATCACGAGGCCGTCGTCGAGCGCGACGAGCCAGCGCGCCGCCGCGCGGGCATGACGATCGCCGGCCGCCAGCACGCGCCGACGTCCGCGCGGGCATACGGGCGCGCCGCCACGGCGGCACACGTCGCACTCGCCGCAAGCGTCGAACATGCCGACGAGCACGCGTCGTCCGGTCCAGACAGCGCCGCGCCCCGTCACGTCCTCGACGATGCCGACGGCGCCACGGACATCGCCCCCGGGCCCGAGCTGCACGGCCTCGACGGCGATGACGACGTCGTCGGCGGAGGTCCCGTCGGTCACCAGTCGTCGGTGCGCTTCGCCGCGCGGGGCAGCGTCGGATCGCCGTGGGGGTTCGTCGCGTCCATGTCATCGAGGCTCGCGCGCAGCGGCGGCGTGCTGATCGACGTGGACTCGTCGCCCTCGATGGTCGGTGGGTCGAGCGCGGCCGCGCCCGCGGCGTCGAACGGGATCGAGAAGTTGTCGCCGTCGTTGCCGTAGTGCGACTCGTCGATGTGCGCCGCGAGGGGCTCGTCGATCGCGGCGTCGTCGAGGAGGGAGGCCTCGTCGATCGTCTCCTCGCTGTGGGCGACGAGCGGCGGGGGCGCCGGGCGTCCCGGAGGGGCGGGCGGGGCCGCGCGCGCCGGGCCGGAGGGCGGCGTCGCGGCCGGGCGGGCCACGACGGGCGGCGCCACGACCGGCGGCGGCGTGAGCGCGCCCGAGAGCTGCGCGACCGGGAGACCCTGCCGGGCGCGCCACGTCTGCAGCGCGACCACGAGCTCGTCGTACGGGATCATGCCGCGAGGCTATCACGCCCACCGTGGCCTATGCTCGGCGCATGCCGGACACGCTCCGCATCCTGCGCTCTCGCGTCATCCCCGCCGCCGGCTTCGTGCACGGCTTCCCCGAGCGCACGGGCGGCGTCTCCCCTGGGCCGCGCGCGTCGCTCAACATGGGGGTGCGCTGGGGCGACGACCGCGCCAACGTCGACGAGAACCGCCGGCGCCTCGCCGCGGCCGCGGGCTACACGGCCGAGCAGCTCCAGGTGATGCGCCACGTCCATGGCACCAACGTGTGGACGGTGGGCGAGCCGGTCGGCGACGACGCCGAGTTCGATGGCCTCGTCTCGAACCAGGTGGGCCCGGTGCTGTCTGCGTTCGCGGCGGACTGCGTCCCGCTCCTGTTCGCCGAGCCCGTCGCGCGCGTCTGCGGCTCGGCCCACGCGGGCTGGCGCGGCACGGTCGCCGGCGTCGCGCGCAACGTGGTCGCCCGGATGAGCGCGCTCGGTGCGCGGCCAGAGCGCATCCGCGTGGCGCTCGGCCCGTCCATCGGCCCCTGCTGCTTCGAGGTCGGCTCCGAGGTCGTCGTCGAGTTCCGGGCCGCCCTCGGCGACCTGCCGGGCCTCGTGGTGCCCGGCCCTGACAAGGACCACATCGACCTCCGCGTGGCGCTCCGAGCCATGCTCGAGAGTACGGGCGTCTTGCCCGAGCACATCGACGACACGCCGCCCTGCACCCGCTGCACGCCCGAGCGATTCTTCAGTTACCGCCGCGACGGCCGCGAGGGCGGCATGCACATGGGCTTCATCGGCCTGTGTCCGATTCCCGGCCACTAACAAAGGGGCCAGGCCCCTGTTAGGTGCCTGTTAGGTGCCTGTTTGGTGGGTTTAGGCGGGTGTCACTCGCAGGTGCCAGCGACCCACGCGGTGAACGTGGAGCCGGTGACCGGGTCGGTCTCGTCGCTGGCCGTGACGCACTGGCCGGCGGTGGCGTCGATGCCGAAGTGGGCCGGCGTCGTGACGATCTTCAGCTCGCCCGTGACGCGCGTGCTGGTCTCGGTCGACGCGAGGCCGCCGGTCAGGAGGACCTGGCTCACGTCGTACGCCGGCGCGCTGTCGCCGAGCGCCGCGTGATCGATCGCGAGGTGCAGGTCGAGCTTCGGGGACACGGTGAGCGTCTCGACGCCGAGATCGCTGGTCGCGAGCGACGCGGCGAGCGAGCGGCCGTCGCTCGGGTTCAGGTCGATCGCCACGGCGCGCTGGCCGCCGCGGGTCAGCGTGGTGGTGCGGTCGCCGAGGCCGAGGTTCGAGAACGCGACGCCCGTCGCGGACAAGGTCGCGCTCGCCGTCATGCCCGGCAAGTCGAGATCCTCGGAGACCGTCCCCTCGTCGGTGTTGCCAGGGATGTGGGCGGTCGTCGCCGCGACGGCGACGTCGAGCTGGGCCGTCGGCGACGCCGCGCTGCCGTCGAGCTCGATCGAGAGCACCGACGCGGCGGCCGACGTGAAGCGCGCGGCCGCGTCGCCGGTGAGATCGACGCCGGTGTCGCCGACGGCGATCGCCAGGTCCCGATCGATGGTCAGCGACGCGCGCAGGTGCGCGGCGCCGAGGATCTCGAGCTCGCCGGAGACCTGGCCGGAGAGCTCCGCGTTGGGCGCGGTCGCCCCGAAGATCGGCGCGAGCGCGGTGATGGCGCGCGAGGCGCCATCGAGGTCGAGCGTGAGGCCGAGGCTCGTGTGCGTCAGCCGGATCGAGACCGGCTCGTCGTGGGCGGCGTCGACCTGCACCGCGAAGGCGAGCTCGCTGCCCGCCTCGGTGACGTGGATGCGCAGCTGCGAGGCGGCGAGGTTCGAGGCGCAGTCCGGGGCGATCGCCGTCGTGGTGTTGCCGTTCTCGTCCGTCACGCTGGACGAGCAGACGAGCTCGGCGGGCACGGCGTAGATGCCGTCCCCCTGGTAGTTCGCGTCCGTGAAGAGCTTGGTGTTCAGCTCCTGGATGATCGCGTCGGGGTCGAGGCTGCCCGCGCTGCCCGCGCTGCCCGAGCCACCCGCGCCGTCCGCCGGGCGCGGCAGGAGGCCGGCGACGACGGTCGTCGACGACGTGCCCGGGATCAGGCGCTCGAGCAGCGCGATCGTGCTGCCCATCGGCAGGCCGCTCGTGCCGGCGTCGGACGCGGCCTTGGTCTGCGCGAGGACGTTGCCCAGGTCAGAGGAGATGCGCGCCTGCACGTCCGCGGGCGGGGCCGGGGCATCGCCGCCGCAAGCGACGAGCCCGAGCGACGTGGGGAGGAGCAGGGCGGCGAGGAGGTAGGTCGAAGGCTTCATATGAAAGGACGACACTCCACGTTGCGTGCCTGGGAACCCCGGGGGGGCGATTGCCAGGCGTTGCCGCGGAGACCTCGCCAGATACATGAATTTGACGGGGCGTCCCCGCGTCGCGTGAAGACGCGGTCACACCGGGGGTGTGCGCGCGCGCTTACGGGATCTGGATCCCGTACATCGGCAGGATCTCCGTCGTGAGGGCGCTCACCGTCCCGTCCGCCTTGTGCCAGTCGATCATCGCCTGCGTCTTGCGCAGCTCGGCTTGCCGCAGATCCTCGAGTCGGTTCAGCACGTCGAAGTTCGTGGAGCGACCGAGGTTGAAGCGATCCGTCTCGATGCGGATGTTCTCGTTCGCCAGCTCGATCGCGCGCCGCGAGAGCTGCACGCGGCGCCGCGCGAGCTCGACCTGGGCCACGGCCACGGCCATCGCCTGCGCGATCTGCGCCCTCACGTCGGCGGCCGAGACCGCGAGCTTGTCGCGCCCGGCCGCGAGCTCGTCGAGGCGGCCGTGGGCATCGTACTGGTGCAGCGAGCGCTGGAACGTGAGCGAGCCGCTGATCGCGAGCTGCTTGAACTCGGCGACATCGCGCGCCGCGTCCACGAAAGCCGTGCTCGTGGCGCTCGGGCCGAGCGAGAGCGCGAGATCGAGCTGCGGCAAGAGCCCGTTGCGCGCCACGTACACGTCGATCGTGTTCTGCGCGCCCTGCTTGGCCAGCTCGGCGAGCTGCGGGCTCGCGGCGAACGCCTTGTCCGTCAGCGCGCCGACATCCCAGGTCGCCTCGCGGATGTCGACGTCCACGGCCACGCGCAGGCCGAGCGCGCCCTTGCCGATCGGCATGCCGGCCGCGCGCCGCAGCGCGATCGACGCGTTCAGCACGGCGAGCTCGCCGCCGAGCACGTCTTCTTCGCGCGTCGCGATGACCTGCTGCACGGCGGGGATCTCGCTCCGCGCCGTCTTGCCGCTGTCGCTCTGGATCGTGGTGACGCGCAGCCGCTCGCGCGCCAGGTCGAGGCTGGCCTGCGTGATCGCGACCTGCCGCTCCGCGAGCACGAGGTCCCAGTACGCCGAGACCACGCTCTGGACCGACTGGATCGCGACGAGCCGGCGCTGCATGCCCGCGACGTCGCGCTGGAGGATCGCGCGCTCCTCCTGGATGTTGTAGAGCGTCCTGCCGTAGCCCTTGAGCAAGGGCTGCGTGATCGCCACGGAGACCGTGTCGGCCCACTGCTTCTGCTCCCCGAACGCGCCGGCCGAGAAGTCGCTGTACGCGGTGTTGACGTGGAAGTCGACCGTGCCGCCCGTCGAGAACGTGCGCGTGATGTCGGCCGTGACGCCGAACTGCGTGCTGTCGGAGATGACGATGCCGCCCGCGACCGTGCCTCCCGTGTGGCTCCCGCTGACGACCGCGCGCAGCGCCCAGTCACGGCGCTCCCAGGTCTCGCGGATTTGCGCCTCGGCGATCACCATGTCGAGCTTGGCGCTCGCGAGGGCCGGCACGTGCGCGATCGTGTTCTGCAGGAGCTCCGGCAAGGTCGTCGGCGCGGCGGGGCCGGCCCACTCGTCGAGATCGTCGGTCGGCGGCGCGCTGGCGGGGCTCGACGCGGCGTTGGCGTTGCCGCTGCCCGTGCCGGGCGCGCTGCTGCCGGCGCTCCCGGCGCCCGTGCCGCTGCCGGCGCCCGGCCCGCTGCCGGCACCCGCGAACACGTAACGGAGGTCATCCGCGCGGACGCCGGAGCCAGCGGCCGCGACGACGAGGAGCCCGAACACCAGCGCGCGACGCATCGAGGCCGCGGACTATCGCACGCGATCCCGCGGCGTGCACCGTGCGACACCCGGCGACACCGGCGACAATCGCCTGTCGCTCCGTGGATCCGCGGAGATCCCTCGTGATAGCTTGCCCCGCAGCGATGGCGACGGTCCTCCGGACGTACTGCTTCCTCGACGCACTGCAGCCCCAACAGGCCACGTTCGTCGGCAAGACCGCGCGCGGCTTCTTGCCGGTGCCCGGTCAGGCGTCGCTCTGGGTCGAGATTGCCCCCGGCATCGCGATCAACCAGGTCACCGACGCCGCGCTCAAGGCGACGCGCGTCCAGCCCGCGGTGCAGGTCGTCGAGCGTGCCTACGGGCTCCTCGAGATCCACCACGACGATCAGGGCGAGGTACTGTCCGCCGGCCGGACCATTTTGCAGTACCTGGGCGTCGAGGAGAACCAGCGGCTCAAGCCGCGGGTCCTCACGAACCAGATCATCCGCGGCGTCGAGGCGTATCAGACGCAGATCATCAACCGCAGCTCGGCGGGCATGATGGTGCTGCCCGGCCAGTCGCTCTTCATCTTCGAGTGCGAGCCCGCCGGTTACGTGGTGCTCGCGGCGAACGAGGCGGAGAAGGCGGCGCACGTCAACCTCGTCAACGTGACTCCTTACGGCGCGTTCGGTCGGCTCTACATGGCGGGCGCCGAAGCAGACATCGATGCGGCGGCAGCGGCGGCGACAGCGGCTCTCAACGCGGTCACCGGTCGCGAGCCTGACAAGTTCGTGGACAAGTAAGTAAGCAGGAGATCAATCAATGGCTGACGCACTCGGAATGATCGAAGTCAAAGGCTTCGTCGGAATGGTCGAAGCGGCCGACGCGATGGTCAAGGCCGCGAAGGTCGAGCTCGTCGGGTTCGAGAAGACCGGCGGCGGCTACGTCACCGCGATCGTGCGCGGCGATGTCGCGGCGGTGAAGGCCGCGACCGAGGCCGGCCAGCGCGCGGCCGAGCGCGTCGGCGAGGTCGTCTCGGTGCACGTCATCCCGCGCCCGCACGCGAACGTGGATGCGGCGCTGCCGCTCGGCCGCAATGGCGCGACCGGCGACGGTCACGGCAACAAGTAAGGCGCGATGATCCTCGGTCGGGTCATCGGCACGCTGGTCGCGAGCCGCAAGGAGCCCACGCTCGACGGGCTCACGCTGCTCGTGGTGCGCGCGTGCGACGTCGACGGCAACGCCAACGGCGGGATCGCGATCGCGGTGGATGCGGTCGGCGCCGGCGTCGGCGAGGTCGTCCTCTACTGCGCCGGCAGCTCCGCGCGGCAGACCACGGTCACGCAGGGCAAGCCGGTCGACGCGACGATCATGGCGATCGTCGACGAGATCGCGGTCGGCGGCGAGTCGCGGTTCAAGAAGGACTGAGGCGTGGCGAGCTGGGTGAATCAGCGCGGCGCTGCCGCGATGAGACGGCACGGCAAGGTGCCCTGGTGATCGACGATCGCAAGATCGAAGAGATCGTCGCACGGGTGCTCGAGCGGCTCGGGGGCTCGCCGGCCGCGCCGGCGCCGGCTCGCGGCGCGGCGCTGCCGGTCGGCGGCGAGGCGAAGAAGGCGACGCACATCCCGCGCGGGACGAACGGCGTCTACGCGGACGCCGACGCGGCCGCGAAGGCCGCGCGCAAGGGCTTCGAGGCGAACGAGCGCACCGACATGGCCACGCGCGGGCGCATGGTCGAGGCGATGCGGAAGGTGGCGCTCGCGAACAACGAGCTGCTCTCGCGCTACGCAGTCGAGGAGACGGGCCTGGGGCGGTACGAGGACAAGCTGAACAAGAACCGGCTCGTCGCGGAGAAGACGCCGGGCATCGAGATCCTGCGCCCGATCGCGTACACGGGGGACGACGGCCTCATGCTCGTCGAGCGCGCGCCGTACGGCGTGCTGCTCGCCGTCACGCCGACGACGAACCCGACCGAGACCATCCTCTGCAACGCGATCGGGATGGTCGCGGCCGGCAACGCGGTCGTGTTCAACGTGCACCCGTCGGCGGCGCAGACGTCGAACTGGTTCGTGCACCTCCTGAACGAGGCGATCCAGGCCGTCGGCGGCCCGCGCGACGTGATCGTGTCGGTCGAGAAGCCGACCGTGGAGAGCGCCGGCATCCTGATGAAGCACCCGCTGGTGCGCATCGTCGTGGTGACGGGCGGCCCCGTCGTCGTCAAGGCGGCGATGAACAGCGGCAAGAAGGTGATCGCGGCCGGCCCGGGCAACCCGCCGGCGGTGGTCGACGAGACGGCGAACCTCGCGAAGGCGGCCGACGCGATCGTGCGCGGCGCGTCGCTCGACAACAACATCGTCTGCATCGCCGAGAAAGAGGTCATCGCGGTCGACGCGATCGCCGACGACCTCGTGCGCGAGCTCAAGAAGAAGCCGGTGCTGTTCCTCGACCAGCGCCAGACGCGCGAGCTCGAGAAGGTCATCCTCGAGGGTGACCACGTGAACAAGAACTGGGTCGGCAAGGACGCGGGGCTCATCGCGAAGGCGATCGGCATCGGCGGGCACGGGCACGACCTGCGGTTGCTCATGTGCGAGGTCGACGAGCAGCACCCGTTCGTCCAGCACGAGCTCCTGATGCCGGTCATCCCGCTGTTCCGCGCGCGTGATGCGGCGGACGCGATCGCGGCGGGCATCCGCGTCGAGCATGGCTTTCACCACACGGCCACGATGCACTCGCAGAACGTCGACAACATGTCGGCGATGGCGCGCGTGTGCAACTGCTCCATCTTCGTCAAGAACGACGCCTCGTACGCGGGCCTCGGCCTCGGCGGCGAGGGCTACACCTCGTTCACGATCGCGAGCCCGACGGGGGAGGGCCTCACGACCGCGATCCACTTCACGCGCGAACGCCGCTGTACGCTCAAAGAAGCGTTCCGGTTCGTCTGACCGTGAGCCGCGGCCCCGCGCTCGGCGTGCTCGAGGTCGGGACGATCGCGCGCGGCATCGTGGTCGCCGACGCCGGCCTCAAGCGGGCGCCCGCCGTGCTGCTCCACGCGCGCGCCGTCTCCGGCGGCAAGCTGCTCGTCATGTACGAGGGCGGCGTGGCCGAGGTGAACGAGGCGATGACGGCCGCGCGCGCCATCGCGGGCACCCTGCTGCTCGACTCGGTGGAGCTGCCGATGGCCGACGCGCAGGTCTGGCCGATGCTCGGCGCGCCGGTGGCCGCGCTGGACTGGTCGCGGGAACCGGGCGCCGAGGCCGTGGCGATCATCGAGACGTCCACGGTCTGTGCCGCCATCGCCGCGGCCGACGCCGCCTGCAAGGAGGCCGACGTGGTCGTCCGCGACGTCCGGTTCGCCGTGGACCTGGCCGGCAAGGCCTACTTCACGCTGACCGGCACGCTCTCCGCGGTCGAAGCCGCCGCGGTCGCCGCCACCACCGCCGCCGGCCCGCGCGCCGTCGGCATCGAGACCATCGCCCAGCCCGTCCCCGAGCTCCTCGGCCGCCTCTTCCGCTAGGGGGACGGAGTCAAAGTTGTCAACCGCTGGGGGCACTTGACCCCGAATCATCCCGCGGGCTTAGATGGGGACGGTGTCAAAGTTGTCAAGCGAGCCCGCCGCCGCCGCCGCCTCCGCCGCCGCGACCACGCGCGCGATCGGCCTCGCCGCCGCCGGCCGCGCCTACCTCGCGCTCACCACTGGCGAGCCGCCCGGCCTCGACGCCTGCGTGACGTGCCCACCCGCCGCGCACCCCGGCGAAGATCTGCTCGCCGCCCTCCGCGACGCCAGCTCGCGCCCGCGGATCCGCGCGTTCGGCCGCGACGAGGGCTACCGACTCGAAGACGCGACCGCCCTCGTCGTGGCCGCGCCAACGCCCGCCGCCGCCGCCGAGCTCGCGCGCTGGCTCACCCGCCGCGTCGGCCGCGCCGTCCTCCCGATCACCGGCCCGTTAGCGCTCGCCGCCACGTTCGCGGGCCGCGTCGGCTTCGCCCCGGCTCGCCCGCGCTACGAGCGCGACGCTGCCGGCCGCGTCCGCGTCGAGGCGTTCGAGCTCCACGTCGCCGAGCATTGCAACCTCCGCTGCGCCAACTGCTGCAACATGTCCCCGCTCGTCCCCGAGCGCACGCTCGCCGTCGCCGAGGTCGCCGCGTTCACCACGCGCATGGCCGCCGTCCTCCACGCCGACGTCGTCAAGATCATGGGCGGCGAGCCGCTCCTCCACCCCGATCTCCCCGGCGTCCTGCGCGTCCTCCGCGCCTCTGGCATCGCCGACCGCGTTCGCCTCTTCACCAACGGCCTCCTGCTCGCCGCGCAACCGGACGCCTTCTGGGAAGCCCTCGACGAGCTCACCATCTCCAGCTACGTCAGCGCGCCCGTGAAGCCCGCGACGCTCGAGCTCGCCCACGCCCGCGCCCGCCGTCACGACTTCGTCCTCAACGTGAAGCCCGTCACCGAGTTCGCGCAGGTCCTCTCGCCGCGCTACGAGTCCGACGACGCGCGCACCGCCGGGACCTACCAGCGCTGCTGGCTCCGCCACCGGTGCCTCGTCGTGCGCGATGGCCGCTTCTACATGTGCACGCGCGCCGCGTACGCGAGCGAGTTCCTCGCCACCGTGGCCCACGAGCCCGCGACCGCGCCGCTCGATCGCAGCCGCGACGGCATCCCCCTCGACGATCGAGATCTCGCCGGCGCCCTCGAGGCGTACCTCAACCGCGAGGAGCCGCTCGGCGCGTGCCGCTACTGCTTTGGCGGCGATGGCGCGGCGGAGGCGCACTACCAGCTCACGCGCGCCGAGGTCGCCGCCGGCGTGCTGTCGCGCAAGCTCGCGGTCGTGCGGTGACGCCGCTGCGCGACTGGCACGGCGTCACGCGCTACTACGTCCGTGCCGATGGTGCGCATGCGCCGACCCTCGCCGCCCTCGCCACGCACCCGCTCCGCCTCTCCCGCGCCGGCGTGCTCGCCGCCTGGGGCGCCTCCGCGGACGACCTCGCCACGATCCTCCTCGATGTCCGCCAGGCGCCGTGCGCGCCGGCCCCGCCCCCGATCGCCGCGCCGTTCGCCCTCGCGCTCGAGACGGCCGTCGCCGCGATCGCGCGCACGGCGACCGCCCCCGTCGTCGCGCTCGGCGGCGGCGTCGATGGCGCGGCCGTCCTCGCCGCGTGGCGCGCGACCGGGGCGCCGATGCCGCTCGCGCTCACCCTCGAGACGGGCCTCGCCGGCTACGACGAGGTCGTCGCGGCCCAGGCGATCGCCGCCACGCTCGGCGCGCGGTGCGAGGTCGTGGCGATCACACCCGCCGCGCTCGTCGCGCTCGCGCCCGCCGCCGCCGTGCTCGCCGAGGCGCCGCTCTACGACTTGCACCCCGTTCATCGCCTCGCGCTGGCGCAGGCCGCCGCGGCGCGCGGGGCCACCACGCTCGTCACTGGTGATGGCGCGGACGCCGTGTTCCGCGGCGCGCCCGATCTCGACTACGTGCCGCTCGTCGCCGCGCTCACCCGCCGCGCCGGCCTCGCGCTCGCGTCGCCGTTCTTCGCGCCGGCCGTGCTCGCCGCCACGCCGCGCGATCCCGACAAGCGGGCCGTTCGCGCCTACGTCGCCGCCGCCGGGCTCGCCGGCCTCGCCGCGGCTCCGAAACGCCCGCGCGCCGTACCCACGCTCGACCTCGCGCCGATCCTCGACTCGTCGCGCATCGCCGCCCTCGCGCGCGCGCTCGAGCTCCCGCCCGCCGCCACCGTCGGCTGGGCCACGCTCGATCACCTCGTCCGCGCGCTCGAGGCCGCCTGATGTGCGGTATCGCCGGCATCGTGCGGTTCGATCGTCCGGCGACCGCGTCGCGCGACCTGCTCGCCGCCCTGCGCGCCCGCCTCGCGCACCGCGGCCCCGACGGCCACGGCGAGGCGTACACCGCATACGCCGCCCTCGCGCACACGCGCCTCGCGATGATCGATGCGGCCGCCGGCGCGCAGCCCTTCGCGAGCGCCGATGGCCGCTACACCCTCGTCTACAACGGCGAGCTCGCCAACCACCACGCCCTGCGCGCCGCGCTCCCCGGCCCCTGGCGCACGCGCAGCGACACCGAGACCGTGCTCGCCGCGTGGGAGGCGTGGGGTGAGGCGTGCGTGCCGCGCCTCGACGGCATGTTCGCGTTCGCGCTGTGGGACGCCCGCACCGAGGTGCTCCACGCCGCGCGCGATCGCCTCGGCGTCAAGCCGCTCGCGTACACCGCGCTCGCCGACGGCGGCGTCGCCTTCGCGTCGGAGGCGCAGGCGCTGCTCCCGGCGCTCGGCGGCGCGCGCGCGAACCTCGAGGCCATCGTCGAGTACCTCGTCGCGCCGGCGTTCAGCGGCGTCGCGCGGTCCCCGTTCGCCGGTGTGCAGTACCTCGCGCCAGGGCACGCGCTGCGGATCGCGCGCGCCGGCACGACCACGCGCCGCTACTGGCGCTGGCGCGCGAGCGACGATCCGACGGCCGCGCCGACCGCCGCCGGGCTGCGCGCCGCCGTGGAGGACGCGGTCGCCGGCTCGCGGCGGAGCGATGCGCCGCTCGGCGTGTTCCTGAGCGGCGGGCTCGACTCCACCGCGGTCGCCGCGCTGATGCGCCGCGCGCAGCCCGAGGTGCACGCCTTCACGATCACGTATCCGGGCGCCGCCGCCTGGCGCGACTCCGTCCTCGTCCTGTCCGACGACGCTCCGCACGCGCGCGCGGCCGCCGCCGCGCTCGACCTTCGCCACCACGAGGTGCCGTTCGACCGCGCGACGCTCGCCACCGAGCTCGCCGCGCTCGCCCGCGTCGACGACGCCCTCCCCGCATGGGAGCAGGAGCTCTCGCAGCGCGTGCTCGCCCGCGCCGCCGCCGCCCACGTCAAGGGCGTCCTCGTCGGCGACGCGGCCGACGAGACGCACTACGGCTATCACTTCCTGCTCGATCCCATCGCCACCGCCGCGCCGCGCGCGATCCTCGCCCGGCTCGGCAGCGTCCCGGTCCTCGCCGCGGTCGATCCAGATCCCGTCGCGCGCCTCGACGCCGAGTACCGCGCGCTCGCGGCCGATGCAGGAGCGCCGCCGGGCATCGCCGCCACGACGCAGCTGATCGTCGAGCGCTGGTTGCCGCGGCTCCTCCACAACGGCGATATCCACGCGATGGCGTTCGGCCTCGAGGCGCGCGTGCCGTTCGCGGCGACGGCGCTCGTCGATCTCGCGGCGCGCATCCCGGCTGCCCGCGCGCTCGCCGGCGGCGTCGAGAAGGCAGCCTTGCGCGAGGCGCTCCGCGGCGCGCTACCCGAAGCCATTCGTACGCGCACGAAGTCCGCGCTGCCCAAAGACCAGGCGAGCGGCGCCGTGTATCGCGAGCTCGCGCTGCGGGTCGTCGCCGAGCCGCACCCGGTCGTGCGCGCGGTCGTGGATCTGGCCGCGCTCGCGCCGGGGCTCGCCTCCTCCGCGCCGCTCGACGAACGCGCTCGCGCCGCGCTGTTCCGCGTCATCGGCCTGCAGCACTGGGCGATCGCGCACGAGGTCCGCGCGTGAAGGTCACCGTGTTGACGCTGCCCGAGAAGGGCCACTACCACCCGCTGCTCGGCCCCGCGCTCGAGCTCGCGCGCCGCGGGCACGACGTCGCGCTCGCCTGCGCGTTCGATCTCCGCGCCGAGCTCCACGCGGCCGGCGCCCCGCGCGTGCTCGTCCCGCCGGGCGCGCCCCCGCCGCCGGCCGGCGTACGCGGCGAGGCGCTCGCGCGCGTGCTCGCCGATCCGGTCGCGCTCGCCGGGTGGATCCGCGAGCTCCTCGTCGACGCGCCGGGCGAGCAGATCGCGCCGCTGCGCGCGCTCCTCCGCGCCGAGCGCCCCGACGTGGTCGCGCTCGACACCATGGCGTACGCCGGCGCGATCGCGGCCGAGCTCGAGGGCATCCCGTGGGTTGGCTGGGCCACGTCGCTGAACCCCGTCGTGCCGGGGGCCACCGACACGCCGCTGATCCGGACGCTGCGCGCGCTCGACCCGGCGCGGCGCGCGTTGTTCTCGGCCCACGGTGTGACGGCCGAGCTGCGCGTCTCCGACGTGCTCTCACCCCGCGGCACGGCCGTGTTCGCGACGGAAGCGCTGACCGAGCCGTTCGCGGGGCCGGCGCGGGCGGGCGTGCGCCTCGTCGGGCCGTCGCTCGGCGGCACGCGCGGCGGCGAGCGCGTGGACCCGAGCTTCGCGGGAGGGCGCCCGATCGTGTACGTCTCGTTCGGCAGCCAGGCGTGGTTCCAGCCGGCGCGGTTCGCGCGCGTGATCGCGGCGGCGGCCGAGCTCGAGCTCGCCGTGATCGCGGCCGTGGGCGACCTGCGGCTCGCCCCGGCGCCGCGCGTGCGCTGCGTCCCGGTCGCGGACCAGCTCCACGCGCTCGCTCACGCCCACGTCGCCGTCACGCACGGCGGGGCGAACTCGGTGATGGAGGCGCTGGCGCTCGGCGTCCCGCTCCTGGTGGCGCCGATCTGCAACGACCAGGAGCACAACGCGCGCTTCGTGGTCGCGGCCGGGTGCGGCGCCGTCGTCGATCTGGACGCCAGCGACCACGGCGCGCTCGTCGCGGCGCTGGCGCGGCTCGTGGCGCCCGGGCCAGAGCGCGTGGCGGCGGCGGCGATCGGCGCGAGCTATCAGGCGCGCGGGACGGTGGGCGCGGGCGCGGCGGAGCTCGTGGAGCACGCGTGCTCGTGATCCCGCTCGTGATCACGGCGCGCGACGAAGCCCGTGCCTTACCCGCGTGCCTCGACTCGCTCTTCGCCGCCATGCGCGTGACGGAGCGCGAGCTCGCCGTGCGGCTCGCGCCGATCGTGATCCTGGACGCGTGCCGCGATGCCACGGGCGCGATCGCGGCCGCGCGTGGCGTGCGGACGTTGGCCAGCCGCGGGCGCGGTAAGGTCGAGGCGCAGCGCACGGCGGTCGGGGCGTGCCCGGCCCCGGTGCACGTCTTCTGCGATGCGGACGTGCTCGTCGCGCCGGATACGCTCGCCGCGCTGTGCGCCGTGATCCTCGCCGAGCCGGGCGTCGTCGTCGCGACCCCGCCGCGCGCGCCGCTGCCGCCGCGAAGCGCTGCGCCGCTCGCCCGTGCGCTGCACGTGTACAACGCGCGCCGCGGGTTCTCGTCCGGCCGCGCGTGGTTCTCCGGGAAGCTGTTCGCGATCCGCGGCTGGGACGTGCCCACCGCGGCCGAGGTCGCGCGCCGCGCGGCCGGGCTCCCGGCGAGTCGCTTCCACGCGCTCGCCGCGCCGCTGACGGTCGACGACGTCTACCTCTCGCGTCGCGTGGTGCACGATCACGGCGCGGCGGCGCTGCGTGAGACGACGCGCGGGCTCCTGCACTTTCGCGCGCCGGAGACGTGGCGCGGCATGTACCGCTACTACCGCCGCATGCGGCGCGAGCTCGCGCGCATGGACGCGCTGTTCCCCGAGCTGCGCGGGGTCGCGCCGCGGGTCCCCGACGAGCTCGCGGCCGCGACGCCCGCCGAGCGCCGAGCGTGGCGCGTCTTCGAGGTCGCGCTCGCGGCGTGTCGGGTGGCGTATCGCGCCGAGCGGCTCGCCGTCGACCGCCTCGGCGTTCCGGCGCGCGACCCGTGGCCCGCGATCGCGGAGACGAAGGCCCTGTGAGGGCGACGCGCATCTGCCCGCCGTACGTCGTGCCGCTCGAGGTCTGGGACCTGCCGGTCGGCGGCCAGCTCCTGCAGATGTGGCGCGCCGCCGACGCGTTCCCCGAGCGGCTCGCCGAGGCGGTGGCGCTCGTGCGCGCGCAGCACCCCGCGATCGCGCACGTGCACCTCGCGGGCGGTGGCGCGAGCGTCGGCTGCGCAGACGCCGTGGCGACGCTCGGCCTGCCGTGTACGCGAGATGACGATCCGTTCACGGCCGCGCTCGCCGGCGCCGCGCTGCTCCCGGGCGCGGCCTGCGCCGATATCGGGCAGACGGGCGTCAAGCTCGCGCGCGGCGAGGACACGTGGCGGATCCGGCGCGACCTCGCCCGGGCGCCGCTGCGGGACGGCGTACCGCGCGCGGATCGCGTGGCGGCCCGGACCTCGACCGTCGCGGCGCTCGGAGAGGCGCTGGCCACGACGGGCGCGCGGCAGCTCGTGGTGGCCTTGCCGTGTGAATTCACCGCCGCGGGCGAGCCGCTCGGCTGTACCTACTGCTGGCCGGAGCGCGATCCCCACCTGCTCGCGGATCTCGCGCGGCTCGCGGACGCCGAGCTCGCCGTGCTCAACGACGCGGAGCTCGCGGCGGTGGGCGCGGGGCCGGGGCTGCCACGCGGCGTGACGTCGCTCGTGGTGACGCTCGGGTTCGGCGTGGGCGCGGCGCTGTGGCGGCCGCCGCGATGACGCTGCTGGTGGTCTCGCCGCACGCCGACGACGCGATCTTCAGCTGCGCCGGCGGCATCCTGGCCCGCACGCGGCGAGGCGAGCGCGTCGTGGTGGCGAGCGTCTTCACGGGCGGGGCCGGGGCGGGCCGGGCCGACGAAGATCGGCGCGCGTTGGCGAGGGTCGGCGCCGCGCGGGTCGATCTCGGGTTCCTCGACGCGCCGGCGCGGGAGGGCGTCGCCGAGACGTTCGGCGCGCTGGTCGTGACGTCGCGCGTCCGCGCGGCGACGGTGCGCGCGGTGGCGCGGGCGCTGGCTCGGGTGGTCCTTTCCGAGCGCGTGCGCGAGATCTGGCTGCCACTCGGCGTAGGTGGGCACGTCGATCACCTGACGGTCTTCGCCGCGCGCTCGGTCATGCGGCCGGCCGTGCGCACGCGCTTCTACCTCGAGCGCCCGTACGCGTGGGTGCCGGCGCTGCTGGCCTTGCGCAAGCTCCAGCTGGCGGGCGGCGCGCTCACCCGACCGCCACCGGCGGCGACGATCGCGCGCCAGCTCGCGGCCGGCGGCTGCGGCGCGTTCGTGGTGACCCCGGCCGATCTCGCCGCGCTGGCGCGCCAGCTGGCGACGCGCCACGCCGGCGTCGGTTTCCGCTGGCGCCCGCGCCACGTGCTCGCCGCATCGGACCCGACCTCCGCGATCGCGGCCTACCGCTCGCAGCTGCGCTGGCTCGGCGTCCCGGCGTCCCGGTTCGCCGGCGCCGCCGAGCGCTTCTCCTGATCGCTTCTAGCTCGAAGCCACCAGGACCTGGCGGCGCCACGCCCCTTGGTTGCATCCGGACGCCTGGCCTCCGGGCGTCCGCACCGTCGAGATCCGGTTCAGCGGCTGATCGTGACCTTCGTCATCACCACGTCGTCCTTCGGCTTGTCGCGCGCCTTCTCGACGCTGGTGATCTTCTTCACGAGATCGAGCTCCTTGCACTGCCCGAAGATCGTGTGCTTGCCGTTCAGGTACGTCGGCGCGCTCTCCGTGATGAAGAACTGGCTGCCGTTCGTGCCGTGGCCGCCGTGGCTGCCAGCGTTCGCCATCGCGAGCGTGCCTTCCTTCATCGTCAGCCCGGGCACGATCTCGTCGTCGAAGTTGTAGCCGGGACCGCTCGTCCCGGTCCCCGTCGGATCGCCGCCCTGGATCATGAAGCCGGCGATCACGCGGTGGAACGTGAGGCCGTCGAAGTACGGCTTGCCCTTCTCGACGCTCCCCGTCTTCGGGTTCGTCCACGGCTTCTTGCCGGTCGCGAGGCCGATGAAGTTCGCGACGGTGATCGGCGTCTTGTCGCCGAACAGCTCGCAGTGGAACGTGCCCTGGGTCGTCTCGATCGTCGCCGTCAGCGGGCCGGTGCCCTTGAGGTCCTTCGTGTACTCCGCGAAGTCCTCCTTCGTCGGCGGGCGGACATCGCCCGTCGGGGCGGTGGTGTCGAGCACCGGCGGCGTGGCCGGCTTGGCCATCGTCGGCGCGCCCGAGCCGGACGAGCCGGCCGAGCCCGCGGATCCCTTGCCGTCGGTCCACGGGTTCTTGCCACTCTCCTGGCCCATGCCGCCCTGGTCGTCGTGCGGGCTCTTGTGCTCGCAGCCGCCGAGGGAGGCCACGGCAACACACGCGGACAGCGTCGCGATCAAGCTCTCAATTCGCATGGCGCGGAACATGACGCATCGGCCCCGGCGTCGCAAGCGGAGCGGGGCGCCGCGCCGGGGGCTTGCCGCGCGGGCGGCCGAGGCCATGGGGCACGCCGACCGGCGCCATCCGCACCCGGGGCGGGCGGGGCGCCGCGGCACCGAGGACGACCTTGCCCGTGTCGCACGTGACGCTCGCGCCACCCGCGCCGAGGCCGTTCGCCGCCAGATCCGCGCACGCCGCCGCGTAGCTCGCGCTCGCCGGCGTCAGCTTCGGGCGCTCGCCGCCGCGTCCGGCCATGCCGCGCAAGAGGAACTGCGGCGACGCCAGGAGCGCCGCGCACACCTGTCGGGCCGCGGGCACCGTGACGCCGCTCGCCGGGCCATCGAGCGATCCGACGACGGCCGCGAGCGCCGCCGCTTCGGCGCCCGCGTCGATCGCGGGCTCGCCGACGAGCCGGTCCTTGAGCGCGGCCACCACGTCGCGCGCCGTCGCCGTCGGATCTGCCGCGCCGGCCGCCACGAGCGCGTCGATCGCGTCGGTCGTGACCCACGCCGGCTTGCCGCACGCGCCGTAGCGATCCTCCCACGCGAGGCGGCCCTGGAAGTCGAGCCCCCTGAAGCCGCGCTCGCTGTTGCGCAAGAACATGCCGACCCCGCGCTCGAACGCGAGCTCTGCCGTCGGGTCCTGTCCGTGGTCCACGCACACCGCCTGCTGCGTCACGCAGCACGCGCCGAACTGCTGGCAGTACTGCTTCATGTCCCCGCAGGTCGTGTTCTCGCAGCCCTCGCCGTAGTCGGGGAAGCGCGTGGCATCGGGCGGCACGCCCCAGCCGAGGGCGGCGTTCGTGGCCGTCACGAGCGCGCGCGCCGGGACCGGCTGGATCGAGTCGCCGGCGCCGTTATGGCGCAGCGCCTCGTCGGGATCGGCGATGACCCACGGATCGAACACGTTCGGCAATGGATACGCGCCGGAGCCGCAGCCGGCCTCGGGCGCCGGCAGGTCGTAGTACTCCGACGTCACCACCGCCACGAGCAGCGCCTGCAGCGAGTAGTGATGGGTGACGAGCGTGCTCGCGAGCGCGGTGAGCTGGTCGCTCGACGCCTGGTTGCGCGGGAAGTAGTTCGCGATGGTCAGCGGCGTGCCGGTCGCCTCCTTCCAGACGTCCTCCGCCATCTTCATCGTGACGAGCCACGCGAGCGCGGCGTCCGGATCGGTCAGCGGCGTCTGCGCGGTCGGCGGCCCGCTCGCCTCGAGCGACGCGAAGCCGCGCGCGAGGACGCGCTCGAGATCGTAGACCGTCGCCTTCTCGCCCGTGATGCTGGCGAGCTTCGCGTCGAGGCCGGCGGGATCGTTCGCGAGGCTCGCGGGCGCGTTGAAGAGACCGCAGCCGTCGTCCCAGCCCCACGGGCGGTTGCCGTGCGAGCCGTCGGACAGGAAGCCATCGACGCGGAACGCCGCGTGCGCGCGGCCGGGCGAGACGCCGGTGGCGTCGCCGTAGACCGCGGCCTCGGGCGCGCCGGGGACGGGCCAGAAGCGATCGAGCGCGGGGTCATCGCTGTCGGTGACCGAGTGCTCGCTCGTGTGACAGCCGAGGCACACGATGTCGCGGTGCAGGAAGCCCGCATCGAACGTGGTGCCGAAATCCTCGCGGCGCGCGAGCTCGGCCTCGACAGGGTCGACGTTCGCGGCCGGGATCGGGTGGGCGACGAGCGAGAACAGCTGCGCGCGGTAGATCGGCGTGAGGTCGTCGAGCGCGAGCGAGCTGCGCGCGAGATCGACGAGCGACCACCTGCCCTTGCCGTCGCCGGCGCCCGTCGCGGGCTGATCGCGAACGGCGGTGGCGAGCGCGGGATCCGTCGTCGGGCGCAGGCCGGACATCCAGCACGCGGATTCGTTCTGGACGTCGGTGCGCTGGACGTGGAGCGCGTCCATCGTCACGTCGATCCAGCGCTCGGTGAACTCGGGCCGCGCCATCAGCGCGCGCGCCACGGTCGCCTTCGGATCAGCGCCGCTCCCCGCGGCCGCCGTGTAGAGGTCGACGTAGACGTCCGTCTCGGCCTGCGAGAGCGGGCGACGGCCCGCGATCGCGAGAAACGCCTGGCGGACGAACGTCGCGGGGTGGACCGCGCACGACGGATCGACGCTGGCGTCGGAGCCGGTCGGCGGGTGGGCATCGCCGTTGGTGTTGCCATCGTCGCCGCAGGCGGCGAGCAGCACGCCCGCGAGGAGGAGGTATGCCGCGCGGGACATCACGCCGTCCTCCCGAGGAACTTCTGCATCGCGGCGGTCGCGGCGCCGATCTCGGTGGTCGCGCCGGTCCCGTCCGAGACGGCGAACGCCTCCTGCGCGAAGGGCCAGATCCCGAGCCCGAGCAGCGCCGCGATGCGGTTCTCGGCCGGCGTCGCGAAGTGGCCGGTGCTCGCCGTCCCGTCGGGGCCGATCGCGCCGGAGACGCCTTTCTGCGCCGTCGTCACGGGGCCGCCGATGAACGCGGTCACGTAGCCGTAGGGGTGATGGTTGCGGCCCGAGCCGTCGCTGCCGGAGCCATCGTTCTGCTGCGGCAGCGGGGTGCGGCCGAACTCGGTGTTGAGGATGATCAGCGTGTCGTCGAGGTTGATCTTTCCAGGATCGGTCTCGCCGGGGGCGTTGATGATCGCGAGGAGCTCCTGGAGCATGTTGTCGAAGTTGCGCGCAGTGTCGCGCGCGTTGTCGCTGTGGGTGTCGTAGCCGCCACCGCCGGACGCCTCGCGCAGGCCGACGTCGCTGACGCACACGTACGAGGCCGGCTCCGTCGGGTGCGTGAGGAGGTGCGCCGCGGCGCGGAGGCCGACGAGCGGGATGTCCGTATCCGAGACGCCGCAGGCGGTGCCGCGCGCGGGCGTGAACAGGTCATTGGCGACGACGCTGGCGATCGCGTCGACCTTCGTGGTGGTCGTGTACGCGACCGCGAGGTCGGCCGTGCGCGCGCTGCGGACGGCGCCGGCGCCCGGGTAGGCGAGGCGGCCCTGGTACTGCGTGACGTACGCGCCGACGAGCGCGTCGTTGGTCGCCCGGTTCGCGCCCACCGTCGGGCGCTTGAGGAGGCGCGTCAGCTCGGACGCGTTGTCGGTCTTGATCATGAGCGGGCGCGCGGAGCCGGGGTGCGCGCCCGAGGCGGCGGCGGCGGCGATGTTGTCGCTGGAGATGCCGCCGGTCGCGAGGACGTACGAGTACGGCGACGCGCGATCCGGCGTGAGGTTCGCGTCGAGACGCGCGCGCTGGACATGCGCGCCGAGGCCGGCCGCGGTCGGCTGCCCGACGGGGCGGCCGGTGAGCGCCTGCGGGACGGCCGCCTCGTGCGGCTCGAGGCCGTGCTTCTGCACGACGAGCCGCATGCGCGACACGAGGTCCTGGCGATCCCAGAGGCGCGAGGCGAAGGGGCCGAGCTCGACGGTCGCGCCGAGCGCGTCGGTGCCGAACACGCGCGGCGCGTCGACGACGCCGCACGCGGACATCGCGGACGCGTTCGTGCTCGGGAACGCGTAGAACTGCGAATTCGGGAACGTCGGATCGGTCGGCTTGCCGTAGTCGCGGACGAAGTAAAGCGTCTCCCACGGCGAGAGGCCGCCGTAGAGGAACACCTCGAGCACCTTCTTCGCGCGCGTGCCCTCGGGGAGCTGCGCGGTAGCCGTGCCCGCCGGGAACTCGCCGAACGCCGACGCGGCGGCGCGCCGCATCCACGGTCCGATCAGGACGGCGGTGCCCGCGGCCCCGGCCACGAGCGAGAGGAACTTGCGGCGTTGCATGGCGCCAATCGTGCGCGCGTTCGCGGCGCGCGAGCAAGCGCCACGCCTCAAGCCTCCTCGCCGAACGAGACGTGCGGGGAGCAGCAGAAGACCGGATCAACCGCCAAGCCGCCACGGACGGCTTGGCGTCCGTGGCGGCTTGGCGGTTGGTCTCCGCACGTGCTTTGCTGCGCGTCATGCGCAAGGTGCTGTGGCTGGGGATCGTGCTCGTGATGGCCAGCGTCGCACCCGTCGCAGCGCAGCGCTGGCAGGACGCCACGCCGAGCTGCCTCGGGACGACGGCGGAGTGGAGCAGCAAGCTCGAGCTCGCCGACCTCGACGGCGACGGCCAGGTCGACATCCTCGTGGCGAACGGCGGCGACTACGACAGGGCGGGCAGCGCCGAGCCGACGCGCATCTGGAAGAACCTCGGCAACTGGACCGACACCGCGGCCGGGCACTGTCAGGAGATCTCGCAACAGGCCGTCCTCGGCTTCACCGGGCTCGCGCGCACCGTCCGCGTGGCGGACGTCGACGGGGATGGCGACCTCGACATCTTCACCGGCGGCTCGTACCAGACGCAGGCGCACCTCTATCTTCGGACCTCGACCGGCTGGACCGATGCCACCGCGCAGCTGCCGCAGCTGCTCTCCAGCGTCGGCGACGCGGAGTTCGGCGACGTCGACGGCGACGGGGACATGGACCTCGTCATCGCGGACTGGGGCCCCATCGCGCCCGCCGCGAACAACTATGTCGGTGGCCGCACGCGCCTCTATCTCAACGACGGGCACGGCACGTTCACGGACGCCACGGCCGCGCAGATGCCCACGACGCTCGTCGGTTGGTCGTGGGACCTCTCGCTGGCCGACGTCGACGGCGACTACGCGCTCGACATCCTCGTCTCGTGCAAGGCGTGCTCCGGCAGCTTCCTCTTTCACAACGACGGCCACGGCACGTTCACGAACGTCGCCGGCGCGCTGCCGCCGCGGCCGAATAACTACTCCCTCGAGCCGATGGACGTCGATGGCGATGGTGACCTCGATCTCGCCACCATCAACGACGGCGCGAACGGCAAGAACCGGCTGCTGATCAACGACGGTCACGGGGTGTTCACCGACGAGACGGCCACGCGGCTCGCGGGCGCGGCGAACCCCGGCACCGATGACAACGCCGTGATCTTCCTCGACGTCGATAGCGATGGCGACGCGGACATGCTCGTGGCGTCGCTGTCCGGTGACGAGCGCCTCCTGCTCAACGACGGCAGCGGCCACTTCGCGCTCGCGCCCGGCGCGGCGACGCCCGACGACACGCCGGGCTCGCTCGGGATCGCGGTCGCCGACCTCGACGGCGATGGCCGCCTCGACGTCGTGCAGTCGCAGGGCGAGGTCGCGTTCCCCGAAAAAGTACAGCTCGCCACGGCCGCGGGCGTCGCCATCGACACGGCCGCGCCGGTCGTGGCCCGGATGGAGCACCTGACGCCCGCCGGCGGCGCGTTCCACGCGCGCGTGCACGACCACCAGTCGCCGTCACGCGCGCACGACTGGAAGCGCGTGTGGCTCGTCCTCGACGGCACGACCGAGCTCGACATGCACTGGTACGGCGAGTACCTGTGGACGGTGACGGCGCCGCCCGGCGCGACCACGTACCAGGTCTGCGCGCAGGATCGCCGCGCGAACCAGGGCTGCTCGGACGTGCGCTCGACCGCGCCGCAGGCCGCCGACGCCGGCGCCCCGCCCGATGGCCACGTCGATCCGGGCGGCGGCGACGTCACGGCGCCGGGCGGCGGCGGTGGTTGCTGCGACGCGGGCACCGACGCGCGGGGCACCCTCGCGCTCGGGCTCCTCGTCGGCCTGTTCTTCGTCAGTGCCAGAAGCCGACGGCCAAGCCGACGTTCCGGTACCGCGCCGCGACGTCGCCCGTGAGCGTGAGCTGCCCGCGCCGCGGGCCCCAGAAGTCGAACTGAAACGCGCGGACCTCGAGCCCGAACGTGCCGTGCAACCGCCCGCTGACGTCGGCGTAGCGCCCGGGCTCCCAGTACGAACCGCCGCGCACGCGCAGCCGGCCCGGGAGCCACTCGTACTCGACGCCGCCGCGCAGCGAGTACGATGCGTGAACGCCGGAGCGCTGCCGCTCGTGCTGGCCGAACCCCTCGAGCCCGTACGCGTTCGCGGCGGAGCCGACGACGACGAGATCGGCGACGGCGGTCAGCGCGCGCTCGTCACGCCACGGCGCCTTGACCTGCTGGTTCCACGGCGTCGGGGCCCAGCGATACGCGCCGCCGGCCGCCACGCGCCACGCCGACACGATGTTCAGCGGCAGGATATAGCCCTCGCACGCGGCGGGATCCGCGCAGGTGGACGCGACCACGTTCGCCCCTGCGATCGGCGTCGCGGCCTCGCCGCCGAGGCGAAAGCGCTGGGCGCGCGGGATCCACGTCGCGCCGGCCTCGAGCCCGGCGCCGTTGATCGAGAACAGCGAGGCGCACCCGCTGCCGGTTCCCGACCCCGTGCAGTCCGGCTTGAGATCGAACTGCGCGAGCTGGATCGCGCCGCCCAGGGCGAGGTCCCACGCCGGCACCCAGTGGGCGATCGCGACCTTCGCGCGCTGGGTGTCGGCCGTGAGCGGCATCGCGTCGGCGATCTGCAGGCTCTGCACCGTGGCCGTCGCGGCGAGGGCCCAGTCGCCGGCGCGCAGCGAGAGGCCGCCCGTCAGGACGGCGGTGCCGCTGCCGCCGGGGTTGATGCGGCCGTTGTTGTCGTAGTCCGTCGACAGCGAGCTGTTGAGGTAGCCGAGGTGGTAGTCCCAGCTCCAGCGGTCGTTGTCCGTCGTCGGGCGGACCGCGGGCGCGGACGGATTGACCAGCGTGCCGGAGCTGCCGATCGCGTTCGCGACGGCCGCGCCGCCCATCGCGACGGTCGCGTCGTTGCCGAGCGCGCTGTTGTCGTACAGCTCGATGGCGTAGTTGCGGTCGGTGATCGGCGGCCCGAGCGGTGCATCCGCGTGCGCGCGGCGCGCCGCCGCCAGCCCGGCCGCGACGAGGGCGGCGTTCAGGACGGACCGGCCATGCATTCCCCGATAGTATCAACCGCGCATGCCGCCGAGCGACCCCGCTGCTCCGATCCTGCCGGGCGCCACCGCCGCCGGGGACGCGGCCGGCTCGATGACGACGATGTCGCTCGCGCAGGTGCCGTTCAAGCGACGGTTTTTGATGCCGGGCGTGGTCCTCGGCATCGCGGAGCTGATCGTCATCGGGTACCCGCTCTGGACGGCGTTCGACCTCGGTGACTTCGGCAGCGACACGCTCCTGCGGACGGCGCTCCCTGTCGCCGTCGGCGCGCTCATCGTGTGGGCGGCCGCGATCGCGACGTGGCTCGCGCCGCTGTGGCAGGCCGTCGCGGCGCGTCGGCGGGGCGACAAGGTCCCGCGCGAGCTCGCCGCGCGCGCGTACCGGATCACGCTCAAGGGGCCGATCCGCGTGCTGCTCCTGCGCACGGCGCTGTGGGCGGGGGCGGCCGCGCTGACGGGATGGTTCCTTCACGCATACGAGGGCTGGCCTCTCGAGCGCGTGGCGGAGATCACGTCGCTCGCGGCGCTCCACGCGTACGTCGTGTCGTGCGTGCGCGCGGCGTGGTGGGCGCAGATCCTCGGCGAGGTGCGCGGGCGGCTGTTCGCCTCGGGCTCGCCGCTCAAGCGCTTCGACGACAGTCACTTCCGCCGCTTCATGCTGGTGGCGATGATCGTCGCCGGCGGCGTCCTCGCGGCGCAGGCCGCGTTCGCCTACTACTTCGTGCCGATCACGCGGGCGCAGTATCGCCAGCTCGAGACGTACCTGCCGATCGCCACCGTCGGCGCGCTCGTGGTGTGGTCGTGGCTGGCGCGCGTGATGACGCACGATCTGCGCTGGTACCTCGCGTCCTCGCGCGGCGACGCGTGGGATTCGCCGCGGCGCGACGGCGGGAAGGACGGCAAGCGCTCGAAGAAGGACCCGCCGCCGGCCGCGGTCATCTACCGCCGCGCGCAGGCGCTGCCGTACCGGCTCGCGCTGATGACGATCTGTGTCTGGGCCCTCGTGGCCCTCGGCGGTGCGCTGGTCGAGCGGCTGCACCTCGGCTTCGACCTCGATGACGTGCTGATCCTCTCGATCGCGACGCTGGTCCTCGCGATCGCCGGCGCGATCTACGAGCAGATCTGGCATCGCGAGGTCCTGCGGCCGTTGCTCGCGCACCTGACGCAGCGGTATCGCGTGCCGGTCCGGTCGATCGCGCCGTCGCTGTCCTTGCGGAGCAAGCTGATGCTGAGCTTCGGCGGGGTCGTCCTGCTCGCGTGCGGCATGGCGCTGCTGTGGGGCTTCGTGCAGTACAAGAACCTCGCGACGGACGCGGCGCTGCGCCAGGCCGACATCGGCCTGCACTGGCTGCGCTCGGAGGTGCAGACGGAGCTGCAGACGGGCGCGCGCGAGCCGAGCCCGGCGCTGGTGCGCGCGTCGCTGCGGCGCATCCTCGGCGCCTCGCCGGACGCGAGCGCGGCCGTCTATTACATCGACCCGGCCGGCGAGCTGCTCGCGGTCGGCGGTGGCCCGATGGGCGCACCGAAACCGCCGTGGTACGTGCGCGAGCTCGTCCAGCAGCCGCGGAACTCGCTCATCGCGATGCACGGCGCGCAGCTCACCGGGCTCTCCGGCCAGCTGACGGCGACGTGGAACGGCCAGCGCTTCGATCTCGGCGCGGTCGCCGTGTTCTACCCGAGCTACCGCGGGCGCGGCGAGTCGATGGCGCAGCCGCTCAAGGACTTGCTGGTCTTCTTCCTCGTGCTGTTCGGGGCGTGCGCCGGCATCGTCGTGTTCACGGTCGCGCAGTTCATCGCCCCGATCCGGCGGCTCGAGCAGCGCGCGGATGCGATGGCGCGCGGGGAGCTCGCCGATCCGGTCGTGGCGGCGGGCGAGGGCGACGAGATCGGCCGCTTGACGCTCGCGCTCGAGGAGATGCGCCGCGCGCTGCGTGACAAGCTGCGCTCGACGGAGGAGGTCAACCTCGATCTCGAGCGCGCCGTGCAGATGCGCACGGCCGATCTCGCGCGGAAGAACCGCGAGCTCGCCGAGGCGCTCGACAAGCTGACGCGCGCGCAGGAGCAGCTGGTGCGCAGCGAGAAGCTCGCGTCGATCGGTCAGCTCGTCGCCGGCATCGCCCACGAGATCAACAACCCGGTCAACGCGATCGTGAACACGGTGGGCCCGCTCGAGGAGGCGATCGCCGGGATCACGAGCGCCGATCAGGCGACGCGCGACGAGGCGGTGGCCGACGTGCGCGACATGGTGCGCGTGGTCCAGCGCGGCGCGCAGCGGACGAAGGCGATCGTGTCCGCGTTGCACAACTACTCGCGTACCGACGACGAGAACGTCGTGGACTTCGACATCGACCGCTCGATCGTCGACTCGCTCGAGCTCCTGCGTCACCTGCTCAAGCAGAACGTGACGGTCGTGAAGCACTTCGGCGAGGTCGGCCGCGTGCGCGGGCACGCCGGTCAGATCAACCAGGTGTTCATGAACTTGCTCACGAACGCGGCGCAGGCCGTCGGCGGTCGCGACGAAGCGAAGATCACGATCGAGACGCGCGGCGACGCGACGGGCGTGTCGGTGACGATCGCGGACGACGGCCCGGGCATCCCCGCCGAGGTGCTCCCCCGGATCTGGGACCCGTTCTTCACGACCAAGGACGTCGGCGAAGGCACGGGCCTCGGCCTGTCCATCGTGCACGAGCTGGTCGAGCGTCACGGCGGCACCATCGAGGTCACCACCGAGCTCGGCGCGGGCACCAAGTTCACCGTGCGCCTGCCGCGGGTCATGCCCAGCGGCGCCAAGACGGTGTCTCGCCGCGCGAGCCCCTCGTGAGCGAGGCGAACGCAGCGGTTCTTAGTAAATACTCACGACGCCGGTGCGCGGCGTCATGACGTAGGGCACGGCACCCGGGGCGCAGGAGAGGATCTGCTCGTCGTACGCGTACGCGTAGTGCGTCGCGTCCGCGGGCGTCAGCGTCTCCGTGGCGAGCCAGCGGCAGCCATCGTCCATGAGCGCGGGGGTCTTGATCGTGATGGGCGCCGGGGCGCCGTCGAAGGCAAGCGTCACGTCGCCTTCGGCCCACGCCGTGAGGTAGAACGCGTTCGGCGCGACCGGCGCATCGAGGGCGAGGCGGTGCACGGCGACCTTGTGGTTGTGGTGGCGCGCCGCGGCGACGCCGGTCATCGCGGCGAGGGCAACGCCGCCGACGAGCAACGTCTTCCAGCGAACCATGTCAACTGCGTGGAGCATTACTCCATGATGATCGACGGCCTGCCCGAATGCACGGCCAAAGATCGCTCCCGGATCGACCGCCAAGCGGCCAGGGCGGCTTGGCGGTTCATCTCGCGTGAGCCCGACGGTTGTCATTCTGTCACGCGGTCCCGGCCGACCTGACAACGTGGCAGGATGAGCCGGAATGCCTCGGGCGAGTTGCTAGCTATTTCAGCTATCTACCCTCGAACAAGCCCGGCACGGCACTTGTTAAGGCCAAGACACATGTGGAACCAGTCTGGTCAGAGCCCGTTCCGTCGGTTCGCCGCGGCGCAGGTCGAGGGCGGGAGCGGCTCGCCAGGCTCCGCCGATCGCACGGCGACCGACCCGAGCCCGACCGACGCGCCGGCCGACGGCGGGATCGTGCTCGTCGTCGACGACGAGCCTGCCATCGTGGAGTCGCTGGTCAAGATCTTCAAGCGCGAGGGCATGACCGTCCTCCACGCCACCGATGGCAACGTCGGCCTCGATCTCCTCCGCAAGCACCGCGTCGGCGTCCTCCTGACCGACCTCATGATGCCGCAGACCTCCGGGATGGATCTCCTCCGCGCCGCGAAGACCATCGCGCCCGAGACCGAGGTCGTCCTCATGACGGCGTACGGCACGGTCGAGACCGCCGTCGACGCGATGAAGGAGGGCGCGTACGACTTCGTCACCAAGCCGCTCAAGCGCGCGCACGTCGTCCGCATCATCCGCAACGCCCTCGAGAAGCAGTCGCTCCTCGTCGAGAACCGCAGCCTCAAGGCCCAGCTCGCCGAGAAGCGCCGCCGCCAGATCGTCGGCACCTCGCTCGCGTGGCGCCGCACGATGGACATCGTCCAGCAGGCCGCGCCGTCGGGGGCGACCGTCCTCCTGCTCGGGGAGAGCGGCACCGGCAAGGAGCTCCTCGCCCGCGCCGTCCACGATAATTCCACGCGCGCGAAGGGGCCGTTCGTCGCCGTCAACTGCGCCGCGATCCCCGAGTCGATCCTCGAGGCCGAGCTCTTCGGCTACGAGAAGGGCGCGTTCACCGGCGCCGCGGTCGCGCGCGACGGCCGCTTCGAGGCCGCGAACGGCGGCACGCTGTTCCTCGACGAGATCGGCGAGATCCCGCGCCACATCCAGGTCAAGCTCCTCCGCGTCCTGCAGGAAGGCGCCATCGAGCGGCTCGGCAGCAGCGGCACGGAGCGCAAGATCGACGTCCGCGTCGTCGCCGCCACCAACGTCAACCTCGCCGGCGAGGTCAAGGCGGGCCGCTTCCGCGAGGATCTCTATTACCGCCTCAACGTGATCCCGGTTCACGTGCCGCCGCTCCGCTATCGCCGTGACGACATCCCCCTCCTCGCGCAGCACTTCACGCACGTCTACGCGGAGAAGAACGCGAAGGCCATTTCGAGCTGCTCGCCCGCCGCGCTCGAGCGCCTGACCGAATATGCTTGGCCCGGAAATGTGCGCGAGCTCGAGAACGCGATCGAACGCGCCGTCGTGCTGACGCGCGCCGGGCACGCCATCCTCGACGAGGAGGCGTTGCCGCGCGAGGTCCGGGACGCCGCGCCGGGCAAGGTGAGCGCCAGCTCGCTCGCGTTCCCGCTCGGCACCCCGCTCGCCGAGATCGAGATGCGCGTGATCCACGAGACCCTGCGCCACACGCGCGGCGACAAGCGCTTGACCGCGAAGCTCCTGGGCATCGCGACCCGCACCATCTACCGCCGCCTCGAGGGGCGCAGCGATGACGCGCCCGATGCCGCGGACGGCGGAGATCACGACGAGCACCACGAGACGAGCGAGCCCGGGAGCAAGGCGTAATGCAGGACCTCATCAAGCGGTACTTCTGGGTGCTCGGCGCGCTCGTGGCAATGACCTGCGCGGTCTTCGCTGCGAAGGGCGCCGGTCACATCATCGAGGCTTCGTTCCTCGGCGATCCCGACCACGGCCCCAAGGTCGTCGCGCCGACGAACCTGCCGCAGGTCATCACCAAGCCCGTCCACAGCAAGGACAGCGCGCTGTTCGCCACGCGCGACATGTTCTGCTCGGACTGCAAGCCGCCCGAGCCGATCGCGCCGAAGCCGGGCGACAACCCGAACTCGCCGTCGATCGTGATCACCTCCCTGCCGCTGCAGCTCCTCGCGACGAACGTCGGCGCGCGCACCGACGACTCCTTCGCGTCGATCGTGAACACCGAGAACCAGAACCAGGGCAGCTTCGGCGTCGGCGACAAGGTCCCCGGCGCCACCGGCGCGGTCACCGAGATCCACTACAAGTACATCGACTTCACGAACGCCGGCCACACGGAGCGCCTCGGCCTCATGGGCGCGCCGCCGCCGGTCATCGCGGTCGCCGCACCCGAGCCGCCGCCCGTGACCGACGGTAGCGGCGATGATCTGCAGGCGCTCATCGACGGCAGCATCAAGAAGATCGACGACACGCACTACGAGATCGACCGCGCGCTCGTCGACAAGATCCTCGGCAACCCGATGGCGGCCAACAAGGGCGCCCGCATCGTGCCGGCCGTCAAGAACGGCAAGCCCGATGGCTTCAAGCTCTACGCGCTTCGCCCCACGTCCATCTACGCGAAGATCGGCCTGACGAACGGCGACACGATCGAGGCGATCAACAGCATGGAGCTGACGACCCCGGACAAGGCCCTCGAGATCTACATGAAGCTCAAAGAAGCGACCTCGCTCCAGGTCGATGGCACGCGGCGCGGCAAGCCGCTCACGCTGAACTACACGATCAAGTGAACCCGAACTCCGCATCCCCCGCACGCCCATGACGAGCCTACGCATGACTTCTCCGATCTCTCGCGCGGCCCACGCCGTGCTCGCCGCCGCGCTCACGGTCAGCCTGTTCATCCCGCAGGTGGCCTACGCCGATCCGACGCCCGATCCCAAGGCGCCCGCCGCGGCCGGCAGCGGCGCCGAGGTGCCGGGCGAGGACGCGCAGCTCTATAGCTGCCACAAGCGGACCGGCATGACGGCCGCGACGTTCAAGCCCGACACCGAGCTCAAGGACCTCATCTCGTGGGTCATGGGCTTCACCTGCAAGAACTTCATCTTCGACCCGCGCATCGTCTCGACGGGCAAGAAGGTCACCGTCATGGCGCCGCTCAAGATGAGCGTCGGCGAGGCGTACCGGGTGTTCCTCGTCGCGCTGTCGACGATGGGCCTCACGGTCGTGCCGAAGGGTAACGCCCTCCGCATCGTCGAGTCGGCGACCGCGAAGAGCGAGACCGTGCCCATCTACCGCAAGGGCGTCCCGCCCGACGAGGACCAGATCGTCCGCTACGTGCTGCGGCCGTCGTACGCGCAGGTCGAGACGATCCGCCAGGCGCTCGACGCCATCCGCTCGCAGGCCGGCAATGTGCAGGTCGCCGGCACGATGCTCATCATCACGGACTACGCGAGCCAGGTGCGCGACATGATGACGCTCGCGAAGGCGATCGACGTCCCCGGCAACAACGAGGGCATCAACACCATCTCCATCAAGCACGCGGACGCCACGCAGCTGGCGGCGAAGCTCAACGACATCCTGGGCCTGACCACCGCGGCGGCCCCGGGCGCCGGCGGCGGCGGCAAGAACGCGCCGCGCGCTCCCGCCGCGCCGAACGCCGTCCCCGGCGGCCGCGACCAGGTCAACACGGACGACGTTTCGGTCGCCGTGCCGTCAAAGATCCTCGTCGACGAGCGCACGAACACGCTGATCGTGGTCGCCAGCGAGGCCGGCTACCTGCGCGTCCAGGCCCTCGTCGATCGCCTCGACATCTCGCTGGACACCGAGGGCGGCTCGGCCATCCACGTCTACCCGCTCGAGAACGCGCTCGCCGACGAGCTCGCCACCACGCTCAACAACGCGATGCAGGGCCAGCAGGCCAAGCCCGGCGCGAAGCCCGGCACCCCCGGCGCGACGGGCGCCCCGCCCGTCACGCCGGCTCCGCCCATCGGCGGCGAGAACAACCTCGGCTCCGCGCTCGAGGGCCAGGTCCGCGTCATCGGCGACAAGCCGACCAACGCGCTCATCATCGTCTCGACCGGCCGCGACTTCCTCGCGATGAAGGACGTCATCCGCCGCCTCGACCAGCCGCGCCGCCAGGTGTTCATCGAGGCGATGATCCTCGACGTCCAGATCTCGAAGTCCCTCGACATCGGGACCTCGTCGCACGGCGGCCTGCCGATCGACAACGGCCAGGCGCTCGTCCTCGGCGGCGTGCAGACCGGCTCGCTCAGCTCGCTCAACCCGGCGTCGCTCGCGTCGCTGACTGGCCTCATCGGCGGTGCGCTCGGCGCCCCGCTGACCAACTCGCAGACGTTCCTGGGCACCAGCATCCCGTCGTTCGGCGTGCTGTTCCAGGCGCTCGCGACCCAGGACAACTCGAACATCCTGTCGACGCCGCACATCATCGCGATCAACAACGAGAAGGCCGAGTTCTCCGTCGGCAACAACATCCCGTACCAGGCCGGCCTGTCGTTCGGCGGCCTCGGCCTGCCGGGCGCCGCTGGCGGTGCGAGCTCGATCCCGGGCGGCATCGGCCAGAACATCCAGCGCGAGAAGCTCGACCTCACCCTCAACGTCACGCCGCACATCAGCTCGGACGACATCGTCCGCCTCGAGATCGAGCAGGAGACCAAGGACATCGGCGGCAAGGATCCGCAGCTCGGCCCCACGTGGACGGAGCGCAAGCTCAAGACCCAGGTGGTCGTCCACGATCAGCAGAGCGTCGTGATCGGCGGCCTGATCCAGGAGCGCGACATCTACAGCGTCACCAAGGTCCCGCTCCTCGGCGACATCCCGATCCTCGGC
>JANXOM010000437.1 GCA_025353585.1 Deltaproteobacteria bacterium
GTACGCTCGAGATGAACGCGGGGTCGATCGGCAGCTCCAGCGTCGTGGTCTGCGCCGTCAGCTCGAGGCGCTTCTGCGCGATGACGCCGTTGCGCGCGAACGTGACGATCGCGGTCGCGGGCACCACGTCGGAGACCAGCGCGATCTTCGCGACGTCGCCGGGCCGATAGCCGGCGCGATCGGGCGTCAGCCGCAGCGGCTCGTCCTTCGCGTACGCGATCCACGGGATGTCGTACTGCGTGGCGTTGGCGCGTCCGCGGCCATCGGCGACGTGCGCGGTCGCCGTGTAGGCCCACTGGATGTCGCCACGGTGCCAGGCGCACGTGACCGGGGCCGCCGCGCTCGTCACGGTGCAGTGCTGCGCGTCGACGACCTTCGCGTCGTCCCGCGCGCGCTCCGAGCCAAGGACGCCCTCGATGTCGAGCGTGATCGGTACGCCGGGGACGAGCGCGCCGTCGATGTCGGACACGATCAACTCGAGCTGGTCGTTCCCACCGTCGGGTTGCAACCGCACGCCGACGTAGTAGTCGCTCGGGTGCACGAGGATCGGCCGCGAGCTCGCCCGGATCGCCATGCGGTCCACGTCCTTGACCGTCGCGTCGACCGTGAGCAGCGCCGGCCACGCCGCGGGTAGCGCCGGCACGCTGACCAGCGCGCCCGCGATCGACGCGCCCGTCAGCGTCGTGTCCGTCGAAACCGATAATGCCTTCGGCGTGCGCCGGTAGCTGTACTCGTGCCGCTCGGACCGACGGCCCGGCGGCACGAAGTGGTACTCGTCCCGGCCCGGAGGCTGCCAGCGCGTTGGCCGGAGCAACGCGTCCCACGTGATGGCCGCGTTCGGCAGGCCGCCGCCCGCGTAGTACTTGGCCTCCGCGCGCATCTCGAGCTGCTCGCCGACGACGAGCGGCGCGGCCCCGGCCATCGTCACGTCGTCGTTCAGCGTGACGGCGAACGCCGGCGTGCGGAACTCCTCGATCGCGAGCGGCAGCGAGTGCGCCTGGTCCTGCGTCGTCATCGACACCGTCGCCGTGCCGAGGTTCGCGTTGTCGGGCAACGCGATGGCCATGTCGAAGCCGCCCTGGTCCGTGAGCGCCGTCGTCCCGCTCGCGATCTTGGTGCCGCGCGCATCGGTCACGGTGTACGCGAGCGTGTCACCCCGGGCGGGGAGCGCGATGTCCGGGTTGACGCCGGTCGTCGTCCAGCGGACCCAGCCCTTCACGTACGCCGTCTCGCCGGGCTTGTAGGTGAAGCGGTCGTCCGTGGCGTACCAGAGCGCGTTCCGCTCGCGGATCGCCTGGTGCCCGTCGCCGGCGATGGCGGTGAACGCGGAGTCGGTCGCCGTGTGGACCTCGAGGAGCGCGGTCGACGCGTGCGTGGGCGCGCGCGACGTCTCGGGCCGCACCCGCGCGGGCGGCAGGAGCGCGAGCACGGCGTGGCCCTCGGCGTCGCTCGTCGCCTGGCTGGAGACCGCGTGGTCGTCCGTGACGAGCATGGCCGTCGCGCCCGGCGTGGGAGCCAGGAACGCGGCTGGCGAGAGGTCGCGCACCCACGCGTGCGCCTTGTCGCCATCGACGCGGCCGACGAGCCCGAGCTTGCTCACCTCGAACCAGGCGAACACGCGGCGTTGGAAGTAGTCGGGGGGCTTCGAGAGCGGTCCGACCGTGGCCACCGCGACGACGTGTCCGAGCCCGGCGCGGTTGAGCACGGGGCGCAGATCGATGCGCGCCGCCACGCCGTGCCGCGAGCCGACCTCGATGTACTTGTCGACGATGCGCTTGCCCGGCGGCGACTTGCGCGCGCCGGCCTCGTAGTCCTCGTACGCGAAGTAGTCAGCCGGCTGGACCTGGTACAGCTCCACGTGCAGGGAGCTGACCTCCTGCGCCTCGATCACCCACTGCGGGATCTCGAAGCGCGGATCGAGCACCTGCAGGCCCGATGGGGCCGCCAGCGCCGGCTCGAAGCGCTCGCGGGTGGTCGTGAACGTCATCCGCCGCGGGCCGACGAGCGTCTGCCCGTAGATGTCGACGAAGTCGCGGCCCGCGACCTCGATCGCGTAGGACCGGCCCACCGGCGCGGGCGTGGTCAGGCCGATCTGCGCGGAGCTGAGGTAGTTGTCGGCGAACGGCTCGCCCTGGATCTGGACGGCCTGCGCGCGGTAGGTCGCGGGCTGGAGCTCGGTGGTGAGCTGCACGGCCAGGTAACCGACCGCCGAGCACGTCGCGCCCGTCATGCGGGCCGGCGCCTCGTCGCAGGCGATGCCGACCACGCGCAGCTCCGGCGCGACCTCGAAGCGCAGGTAGCTCGGCTTCGTGGAGAGGCGCGGGCCCTCGCGCGACGGAGCTCCCTTGGCGAGCGTGACGCGGCCGTGCAAGCCCGCGGGCCACGGCGCGTCGGGGGCGAGGTACACGGCGCGGTCGCCGAGCTGCGCGCGCACCTGCGCGCTGTCGAAGTGCAGGCTCGGGTTCTTGCGCCAGCTCGCCTCGGCGGCCGCGCGATCCACGACGTGAACGGGGATGCGCTTGCCGCCGGGCGTCGCGGGATCGATCGCCAGCAGCGGCGCGATCCGCGCGGGGTCGATGTCCTGATCGAGCTTGATCGCGATCGCCGAGTCGGTCCGCAGCGCGGTCTGCGGGTACGCGAGGGCCAGCGCGACCGGGGGCGTCGAGAACGTCTGCGTCGCGGGCGCGGCGAGCGCGTCGCCGGACAGCGCCGTCGTGCCCGCGGGCACGGTGACGGTGAAGTCCGTCGCCTGCCGGAGGCGCTCGCCGGCGGCCGTGAGCTCGAGGACGCGCGTGTCGAGCCAGCGCCACGCCCCCGGCGCGGAGGGTGTGATCGTGACGGGCGGCGTGGCCACGGCGCCGACGCGGGCGATCGGGATCATCGGCTCGTCGAAGCGCACGCGGATCTCCGACTCGGCGCGCACCTCGCCCTGCGGCGTGATCTGCGGCGGGGTCAACGGGCGCGTCGGCGCCGGCGGTGGCGGAGAGCTACCCGGCGGGAGCTCCGCGACCGGCCGGCCGGCCGTCACGACGAACGCGATCGGCGCGGTCGGCTCCCCGCGGGGCGGGGCCGGCGTCGCGGCGCGCAGCGGCGGCGCGTTCGCGTTGTCGAGGACCGGCGCGGGCTCCATGCGGGCGAGGAGCGCCTGGGTGGCCGTCGGCGATAACGGCTCCGTCGTGACCGGGGCCACGACCGTGCGCGGATCCGGCAGCTCGATGACGAGCTTCCCGAGCGGCTCGTCGAGAACGACGGGGACGGACGGCCGGCCGGTCGCGCCGGTCGGCCGGCTCGCCGGCGCGCTGGCCGTGCCTCCAGCGACCGCCGCCGAGCCGGCGTTGGGGTTCGCGATCAGCGTCGCGGGGACCGGGGACTGGCAGCCCGGGAGAGCGAGGGTGGTGGCCGCCCACAGGCAGAGGAGCGACTGACCGCGGGATCGGCGCATCATGACCATCGACACCGCGGACGCGTCATCGGTTCCGCCGGAAATGGCGCGGCTTCGTCGCTCTACGCCTCTTCGAGGTAGCGGCCGGCGTCGCCGAGGACGCTGGAGTCCGGTGCGCTCGAGTCGCAGTAGATCGCGAGGGGGCGGCCGTCCTCGGCCGTGAAGTCGAGCTTGCCGTGGTGATTGTCGATGTCGTCGAGCCCGCCGTACGTGACGAGCGCGCCCGCCGTCAGCGGCGGCAGGGTCTCGCGCACGCGGTAGCGCTGGCCGACCACCAGGCGACCGACGGTCAGCGACGCGCACTGCAGCTGGATCGCGGCGGTCACGGCCGGCAGCACCGCGGCGAGCTCGGCGAGGTCGCCATCCCAGCCGGCGGCCGCGCGGACGCCGCGGAGCCCGGCGTGCGCGACGACCGTCCCCCGCTCCTCGCGCGCCTCGAGCACGACGTGGCCGCGGCGCGTGTCGCTCCACGTGAGCTCCGTCGAGGCCACGTGCTCGCTCACGTGCCAGGTGCCGTGCGGCGGCGCGGTGCCGGCGGCGAGGAGCGCGTCGCGCACCGCATGCACGCGCGCGCGCCCGCGCTGCACGAGCTCGCGGCCGCGCTGTACGGCGGCGAGCTGCGCTTCGAGCTCTGCGACCGCGGCCCAGCGATCGCGCACGAGCGTGCGGCGCGTGCGGACCGGCGGCTGGGTGCCGGCCCCCGAGCGCGTCGTGATCTCGAGCCGCGAGGAGGGGACCGCCTCCGCGTGCACGACCATCGTGCCCGGCGGCGCCGACGCGGTGACATGGAACGGCGCGCCGTACTCGAGCGACAGCGTGGTCGCCACGTCGAGGGCGAGCTCCAGCGCCGTCACCGTGTCGCCGTGGTCGACGGCCCACGCGCGCGTCGCGGCCGCGATCTCGGCGACGACGGGCGCGACCTCGACGACATCGCGGAGGCTCCAGCGCTGCTGCGTCACGAGCTGCACGCCGGCGCTCGTGTGGCCGTCGTCCGCGGCGACGTGGCTCACCTGATCGTAGACGCGCAGCGGCATCGCGCCGCCAGGGAGCACCACGGCGAGCTCGACGCTCCGGTCGCCGCGCGGGAGCGTGCGCACCTCGCCGCCGAGCGCGTACGCGATCGCGACCGCTACTTCGTACGTGTGCGTCGGAGCTGGCTTCGTGTACAGCGGCGGCGAGAGTTGCAAGAGCCGCGACAGCGCGTCGGGGCCCATCGCCATCACCACGATCGGCTCGTCGGCCGGCCAGCCCTGCAGCGCATCGGCGGGCAGGGGCGCCGTCAACGTCAGCGCGACGATCGGGCTCGTGACCTGGCTCGTCCACGCGAGCACCTGGCCCGCATGCACGGCGGTGACCATCGTCAGCCGCGAGCACGCGCGGACGAGGCGCGCGTACGTGGCGAACACGGCGAGGTGGTCCGGCGTGCGGCCCCCGGCGTCGCGCAGCTCGGGGTTCGCCCCCTCCTCGATCAGGTCCGCGGCGAGCTCGTCCGCGCCGACGTAGCGCGCGAGCATCATCGGCGTCACGCCGGCCACGCCGGCCCGCGCGTCGATCGGCGCGCCGGCGGCGACGAGCGCCCGCGCGATCGCCACGTGCTGCATCTGCGCCTTGGCCGTCGGGCGCGCGATCGCACAGAGCCGGTCGAGGTCGAACGTCCCGGCGGCGACCGACCGTCGCCGCGATGTGCAGCGGCGTCAGGCCGCGCGGGTCGACCGCGGCCGGATCCGCGTGGGCCGCGAGCAGCCGCGTCACGCGGCCGGCGTCACCGGCCCTCGCCGCGTCGTGCATGTCCGCCATCGCCGCGATGATACCTCGGCTACCATCGGGGCCCACGTGCCCATCCCCACCGTCACGACCGAGCGCTTGCTCCTCCGCGGCCACACCGCCGACGATCTCGAAGCGTGCTTCGGCTGCTGGGGCGATCCGGAGGTCGTCCGCCACGTCGGGGGCCACGTGTCGACACGCGAGGACTGCTGGGCGCGGATCCTTCGCTATGTCGGGCACTGGGAGCTGCGCGGGTTCGGCTTCTGGGCGGTGAGCGAGCGCGCGACCGGCCGCTACGTCGGCGAGGTCGGCTTCGCGGAGTTCCGGCGCGAGGCGATGCCGCCGATCGGCGAGGCGCCCGAAGGCGGCTGGGTGCTCGCGCGCTGGGCCCACGGTCGGGGCTTCGCGACCGAGGCGTTACGCGGCGCGCTCGCGTGGGACGCGGGGCGGTTGGCGCGCCAGCCCACGCGGTGCATCATCGATCTCGGCAACGAAGCGTCGGTGCGCGTGGCGGCGAAGTGCGGCTATGCGTCCGTGGGCGACGCGGTCTACAAGGGCGCCGCGGTGCGGGTCTACGAGCGGCCCCCGGGCGTCTAGCGGCGTCAATCAGCCGTTTACGCTGCGGAAACCGCGATTATGCTGACATCTGGGCAAGCGGTGCGACACTTGCCGGGTCCGTGTCCGAGAAGGGTCGCCCCATCCACCATCCCGACGCGGGGGACCAGACCGTCGTCGAGCGGATCGATCCGCTGGTGGGCTCGGTCATCGACAAGCGGTACCGCGTCGAGTTTCGCCTCGCGGCGGGCGGCTTCGGCGCGATCTACAAGGCGACGCACATCAAGTCGGGCCACGTCGTCGCCCTGAAGGTGCTGCATCGCGAGATGGCGAGCGACCCGCGCGTGGTGGCCCGCTTCCGCCGCGAGGGCGAGGCGCTGACGTCGCTTCGCGATCCGCACACGATCACGGCGTACGAGATCGGCGAGGACACCAGCGGCGCGCTGTTCATCGTGATGGAGCTGCTCCACGGCGAGAGCCTCTACGAGCGCTTTCGCGGGCGCGGCCCGCTGCCGTGGAAGCAGGTCGCGGCGATCGGCCACGCGATCTGCAGCTCGCTCGCCGAGGCGCACGCGCGCGGGATCGTGCACCGCGATCTCAAGCCCGCGAACATCCACCTCGAGCCGCGCCCGGGCGAGCCCGACTACGTGAAGGTCCTCGATTTCGGGATCGCGAAGATCATCAACGGCGGCGGCGGCGACAACGCCGACCTGACCAACGCGGGCCAGATGATCGGCACGTTCGACTACATGTCCCCCGAGCAGATGGTCGGCGACTGCACCACGCGCAGCGACATCTACACGCTCGGCGTCCTCATGTACGAGATGATCTGCGGCGTCCGACCGTTCGACGACGTCGCCGGCCCGACGAGCCTCCTCGCGGCGCTCATCACGCGGACCCCGCCTCGGCTGTCGTCGCGCGCGGACGTGCCCGCGGATCTCGACCACATCGTCATGCGCTGCCTCGAGAAGGAGCCGACGGCGCGCTACCCCGACGTCATGGCGTTGCAGCGCGAGCTCCACCGCGTGCTCTTGCCGTCGCTGCTTCCCGAGGACGAGGCGACGCGCGCGATCCAGCTCCCGACAGGCCGCGCCAAGGCGCTGCAGAAGGTGAGCCCGCCGCTCGTGGGCGACGAGCCGACGTGGCTCGGGAACCTCGACGCGCCCGTGATGCTGACGCCCGGCGCCGGCTACACGCCGATGCCGAGCTCGAACGACTACACGCCGACGCCGACGCCCGCCGTCGAGCGCACGCCGACGCCGATTTTCCAGGGCCCGCCGCCTCCCCAGCCGCCCGTGGTGTTCCCGCCCGCGCGCTCCATCGCGCCGCGCCGGCCGGCCAGCCCGACGCCGCCGCCGCCGCTGCCGCACA
>JANXOM010000084.1 GCA_025353585.1 Deltaproteobacteria bacterium
GGGCGCGGGCGTCGGCGCGGCCGCGGGGGCAGGCGCCGCGGGCGTCGGTGCCGCGGGGACAGGTGCCGCGGGCGCCGCGGCCGCCGCGGGCGCGACGTTCGCCTTCTTGTCCTTGTCGCAGCCCACGGCCGCGACGAGGAAGAGTCCGAGCACGAGAGACGAGGTCAACGCGGTCGAGGTCTTCATGACCCGCTCATCTTACGTCGACTCGGGCGCGCGAACGAGGCCCGCCGGCGGATGCCATGCCCACCAGATCACGCACCCCGGCACGACCCAGCAGCCGATCGCGATCGCGGCGGCGTCGTAGCTTCCGGAGGCCGCCACCGCGGCGCCGATGAGCGGGCTCGTGATGACCAGCGCGAGCGATTGCGCGCCCGCGATCACGCCGCCGGCGGACGACACGACGTGCCGCGGCACCCGCCCGAGCGCATCGCCGGTGACGAGCGTGTAGACCGCGCCGCCACCGGCGAGCGCGACGGCCATGATCGCCATCGCCTGCCACGGCGTCGCGGCGAGCGGCAGGAGCGCGATCACCGCCGTCATCAGCGCGCCGCCAGTGAACAGCGCCCGCGGCGGCACCCCGGCGGCGCGCAGCTGGCGCCCCGCGAGATCGCCGAACAAGATCGCGCCGAGATCGAGGCCGAGCGGCGGCAGCCACAAGAAGTGGCCGACCGCGCCCTGGTCGATCGCGTGGACGCGCACGAGATACTTCGCGCCCCAGGCGCCGACGAGCCCGACCGCCGGGGCCACGGCGAAGATCGCGAGCAAGGCGCGCTGGATCACCGGCTCGAGCACGAGGTGGTGCAGCGGGATCGGCCGGGGGGGCTCGCTCGCGTCGACGACCTCGGCGACGTCCAGCTTCTTCCGCACGTCCCCGCGGGCCGTGTAGACAAGCCAGATCGGCAGCCACGCCAGCCCGACCACCGCCGTGCCGAGGAACGCGATGCGCCAGCCCGCGAGCGCGTACAGCCACCCCGCGAGCGGCGGCGTCACCATCGCCCCGATCGACGAGCCCGTGAACAGCACCCCGAACCCGCGCGAGCGGTCCCGCGCCGGCAGCACGCGCGCCACCGTCTGGGCCGCCCCGGGAAAGCTCGGGCCCTCGGCCATGCCGAGCGCGATGCGCAGCGCGAGCAGCACCCCGAAGCCTGGGACCAGCGCGTGGAGCGCCGCGACGGCGGACCAGGCCAGCACCGAGACGGCGAGCCCGCGGCGCGCGCCGGCGCGGTCGATCCACCAGCCGGCGAACGGCGTGGCGACCAGGTACGCGACCGAGAACGCCGACGTCAGCCAGCCGTACTGGGCCTCGCTGATGTCGAGCTCCTTCGTGAGCGTCGGCGCGAGGACCGCGAGGGTCGTGCGGTCGACGTAGCTGACCGTCATCGTCGCGGTGGCGACCAGCGCGACGATCCAGGCCGTCCTCCGATCCAGCATCCCCGGGCCGTGGTCCCGGCGTCAGCTCTGGCGGCCGGCGGAGAAGTACTGCGCCTGCGGGTGCGCGAAGTAGAGGCCCGACACGCTCGCCGTCGGGTACATCGCGTAGCTCTCCGTCAGGATCACGCCGTGGTGATCGGCGTGGTTCAGCATCGCGAACAGCGTGCCCTTCGGCGTGTGGTCCGGGCACGCGGGATAGCCGAACGCCGGACGAATGCCGCGGTAGCGCTCGTGGAGGATGTCGTCCTTCGTGAGCGGCTCCTCGTAGCCCCACTCGCGGCGGACGCGCGCGTGTAGCCACTCGGCCGCGGCCTCGGCGAGGCGATCGGCGAGCGCCTTGGCCATGATCGCGTTGTAGTCGTCGTGGTCGGCCTCGAACATGCCGCTGATGGCGTCGGTGCCGATGCCGGCCGTCACGATGAACGCGCCGAGGCGATCGGAGACCGGGTTGCCCGCCGGCGCGATGAAGTCCGCGAGGCACAGGCACGTCTCCTTGTCCTCCTGCTGGCGCGGCATCGGATAGCGCGCCTCGCCGGCCGCGCCGCCGGCCACGACGATGACGTCGTCGGGCGTGGCGTACGCGTCGAACAGGCCGTACGTCGCGCGCGCGGTGAGCAGACGCTGGTTGACGATGCGGGTCAGGAGCGCCTGGCCGTCGGCGAAGACCTTGCGCGCCGCGTCGCCCTTCTTCGGATCCTCGAGGATCGCCGGGTAGCGGCCGGACAGCTCCCACGTGTGGAAGAACGGCGACCAGTCGATCCAGCCGACGAGCTCGGCGAGATCGAGGTCGAGGCACCGCGTGCCCATGAAGCTCGGCGTCGGGATCTCGCGCGCGGTGAACGGCACCACCATCTTGCGCCGGCGCGCCTCGTCGATCGCGACGAGCGGGCGCTTCTGCGCGGACGCGAACTGCTCGCGCTGCGTCTCCTGCTTCGTGGCGATCTCGGCCAGGTAGGCGTCGCGGCCCTCGCCGAGGAGCTTGCCGAGGACGCCGACGGCGAGCGACGCGTCGGGCACGTGGACCGTCGAGCCGCTGTACGCGGGCGCGATCTTGACGGCGGTGTGCTTGCCGCTCGTCGTGGCGCCGCCGATGAGGAGCGGCATGGTCATCCCGCGGCGGGTCATCTCCGCGCCGACGCTGATCATCTCGTCGAGGGACGGCGTGATGAGCCCCGACAGGCCGACGAGATCCGCGCCGAGCTCGATCGCCGCGTCGAGGATCTTGTGGGCCGGCACCATGACGCCGAGATCGGTGACCTCGTAGCCGTTGCAGCGCAGCACGACGCCGACGATGTTCTTGCCGATGTCGTGGACGTCGCCCTTCACGGTGGCGATCACGAGCTTGCCCTTCGCCTTCCGCGCGCCGGTGCGGGCCTTCTCGGCCTCCATCAGCGGCTCGAGGATCGCCACGGCCTTCTTCATCACGCGCGCCGACTTGACGACCTGCGGCAGGAACATCTTTCCCGCGCCGAACATCTCGCCGACGATGTTCATGCCGTCCATGAGCGGGCCCTCGATGATCGCGAGCGGCCGCGGGTACGCCTCGAGCGCCTCCGCGATGTCGACGTCGACGAAGTCCGTGTTGCCGTTGATGAGCGCGTGGGCGAGGCGCTTGCCGAGCGGCTCCTTGCGCCAGACGAGCTCGTCTTCCTTGCGGACGGTCGTGCCGGCGTAGCTCGCCGCGAGCGCGAGCATCCGCTCGGTGGCATCGGGCCGCTTGTTGAGGACGAGGTCCTCGCACGCCTCGCGCAGCGTGGGATCGAGCTGCTCGTACACGGCGAGCTGGCCGGCGTTCACGATCGCCATGTCCATGCCCGCGCGGATCGCGTGATAGAGAAAGACCGAGTGCATCGCCTCGCGCACGCGCGGCGAGGTGCGGAACGAGAACGAGAGGTTCGAGACGCCGCCGGACACCTTCGTCAGCGGCAGCTCGGCCTTGATGCGCTTGACGGCCTCGATGAACGCGACGGCGTAGTCATCGTGCTCCTCGATGCCGGTGCCGATCGTGAGGATGTTCGGGTCGAAGATGATGTCCTCGGCCGGGAAGCCCACGGTCTCCGTCAGGATCTTGTACGCGCGGTGCGCGATGACGAGGCGGTGATCGACGGTGGTGGCCTGGCCCGTCTCGTCGAACGCCATGACCACGACGGCCGCGCCGAAGCTGCGCACGATGCGAGCCTGGCGGATGAACGACTCCTCGCCCTCCTTGAGCGAGATCGAGTTCACGACGCCCTTGCCCTGGAGGCACGCGAGGCCCGCCTCGAGCACGGAGAACTTCGACGAGTCGATCATCACGGGGATGCGCGCGATGTCGGGCTCGCTCGCGATGAGGTTCAAGAACCGCCGCATCGTGGCGACGCCGTCGAGCATGCCCTCGTCCATGCAGACGTCGAGGATGTTCGCGCCGCTCTCGACCTGCTGGCGCGCGACGGCGACGGCCTCGTCGAGCTTGTCGTCCTTGATGAGGCGGCGGAACGCGGCCGAGCCGGTGACGTTCGTGCGCTCGCCGACGATGATCAAGTTCGTCTCCGGCGTGATCGTCAGCGGCTCGAGGCCGGACAGGCGCGTGTAGCGCGGCGGCGTCGGCACCTTGCGCCGGGGAACGGGCGCGACGGCGGCCGCGATCGCGGCGATGTGCGCGGGCGTGGTGCCGCAGCAGCCGCCGACGATGTTGAGCAGGCCCTCGCGCGCGAACTCGCCGATGACGCCCGCCATGTTCTTCGGCGTGTCGTCGTACTGGCCGAACTCGTTCGGCAGGCCGGCGTTCGGGTAGCAGGCGGTGCGCATGCCCGCGATGCGCGACATCTCCGCGACGTGGGGGCGCATGTCGGCCGCCCCGAGCGCGCAATTGATCGACACGGCGAGGAGGTTCGAGTGGCTGATCGAGTTGTAGAACGCCTCGACGGTCTGGCCGGACAGCGTGCGCCCGCTGCGATCCGGGATCGTGACGCTGGCGATGACGGGCACGCGCCGCACGCCGCGCGCGAACAGCTGGTCGAGCGCGCGCAGGACCGCCTTGCAGTTCAGCGTGTCGATGTGGGTCTCGGTGAGGATCAGGTCGACCCCGCCCTCGATCAGCGCCTCGGCCTGCTCGCCGAACGCGACGGCGAGCTCGTCGAACGTGATGCCGCGCGCGCCCGGATCGTTCACATCGGGCGAGAGCGAGGCGGACTTCGTCGTCGGGCCGATCGAGCCGGCGACCCAGCGCGGCTTGCCGTCCTCGGCCTCCGCGCGCACCGCGGCGCGGCGGGCGACCTGGGCGGCGGCGAGGTTCAGCTCGCGCACGATGCCCTGGAGGCCGTAGTCGGCGAGGGCGAGCGAGGTCGCGGTGAAGGTGTCCGTCTCGACGATGTCCGCGCCGGCGCGCAGGAACGCGAGGTGGATGCTCTCGATCGCAGCGGGCTGGCTGAGGACGAGGACGTCGCCGCAGCCCTTGAGCGGGTGGTCATGGCCGCGGAAACGCTCGCCGCGCCAGCCCGACTCGTCGGCGAGGCCGAGGCGCGGGTCGAGGGCCTGGATCATCGTGCCCATCGCGCCGTCGAGCACGACGATGCGTTGATCGAGGGCGTCCACGAGCGAATCGATTGAACCGCGCCGCCCTTCGGCGGCACTTCGCTCGAGGGTCCCCTCGTGCTCGGCGTGCGACATCGGGGAGGTGATTACCATGCCCGGGGGGCCGGTGGCAGGTCGTCGACGACGGGTGTCGAACCCCAGACCCCCAGGTCCCATGCTGCGTTACACGTAGGCATGCGCTCCTCTCTTCTTCTCGTCTCCGCGGTCTTGCTCGCCCCCAACGCCCTCGCGGTCGCCGCACCGGATGCGCCCGCGCCGGCGCCCCACCCGGCGGGTAAGATGCCGCCCGCGCTGCCGCCGAGCTGCGCCCTGACGGGCGAGGTCCTCGTCTCCGAGGTCTCGCGCACCCTGGTGGCGACGCCGAAGGGGAACAAGGCGCCGCCGACGTTCGCGACCCGCGTCTTCGTATCGGGCGGCTGGGACCGCACGGACACCGACGCCGATGGCAAGCAGGCGAAGGTGAAGGGGTGCCTGGGCGCGGCGGACCTGACGAAGCTCCACCGCAGCCTGGACGGGCTGCCGTGGACGACCACGCCGAACCCGGCGACGTGCGACGCCCTCTCGGCGACGGTCACCGACGTGATCCAGAAGGACAAGGTCGTATGGACCGTGGAGATGTGCCCGGCCAAGCTGCTCGACGCGAAGAGCGAGGCGGGGCTCGCGGCGGCGAACGCAGTGCTCGATGCGGCGCGCAAGACGGGGAAGCCGTAGCCGCCCACCGGCGCGATCCTTGCGAGGCTCCGGGCGATGCACCGTGGTCGCGGGAGATTCCTACACCAAGCGGCGTGGATCGCGACAGCCGTGCTCGGTGGCTGCGGCGGAGCGCCGGCCGCGGAGCCCGATGCTGGCCGCGCGCAGGCCCCGGACGCCGCGCCGCGTACCTACATCAGCACCACGCTGCAGACGATGCCGTACGTGGTCGGGGCGCGGACGTTCACGCTGCACCTGGTCCGCATCGATCGGCCCGACGGCGGCCACACCTACGTCGAGTGGATCCCGTCGGACGTCGCGGGCGCGCGGCCCGCGATGATCCTGACCGAGCCGTACACCGGCATCGACTGGACGGGCGAGGCGCTCGACGCGCGCTCGGCGGTCACGGCGCCGCAGCCCGACGGGCTGTACCTCGACGTCGATGGCCCGGCGTTCGATGGCTCGAACGAGATCACGTACGACCTGAAGTCACCGGCCGACGCCGCGACCGACGCGACGTTCCACCTGCTCGACAACTTCGGCGCGGTCGAGATCTTCGGCCGCTACTACGCGGGCGGCTCGGTGCGCGACGACGTCGCCGACATGGCCGCCGGCATGTGGTTCGCCGCCGAGCAGCCGGAGATCGGTCCGACGCGCATCGGGATCCGCTGGTGAACCTGATCGACGTCGACACGTGCGGCGCGACGTGTCCGACGGAGCCGGGGGCGGCGGTCGTGGCGCGGCTGGTGAACCAGACGTGGGGCACGAGCTTCACGGCGGCGACGGTCGCGGCGCAGCTGCAGGCCGGGCTGCCGGCCCCGCCGACCCAACCGTCAGTACCCCAGCGGCGTCGGCGTCGGCGTCGGGTAGGCCGGAGGTGGTTGCTGGTACGCCGGCGGCTGATACGACGGTGCCAGCGGCGGTTGATACGGCGGCGGCGGCGGCGCCGGGACGATGGTCTCCTCGTGGCACGCCGTGGGGTTCGGGCTCTTGTTGAAGCCGCTGATCTCGCACTTGCTCATCACGAGCGCGCCGTTGACTGAATAGACGTTCGCGACGTAGTAGCCGAGGGGCTGGCACGCCGTGAGAGCGATCACGAGGAGCAGGAGCTTGCGCATCGGGCGAGGATACCGCCGATGCCGGCTTGAGCCTCGCGCCACCGCGGGTACAGTCCGGCCCATGATCCCCGAGCGCAGCGGCATCCTCGACTCGATCCTCGACGCCACCGGCCACACGCCGCTCGTCCGCCTCTCGCGCATCGGCAAGAGCCTCCCCGGCGAGCTCCTCGCGAAGTGCGAGTTCATGAACCCGGGCGGCAGCGTCAAGGACCGCATCGGCGTGAAGATGCTCGTCGACGCCGAGGCGTCCGGCCGCATCAAGCCGGGGGACACGCTCATCGAGCCCACGTCCGGCAACACCGGCATCGGCCTCGCCATGGCGGCGGCCGCGAAGGGCTACCGCGTCATCATCACGATGCCGGAGAAGATGTCGCAGGAGAAGCAGGTGGTCCTCGAGGCGCTGGGCGCCGAGATCATCCGCACCCCGACCGAGGCCGCGTGGGACTCGCCGGAGAGCCACATCGGCGTCGCGAGGCGGCTCAAGGAGGTCATCCCGAACAGCCACATCCTCGACCAGTACGCCAACCCGGCGAACCCGGGTGCACACGAGATCGGCACGGGGCCGGAGATCCTCGAGCAGTGCGGCGGCAAGCTCGACGCGGTCGTGATGACGGCGGGCACGGGCGGCACGCTGACGGGCGTGGCGCGCGCGATCAAGAAGGCGCTGCCGAACTGCCAGATCGTGGGCGTCGATCCCGAGGGCTCGATCCTCGCGGGCCCCGGCGAGATCAAGAGCTACAAGGTCGAGGGGATCGGCTACGACTTCATCCCGGACGTGCTCGACCGGCGGCTCGTCGATCGCTGGATCAAGAGCAACGACAAGGACTCGTTCGTCGTCGCGCGCCAGCTGATCCGCCAGGAGGGCCTGCTCGTCGGCGGGAGCTGCGGCTCGGCGGTGTGGGCCGCGATGCAGGTCTCGCGCGACCTCGGGCCGGGCAAGCGCGTCGTGGTGATCCTGGCGGACTCGATCCGCAACTACCTCTCGAAGTTCGTCGACGACCGCTGGATGCGCCAGCAGGGCTTCGTCAAGGGCGACTGGGAGGTCGGCACGGTCGGCGACATCCTGCTCGCGCTCGGCCGCCGCGACGTCATCGCGCTCGATCTCAACGATCGCATCGGCCGCGCGACGGACCTGTTCAAGAGCCACGGCATCTCGCAGATGCCGGTGCTCGACGCGGGCAAGCTCGCCGGCATCCTGACCGAGAGCGACCTGCTGCACCACCTCGTGTCGGGGCGCGCGAACAAGGACACGATCTGCGCCGAGGTCATGGAGCGCAAGGTCTCCACCGTCGCGACCAACGCGAGCTCGAGCGAGCTGCCGCGCATCTTCGAGAAGGGCGAGGTCGCCGTCGTGACCGACCACGACCGTACGGTCATCGGTATCCTGACGAAGATGGACCTCATCGAGATGCTCGCCGCGCGCCAGAACAAGGCGCCGGCGTAAGGCCGCGCGGGCCCCCATGAGGCAAGTGACCGGCGCGCGGACGAGCGAGACCTTCGAGGGCACGTACGAGTGCAAGGCTTGCGGGTTCGAGGCGCCAGTTCTCGTGTACGGGAGCGGCCGCGGAACGGCCGGCGGGTGGGGCCGTGACTCGGCCGCGGCGGCGCTCGCAGATGCATCCCAGGATGCCGGCGATGTTGCCGCGTGGACGCTCGTATTCGTGCCATGCCCGAGCTGCGGCAAGCGCGATCCGATCGCGCGGTCGTACGTGATCACCGCGATCGTCCTCGCCGTCCTCGGCGGGCTCGGGTTTGGCGCGCTGTTCGGCGTGCTCGTCTCCGGAGAGCGCTTGTTCGACGGTGGTGCGCTGAAGCTCGCCGTCTTGGCCGCGGCGGTCATCGTGGCGCTCGCCATCTTTCTTGCAAAGGCTCGGGCGTTCATCGGCATCCGCCGGCGCGTCGCGTTCGACCTGGCGCGAGCGACTGGCATCCCGCCCGCCACCGTCGTCCGTCGCTAGCCCGAAGAGGCGTGGTCGGCGACCGAACCGTTAGTCAGCCGCGTCATCGGGGCCGTGGTCGGGGTCGCTGTCACGTTTGTCACCTTTGGCTTCGGACACAAGCTCAATGGCTGCAGTGCTTTGCCTGGGGACGCTGTCAAGTCTGTCAATTCTAGCTGGGTACATCGCGACTGTCCGATAGTCGGACGGTTCGGCAAGTGGCGGGGTTCGTGTTCGTGTTCGGCGCCGGGAACGCCCTCGGGCCCGTGGGCGCGCTCGGGCACGGGAACGCCCTCGTGGTCGGGGCCGCGATCACCTCCGGGGTTCACGGCGCGGCCGGTCGCTGCCTCGCAGCGCGTGTTCGCCGGGCGCGAGGGATGGCGCGGTCGCGGCCAGGAAGTTTGGAGCGGCCCCGTCCACGAAGGCGGACCCGTGCCCGAGGGCGTCCACGGGTCCGAGAGCGTTCCCGACGCCGACGCCGACGCCGTCGACGTTCCCGTTCCCGTCGCCGTCGCCGTCGCCGTTCCCGTTCCCGTCGCCGTCGCCGTCGCCGTCGCCTCCGAATTCTGACGACCGGCGCGGCGGCCCCGGCGAGGTACACTGAGCCCGGATGGCCCGCCCCGAGGACGAGCTGACGGGCGCGCCGGCGACCATCGCCAACCCCGAGCTCGCCGAGCAACCCACGGCGGTCGAGCGCCCCACGGTCGTCGAGCGGCCGCGCAACGCCAACGCCAACGCCCCGCGTGACACGCCGTCCCAGGCCCCGTCGCGCCTGCCGCCCTCGAAGGCGCGCACCGCGCCGCCGACCCCTGCGCTCAGCACCATCGTCACCGCCGCCGACGCCATGCGCGACGAGGAGGTCCACCGCACCCGCCTCTTCATCCGCCTCGGCTGGCTCGCGAGCCTCTCCGGCCTCGGCACCATCCCGTTCGTCCACGGCGAGCCCACCGTCACGATCGCGTTCGTCGCCGCGCTCGTGCTCGGCATGGTCGTCAGCTTTGGCTTCCACCAGGCGTTCCGCGACCCACGCCGCTATGGGCCGCGCGCGCTCTACGTCCTCGGCGTGATCTCCACCATCAACACCCACGTCGCCGTCCTCTACTTCGGCGCCTTCACCCTCACGCCGCTCCTCCTCGTCATCGGCCTCCACTTCATCGGTCGCAGCGAGCTCGACGCCCGCCGCGCGATCTGGGTGACCTCGGGCCTCTGCCACGGCGCCATCGCCATCGCGATGATCGCCGGCCTCGCCGATCCGGGTGTGTTCGCGACCGCCGAGCCGCTCGGCCCCGTCGCGCTCGTCATCGGCGCCCTCTACGTGCAAGCGGCCTACGCCATCGCCTACGCCACCGGCCGCACCCAGCGCCAGGTGTCCCTCCGCGCCATCGAGCAGCTCCAGCGCGCGACCCGCGTCGCCTCCCAGCGCGCGGCCCTCCTCGACGAGCTCCGCGCCGATCTCGAGCGCGCCCAGCACGCCGGCGCCGGCCGCTACACCGGCGAGCTCCTCGGCGGCTACCGCCTCGGCCCGATCCTTGGCCGCGGCGCCTACGGCGAGGTCTACGACGCGGTCCATGCCGACACCGCCGCGCCCGCCGCCGTCAAGCTCCTCCACCGCGAGCACCTCGCCGACCCGACCGCCATCGAGCGCTTCGTGCGCGAGGTCCGCGCCACGGCCGCGCTCGACTCCCCGCACATCGTGCGCGTCCTCGCGACGAGCGAGCCCGACGCGCCGCTCCCGTACCTCGTCATGGAGCGCCTCGCGGGCCTGACCCTCGCCGACAAGCTGCGCCGCACCCCGGTGCTCCCTGGCGACGATGTGGTCGCCCTCGTGACGCAGGTCGGCGCCGCGATCGACGCCGCGCGCGTCGCCGCGATCGTGCACCGCGATCTCAAGCCGCAGAACGTGTTCCTCGCCGGCGCGAGCTGGAAGGTCCTCGACTTCGGCGTCGCCATCCTCGGCGAGCACGCGGGGACGCTCACCGCCGGCGGCATCGTCGGGACGCCGCACTACATGGCGCCGGAGCAGGCCCGCAGCAGCAAGCTCGATCACCGCGCCGATCTCTACGCGCTCGGCGTCCTCGCATATCGCGCGCTCACCGGCCGCAACCCGTTCGGAGGCTCCGACACCCCCGCGATCCTCTACGCGGTCATGCACACGATGCCGGACGCGCCGACCTCGCTCGCCGAGCTCCCCGCCGATGTCGACGCGTGGGCGGCCCTGGCTCTCGCGAAGGACCCTGCCGCGCGCTGGGACACCGGCGCGGAGCTCGCGCGCCAGCTCGCCGCCGCCCTCCGCGGGCAGCTCGCCCCCGCCTCGCGCGCCGGCGCCGCGCGCCTCCTCACCGCCACACCGTGGAGCTCCGCCGCGTGAGCTCGCTCGCCTTTGGCGGCGCGTTCTTCGCCTGGCCTTACCACGCGGGCGTCGCGGCGTACGTGCAGGCGCATGGCGGCCTGCGCGATGGCGCGCGGGTGTACGGCACGTCGTCGGGTGCGGTCGTGGCCACGATGCTCGCGTGCGGCATCCCGATCGCGACCACCGGCCTCGAGCTCGGCCTGCGCGCGGGTCGCGACGGGCTCGCCGGCCGCCGCACGCCGTTCTTCCGGCCGACCGCGTTCCTCGCGCCGCACATCGCCGAGATGGATCGCGCGCTCCCGCCCGACGCGCACGAGCGCGCGGACGGCCGGCTGTTCATCACGATCCGCCAGCTCCCGCGCCTGCGGCAGCGCGCCGTCGGCGAGTTTCCGACGCGCGCCGCGCTGCTCGATCTCCTCGCCGCCGCCGTCGCGGTCCCCGGGCTCACCGTGCCGCTCGTGCACCGTAGCCCGCAGTACGGCGCGTGCCTCGACGGCGGGCCCGGCGTCCCCGACGATGATCGCCCGGGCTCGCACACGACGCGCGTGGGCGTGTTCACGCGCGGCGCCTACCACCTGCGGCCGTCCGTCCCCATCACGCGCGCGCTGCTGCTCGGCGTCCCCGCCGATGCCCGGCGCCGCGAGCTGTACGCGCTCGGGTTCGCCGACGCCGTGCGCTACCGGGGCTGGCGATGACCGAGCACGCGTCCGCCACGCCGATGCCGCGCTCGCTGCTCACCACCGCGGCCGACGCGCTCCGCGACGAGGAGGTCGAGCGCACCCGCGGCTTCATTCGCGTTGGCTGGCTCGTCGCCGGCCTCGCGATCGCGGCCATCTTCGCGCTGCCGGGGGACCCGCGGCTCTCCCGCATCCTCGTCGGCGCCATCACCGTGACGGCGCTCCTGTCGGTGCTGACGTTCTGGCGCCTGCGCGACGCGGCCGGCCTGCGCTCGCCGCTGATGACCGGCCTCGCGCTCGCCGGCGCTACCTGCGGCACTCTCGCCACCCTCTACTGCGGCGACTTCGCGGGCGCACCGCTGATGGTCGCGCTCGGTGTCTACTTCTTCGGCCGCACGGAGCGCCGCGCCACCGCCATCGCGGTCTACATGCTTGCGGCGGGCTCGCATCTCGTGTTCGCGCTGCTGATCATCACGCGCGTCATCCACGACCCGGGCTTCGCGCCGTTGCGGCCGGGGGTCGATCTCCAGGCGCAGCTCGCCGGGCACGCGTGCGCCCAGTTCGGCTACGGCATCGCGTTCTGGCTCGCGCGCTCCACGCGGGCCGCGTCGCTACGCGCGATCGAGGAGCTCCAGCGGGCCACGCGCATCGCGGCCATGCGCCTGGCCCAGCTCGACGAGGCCCGCGACGATCTCGATCGCGCGCTCGCCGTCGGCGGGCCCGGGCAGTTCACGGCGACCGTCGTCGGCAGCTGGGAGCTCGGCGCCGTGCTCGGCCGCGGCGGCATGGGCGAGGTCTACGAGGCCGTGCACGTGGACTCCGGCGCGCCGGCCGCCGTGAAGCTCCTGCGCCGCGAGCTGATGATCGATCGCATGCACGTCGACCGGTTCCTGCGCGAGGTGCGCGCGGCGAGCGCGCTCGCTTCGCCGCACGTGGTGCGCGTGCTCGAGGCGTCGCAGCCCGACGAGCTGGTCGCGTACCTCGCGATGGAGCGCCTGCAGGGCGACACGCTCGGCGGCCTCCTGCGCGGCGCGGGCACGCTCGATCGCGGCTTGCTCCTCGAGCTCGTGGCGCAGCTCGCGACCGTGCTCGAGCTGGCGCGCGCCGCGCAGATGGTTCATCGCGATATCAAGCCGCCGAACATCTTCCGCACGAACGACGGCGCGTGGAAGCTGCTCGATTTCGGCGTCGCGGTGCTCGGCGACAGCAGCGGCACGCTGACGCAGGGCGGGGCGATCGGCACGCCGGGCTACATGGCGCCCGAGCAGGCGCGCGGTGCCGCCGTCGACCATCGCGCGGACATCTACGCGCTCGGCGCCGTGATCTATCGCTGCATCACGGGCCGCGCGCCCTTCGCCGGCGGCGAGGCGGCCGCGCTCCTCTACGCGATGGTCCACGACATGCCGCTGCGCCCCGGCTCGCTCGCCACCATCGACGGCGCGGGCCTGCCCCGAGCGGTCGGCGGGGCTGAAGGGCGGCGCGGTTCCATCGATCGTGACGTCGAGCGCGTGCTCGCGATCGCGCTGGCGAAGCGGCCGGCCGATCGCTTCCAGACGGCGACCGCCCTCGCACGGGCCCTGCCCCTCGCGTTCTCGGGCCACCTGCCCGGCGAGCTGCGCGCGGCCGCCGATGCGCTCGTGCGCGCGCAGCCGTGGCGGGAGCTGGACGTCACCCCGACGAAGCAGCTCGGGGCCGGAGGGCGCTGACACGCTCGAGAGGCCGCGAATCGATCGCGGCCTCTGTCGTGCGGCTCGTCGGCTCCGCCGCCTGACCGGCGGAGAGCGCCCGCGGAGGCGCGGTCTCAGCGCAACGGCACGGCCACGACGCCCGCCGGTAGCGTGTGGGCGGTCGCCTCGCTCACGAGGCCCACGACGCCGGCCCCGGAGAGGATGCGCGTCACCGTCTTCGCGTCATCGTCCGCGGAGAGCGGGTGCAGCACGTCGCCGTGGAACACGTCCTGCTTGATCTTCGCGAGCACGGTCTTCGCGGGGACATGAAACACGTGATCGGCCAGCCAGTGCATCGCCGGGGAGTCCTCGGAGCCGATCACCAGCACGATCGGCTCGCCGTTGGCCCACGTCTTGGTCCGCCCGCTGAACACGCCCTTCGCGTCGGCAACCGAGAGGGCCGGCGTGGGGTTCTTCGCGTTCTTGACCACGACGAACGCGGTGTCCGCCGCGGCCAACCGCGCCGGTAGCAGGAGCACGCATGCGACGAGGAGCGCGCGCATCTCAGAATGCGAAGGCGGCCTGGACAGCGACGCCGGTGGAGTGCCGGACCACATCGGCCTGACCCTCGAGCTTGACCGCGACGCTCGCGCTCGCCGCGTACTTCGCGCCGACCGAGAGGAGGTGCTCGTTGACGGCCGCGATCCCCGACGCGAGGAAGTACGGATCCGGATCGTCATAGCGCGTGTACTGGAAGCGCGCGTACGGCGTCACGTCCTCCACCTCGTACGCCGCCTCGACGAAGCCGGCGTACGTCTCGTAGTCGGCGCGGGTCACGTGCTCCCGGTGCCGGAACATCATCGCCTCGCTGACGACGTGCACGTGACGAGCGACGTACGCGACGTGGCCGGCCACGATCAGCTCGTGCATCGCGACCGTCCGCAGCGGCGAGACGGAGCCGTTGACCGGGAGGTCGTCGACATAGACGTTGGCGCCGATCGTGAGCCCCTCGAGGACGTCCTGCCCGAGATAGCGGAGGCGGATGTTCACGGCCTTGCTGTTGTTGTCCGTGTACGCCGTCACGTCGCTCGTGGTGGCGCCCCGGCCGTTGAGGACCTCGGCGTCGATGGAGACCTTCCCGTTCTGGCCGCCGAGCTCGCGGACGACGTCGACGTGCGCCCCGATCGAGTGGCTCGGGACGATGCCATCGACGCCGTCTCCCTCGTAGACCGACGGCCACGAGATCGGGATGAAGAAGAACTTGCCGTTCTGGTACGCGTCGCCGTAGAAGCCAAAGGCCGTCCGGATCCGGCCGATGCGCAACCGGAGCCACGGGCGGGGCTTGTAGCTCACCTCGAGGCGATCGGCGTCGATGGTGAAGTCGTTCGACCCGAAGGCCTCGACGATGAGCTCGCCCACGAACGTGAACTTCCCTTCGGTCTGCGTCGCGAAGATATCCAGCGACGCCGCGCGAAACGTGTTCGTGGTCGCGGCGTCGTGCTGCACCTGGTACCCGACGTCACCGAAGAAGTCGATCGCGGGATCGGCCTTCACCGGCTGGCTCACCAGCAGGCTCGTGACCGTCGTGACGATCGTCGCCGCACAGAGGATTCGCGTCATGATTGGGTCTGCCGCGCGCGCGTCCCGCCGGGGGCCCGTGGAGGCGCGCTCGCTGTGTCGAAGCCGGCGGTGGCCGGCGGCGCGACGGCTGCCGCGAAGGTGAACGTGAAGGTCGTCCCGCGGCCGGGCTCGCTGCGCACGGCGATCCGGCCGCCGGCCCTGCGCGTGGCGGCCTCGACCGCGCCGAGACCCACCCCGCGGCCGGACGTGCGCGAGATGCCCTCCGCGGTCGAGAGCTGGTCGGCGAAGAGCGCGCGCTCGAGATCCTCGGGAGTCGTGGTGGGCAGGCCGAGCGCCTTGGCCTTGACGGCGACGCGCGCCCAGTCCACGCCGCGGCCGTCGTCGCTGATCTCGATGATCAAGGTGTCCTCGCTGACGCGCGCGCGGAGGTCGATGTGGCCGCGCCGCGGCTTGCCGGCGGCGGTGCGCTCCGCCGCCGGCTCGATGCCGTGGTCCATCGTGTTGCGGATCACGTGGGAGAAGACATCCCAGAAGCCGTGGAGCCGCTCGGGAGCGAGCCACACGCCCTCCGCGTCCACGGTGACCTCCGGCGGTTCCTTGCACACGTTGTCAGCGGCGCGCTCGATCCGCGACCGCAGATTTTCGAGTCGGACGGCCACTGATTCGAGGAGGAGCCGGCGCAGGCGATCCGCCGCCATCGCGCCCGCGCACTCGGCGAGCTTCGCGAGCGCCTCGACCTCGTCGCGCGAGACGTGGACGTGGTCCCGCGCGCCCGCCATCAGGCGCTCGACGCGCCCGGCGAACGCCCCCCAGGCGGCGATCAGCTCGCGCGCGGACGCGCGGTCGACGCGGTCGCCGTCTCCGAGCTCGTCCTCGAGGCGGTGCGCGGCGTCGGCGACGGTCTCCACGCCGAAGGTCGCCGCGTTGCCCTTGATCGTGTGAACCGCGCGGCGGCCCTCGACGATGTCGAGCGCGTCGGTGGACAGCTTCGCGATCCAGGTGTCGGTGTCCTCGATGAACTCCGTCACGCCGCCCGGGTCGGCGAGCGCGCGCTCCACGACCGCCACGTATTCACGCTGCGCGGCGAGCGTCGTCTGGGCCTCGACCTCGACCGTCACGTCACGGACGCGGAGGAGCGCCCCCGTGATCGCATCGCCGGTCATGAGCGGCTTGATGTCCATGCGGAAGTGCCGGTCTCCGCGCACGAGCCGGGTCGGGAACTGCATGAGCAAGAGATCGCGGGGGAGCACGCCCTCGACGAGATCGCCCCACGCGAGGGTCAGGAGGTCCCGCAGGACCACGTCGGTGCCGGCGATCGTCGCCGCGAAGTGCTGCGTGGTCGGGGGCCCGAACCACTCGACGAAGGCGGCGGAGCACTCGGGGTCGAGCCGGCCGTCGCGATGGATGGTCGCGAGCGCCTCGTCGACATGGTCGAGCACGACCCGCATCCGGCGGTTGTGGTGCGCGATCGCCCGCGCGAGCACCTGGACCACGATCGTCGCGACCAGGATGCCGAATAAGGAGATTGCCGCGGCTCGCTCCGACATGTCCGTTGCCTGCGCGTGCACGCGGTCGGCGCGCAAGCCGACGATCACGGTGCCGATGACGCGGCCCTCGGTCACGATGGGCGCCAGCGCGACCGATAGATCCGCGTGCCGGATGACGCTTCCATCCGCGGCGCCGGTCAGCTGGCCGACCGCGATCGGGTCGACGTCGCCGCGGGCCGCGAGGACGCGCCCGGCGACGCTGCGCACCACGACGAAGGCAAAGTCCGGATCGGAGGCCACGTACGCGAGGCTGTCCGCGACGGCCTTGTCATCGTCGAACGCGACGCTGGGGCCGGCGACGTTGACCATGAGGCTGGACAACGATCGCGCCTTGCTGTCGAGGCCGCTGTCCATGGCCTCGCGTTGCGACGCGAGCGTGTAGCTCGCCTGCGCGGCAAGCGAGACGACCGGGGGAGGAGCGCGCCGACGGAGATGCGCGTGCGGGCGCTCTTGACCAGCGCGCCGATCATGTCGTGCCCGCCAGGGAGACGATGACGTCGATCGGGCCCGACGCCGACGAGAGGCGGACGCGGATGCCCGGCGGGAGCTCGCCGACGTGGAAGCGCGGCGTCCCCATCTGGCACTGGAAGCCGGCCCCCTCGAGGATCGCGGTGGCGGATCCCGAGAGGATGTTCGCGAGCTCCGCGGCGCCGTCCGCCATCGTCTCGTCCGCGGGGTGAGCGTCGTCGAGCAAGCGACGGACGAGCTCGAGCGCCACGGCGGCGGGGAAGATCCACGTCACGGGGCCGTGCACGTCGCCTTCGAAATCGACCGAGACCGCGATCGCGGTGCGTTCGGAGTACGGCTCCAGCGCGGACGCCACGGTCGCGTCGACGCCGACGGTGACCCGGAGGTTCTGCAGGACGAGCGAGATGAAGGTCGAGACGATGTCTGGCCGGATGTCCGCGAGCGCCGTCGTCATCGGGCGCGACGCATGGCAGGTCGCGCGAGGACCGCCTTGAACACGGTCGCGGCGTGGTCCGGATTGAGCGGCTTGAGGAGGTAGTGCGCGACGCCGACGCGCTGACAGGCCAGGATCTTCTCGCGCGACGTCAGCGACGTGCACATCACGATGACAGCCTCGGGGTGGCGGTGCAGCAGATCCGCGGCCGCCTCCGCGCCGTCACGGCCGGGCATCACGATATCGAGGCTGACCAGGTCCGGCCGGTGTTCCTCGTAGAGCGCGACCAGCTGTTCGGCCGTCTCCGCCTCGGCGGCGACGGTGAACCCCGCCGCGGTCAGCAGGCGGCGGAGCTGGACCCGCATGATCCGCGAGTCGTCGATGATGATGGCGGTCGGCATGGTCCGATGACTCGCTAGAGTGCATCGACCGCTCCGACTGCTCGTGCAGGCCGAGGGCGCCGCCGGGGGCCTTTACTGGATCGGGACCACGGTCTGGGTCCACTGGGCGATGTGGTTCGCCGTGCCGACGTCCTGGAACGGCACGCGGAACGACGGGCCGGACGGATCCGTACCGGCCACGGCGCGCGCCGGGAAGAACGGCGTCATCCAGATCTGCGGCTGGCCACCGTTCGGGATGCGCACGCCGAACGGCCGCTCGCTCGAGAACGTCAGGTAGAACATCGGCTCCGACGTCGGGCCGAACGTGACGCCGAACGGCACCCAGCGCGCCCACGAGTTCGTGAGGTTCCGGCTCGGGTCGAGGTCGGCGGCGTCGAGGCGGATCGGACCGACGGTGCCGTCCGTCTTCATGACCCACGTCTCCGCCGACGCGTTGTTGTAGGTCGTGCCACCGGCGCGCGGGACCGTGTAGGCGACCCACTGGCCGTCCGGCGAGAACGACGGGTAGTACTTGCCGAGCCCGTCCGTGTCGGGGACGAGGACGGTCGGCGCGCCGAACGTAACGTCGCCGTCGTAGCTGCGCAGCATGATCTGGCCACCGGAGATGAACGGGTCGTGGGTGCCGACGTCGTGCGACTCGACGTCCACGAGCAAGGTGTTGTCGGGCGAGATCTCGGGGTGGTCGGGGTGATACGCGCCACCGCCGTCGGCCGCCGCGGCCGGGATATCGGCGAGGTCCGCACCCGTGTTCGGATCGCGCAGCGTCATCGCGCCGTTGAGGACGGTGACGAGCTTGCTCGCGTCGGCCGTGAACGCCGCGAAGTTCCAGTGCAGCGCGGTCGCCGTATCGGTGTACGGGATCTGCACCGCGAGATCCGCCACGTTGATCACCGTGCCGCGGCCGCTATCACCGTCGAACGTGACCGCCATCTTCGTGCCGTCGCGCGACAGCGCATGGCAACCCACGCACGCGCCGAGCGCCGTCTGCCCGGCGTACAGCGCCGGCGGCACCTCGGGTGTGCCCACGTCGTAGCGGAAGATGCCCTCGTTGTTGGAGGTGGTCGACCAGTAGTAGATGCCGCCCTTCGCGTTCTCGTTCGTCACGTCGACGTGCTGCGCGGCGGCGGTGCCCTTCACCGTCGGGTTCGCGAGCTGGAGCCCGGTCACCGTCAGCGTCAGCTGCGACTTCGTCGAGGCGATCGGGTACCACTCCGACGGGTTGAACAGCGTGTAGATCGGGCGCGAAGGGTCGAGGCCCCGCGTGTAGATGTGCAGGTCGATGAACTCGTTCGACATCGCGACTTCCCACGTGTCGTTGCCGGTCGCGTCGGCCCAGTGGACGTCGAACTGGCCGAGGTTGGGCGGAACGAGGATGCCCTCGGCGGGATAGACGACCGTCGGCGCGCGCGTCGGATCCTCGGTGGCCGCGCCGAACAGGCCGGGGACGCTGCCGTCGGTGGGCAGCGAGCCCTCGACCCGATGGCCGTGGACGTAGACGGTGAAGTCCGCCTTGCCCGTGGCGGCGCCCGTCATCGTCGCGAACAGCTGCGAGGGGCCCGCCCCGCCGCCGGTCACGGAGAGCGTGGCGCCAGCGAACGCGCCGTACGAGCTGTCGGCGAGCGTCCAGTTGACCAGGTTGGTCACATCGGTGGCGGTGCCGTCGTCCTTCATCAGCATCGCGGTGTACGGCTGCAACACGGCCACGTTGTCCGTGACCATCAGCGTGGCATCGGCGGGCGTGACGATGAGCTGTCCGACGATCCCGCTGCCGTCACCGGCATCGGGCAGGTGACCCGAATGGTGCTGGCCGCACGCCGCGACGAACACCAACGCAAGACATGCGCTCGCAATCCTCATGTCCCGACATTATCACCCGTCGTCGGTACCGCGGTCACGAATAGCTCGTGCTTCCCCGTGACGAACACCTGGCGGTGATGCTGCTGGAGGTACTTCCGGTAGAACGCCACGTCCTTCATCAGGAGCCCGAGCTCGGGCTGGGCAAAGTTCCGCATGCGCGCCCCGTAGCTCACCTCGCCGTCGACGTAGCGGCAGTTCGGCAGGCCGAGGATGACGGCGCCCGTCGGGGCGAGGTGGTCCTGGACGAGCTGGCGGACGAGGGCGCGGTCGTCCACGCCGGGGCTCTGCAGGGTCGAGAGCGTCAGGACGAGGTCGAACCGGCCACCGAGGTCGAGCCCCGGCAGCGCGGCGAGATCGGCCGTGACGAACGTCGCAGCCGGGAACCGCGTGCGCGCGACGGCGAGCGCGCTGGCAGCGTGGTCGACGCCGACGAGCCGGGCGGCCGGGGCCGCGTCGAGGACCAGGACGAGCTCGTCGCCGGTGTTGCAGCCGAGGGCGAGGACGCGCGCGGTCGGAGCGAGGCGGCAGCGGGCGAGGGCCTCGCGGAGATCGACGACGAACCCGGGATCCTCGAGCTTCGAGATGCGCGCGAACGCCGAGCCGGTCCCGTACTTCTCGGCGGCCACCGGGGCGGGCGAGGCCGTGGCCTGATGGAGCGGCTCGAAGCGGAGCAGGACGAACCCGTCGGCGGTCGCCGGCCGTGGCGTCCCCAGGCGCGCGGTGAGGCGATCAGCGAGATCCACCCACACGCGCCACGGCCGGTGGACCGCGCCGTCCACGCGCTCGCCGGCGTACAAGCCGCGCCCACGGTCCGGATCGAGCACGACGAGCTCGACCGCCTCGCCCCGCGCGAGGCCGGCCGCGACGACGGCCAGGATCTCGCGCAGCGGCTCGGCGCGCCAGACGCGCGGCTCGCCGGGCGCTACTCGATCGTGACGAGCTGCTGGGTCCACTGCGCGATGTGGTTGTTCGTGCGCACGTCCTGAAACGGCACGCGGAACGCCGGGCCCGATGGATCCGTACCGGCGGTCGCGCGGTCCGGGAAGAACGGCGTCATCCAGATCTGCGGGCGACCGCCGCTCGGGATCCGCACGCCGAAGGGGCGCTCCGACGAGAACGTCAGGTAGAACAGCGACTCGTTCGCGGCGCCGAACGTCTGCGCGAACGGCACCCAGCGCGCCCACGAGTTCGTCAGCGCGCCACCGGCGAGCGCGTTCGCCGCCGTCATCTGCACGGGCGGCGCGCTGCCGTCGGCCTTGATGACCCACGTCTCGGCGCTCGCATCGCTGTAGCCCTGACCGGTCGTCCGCGTGAAGGCGATCCACTGCCCGTCCGGGGAGAAGGACGGATAGAAGTTCGCGACGCTGTTCGCCGCGTCGGCCGGCACGAGCACGGTCGCAGGCCCGAACGTGTTCGTCGCGTCGTCGAAGGACCGGATGACGATCTGACCGCTCTGCGCGAACAGATCCTGGAACTGCTCGCCACCGGTCTGCTCGACGTTGACGAGCCGCGTGCCGTCGGGCGAGATCTCCGGGTGATCCGCGATGAGGCCGGCCGTGTTCGGCAGCGCGGCGCCGAGTGCCGCGCCGCCCGCGACGTCGCGCAGCTGCATCGTGCCCTCGAGGAGCGTCAGCAGCTTCGTGGCGTCCGGGTTGAACGTCGCGAAGTCCCAGCTCACCGTCGGCACCGTGCCGTCGTAGAAGATCGCTTGCGAGAGGTCCGCGATGTTGATGACGGTGCCGCGACCGTCCGGGTCGTCGAGCGTCATCGCGATCTTCGAGCCGTCGCGCGAGAGCGTATGGCAGCCGATGCAGGCCGACGGCGCGTTCGTCGTGTAGAGCGGCGCGGGCGGCACGTCCGGCGTGCTGATGTCGTAGCGCAGGATGCCTTGCGTGGTGGTGGACCAGTAGTAAATGCCGCCCTTCGCGTTCTCGTTGGTGACGTCCACGTGCTGCGCGGCGGCGGTGCCCTTCGTCGTCGGCGCGGCGAGCTGGAGGCCAGCCACCGACAACGAGAGCTGCGTCTTCGTCGACGCGATCGGGTACCACTCGGCCGGGTTGAACAACGTGTAGATCGCGGCGGACGCGTCGAGGCCCTGCGTGTAGATGCGGAGATCGATGTACGCGTTCGCCATCTTGACCTCCCAGACATCGTTGCCGGTAGCGTCGGTCCAGTGGACGTCGAACTGCCCGAGGTTCGGCGGGACGAGGATGTTGTCGTTGGGATAGACGAGCGCGGGCGCGCGCGATGGGTCCTCGGTGGCGGAGCCGAACAGGCCGGGCAGGCTGCCGTCGGTGGGTAGCGTTCCCTCGACACGATGGCCGTGGACGTAGACCGTGAAGGTCGCCGCGCCCGAGGCGGTCGCCAGCTGCGCGGTGATCTGCGATGGGCCGGCCCCGCCGCCGGTGGCGGTGAGCGTGGGGCCGCTGACCGAGCCGTACGCCGCGTCGGCCAGCGTCCACGTGACCTGCGCGGTCACGTCGCTGGAGTTGCCGTCCGCGTCGACGAGCGTGGCGGTGTACGCCTGCGTGGCGGGGACGTTGTCCGTCACCGTGAGCATCGCGTTGTCGGGCGCGACGACGATGTGCGCGCCGGAGACGCCGCCATCGCCATCGGGCAAGTGGTGCGTGCTCGATCCGCACGCGACGAGACACGACACGGCCACCGCGATCGCCCAGATGCGCATCCCTCATTAGTACCGCCCGGCGCGGACCGCTGTCGACGTCGGTTCGCGCCTACATCCGAGCCCGGCGTGATCGGGCGGGGCGCCCCGCCTGCGGCGGAATAGATTCCGCCACCGCCCGACGAGCCCGCGCGTGACCCGGGCCACGCGCGAGAATCGCCCGCGCGGCTCGCGCCCACGATGGTAGGTTCGCCGCGTGAAGCGCCTCGCCGTCGTGACCGTGCTCGTGTCGCTCGTGTCCGTGCTCGTCGCCGCGTGCGGTGGCGACGACACCGGCACCACCCCCAACACCAGCGGCATTCCCGACGAGTGCAACCCGCTCGGCGGTCAGGGCTGCCTCCTGCCCTGGCCGTCGATGGTGTACGCGACGGCGGACACGACCGCGGCGACCGGCTTCCGCGTGGCCCTGCCGGTCGAGGCGATGCCGGCGAACGTCGACCCGACGCCGATCAGCCCCGCGCCGTTGAACCGCTGGGACGGGTTCTCGCCGTCGGGCCCGATCCTCGTCGCGTTTCCCGGCGGCGTGGCGATCGACAACCTCCCGCCGTTCACCGATCCGGACAAGTCCCTCGCCGCGGACTCGCCGATCGTCCTCGTCAACATGACGACCGGCGTCCGCGCGCCGTTCTTCGCCGAGCGCGACCAGAACCAGACGGACGTCACGAAGGGCGACCTCATCATCCGGCCGCTCGTGCGCCTCGACCCGGGCGCGCGCTACGCGATCGCGATCCGCAACACCGTGAAGGCGGCCGATGGCAGCGCCATCGCCGTGCCCGCCGCGTTCGCCGCGATCCGCGACGGCAAGCCGTTCGGGCACCCGAGGTTCGCCGCGCTCGCCGCGCGCTACCCCGACATCTTCACCGCGCTGACCGCGGCGGGCGTCGACAAGTCCGAGCTCCTCCTCGCGTGGGACTACGTCACCGCGTCCGACGCGTTCCTGCAGAACGACATGACGGTGATGCGCACGGCGGCGCTGCCCGCGATCGGCGCGAACGGCGCGAACCTGACGTTCACCGCGACCGAGCAGACGGAGACGCCGCAGAGCTACAAGCGCTACCTCGGCACGTACACCGCGCCGGACTTCCTCACCGACGGCGAGAACGACACCTCCGTCATCCGCCGCGACGCGAGCGGCAACCCGACGCTCATGGGCATGCGCAACGCGAACTTCGCCGCGATCGTGCCGGCGTGCGTGGCCACGCAGCCGCTGCCACGCCCGACGATCATCTTCGGCCATGGCCTGTTTGGCTCGTCGGCGGAGTACCTCGACGACTCGTTCGTGCAGGACCTCGCCGAGGAGAAGTGCTTCGTCATCATCGCCGGTGACTGGATCGGCCTGACGTCGCGCCAGCTCGCGCTCGCCCCGCTCGCCGTCAACGACATGAACAAGGCCTACGAGATCACCGAGAAGCTCGGCCAGGCGCTCATCGACTTCATCGCGCTCGAGAACGTCGCGCGCGGCAAGATGGCGAGCGCGCCCGAGTTCAAGTTCAATGGCACGCCGGTCATCGACACCTCGAAGATCTACTACGTCGGCGGCTCGCTCGGCGGCATCATGGGGAACGCGTTCCTCGCGTACGACCCGAACATCACGCGCGGCGTGCTCGCGGTGCCGGGCGGCGACTGGTCGCTCCTGCTCGAGCGCAGCAACGCGTGGCACGCGCTCATCGGCGCCGCGCAGGGTAGCTACACCGATCCCGCCGTGTACGAGCTCCTCGTCTCGTTCATGGGCATGGCGTTCGAGCCGTACGATCCGATCACCACGGCCGCCCACGTCATCAAGGACCCGCTGTTCGGCGAGGCCAAGAAGACGATCATGATCTGGTACTCGATCGGTGATTGCCTCGTGACGAACATCTCGACCGAGGTGATCATGCGAACGATGGGGATCGGCATCCTGACGCCGACGGCGAAGACGCCGTGGGGCATCACGCCGGTCGCGAGCCCGACGGACAACGCGGCGATCATCTTCAACGACCACCCCACGCCGCTGCCGCCGGACACGAACGTCGCGCCGGCCCAGGACAACGGCACGCACTCCGGCATCAACCGGAAGCCGGCCGCCCTGCGGTTCGTCGAGGGATTCTTGCTCCAGAGCACGATCGTGCCGGAGTGCCTGGCCAACGGCTCCGACGCGGTCGCGTGCGACTGCCAGGCCGCTGGCGCTCCCTGCGACTGAGCAAGACGCCGACGGTCGATGCAATGCACCAACCGTGGCGGTGGAGCGTGCTCTCGGGCACGTAGTTTCCCCGCGCGCGTGAGACGCGCCTCGTGTTATTCCGCGTGCCATGCGTAGCTTGCTCCTCGCGTTCGCCCTCGGCTCTCTCGTTGCCTGCGGCCCCGGCTCTCGGCAACCCGGCCAGGGCGATGATGACGCTGGTGGCGTCGTCGATGCGCCGGCGCCCGCATGCTCGGCGGGCGCACACCAGTGCCTCGGCGCCACGTACCAGCAGTGCACCGGCGGCCAGTGGACGACGGACATGGACTGTCCGATCGCCTGTGACGAGGCGCTCGGCTGCGTCGCGTGCACGCCGGGTGGCATGACCTGCGGCAGCGGCGACGTCCATTCCTGCGACGCGACCGGCAACGTCGGCCCCGTCACCACGGCCTGCACCGGCGCCACCGTCTGCGAGGGCGGGGCGTGCGTCGATGCGTGCGCGGCGGCCGGCTCGAACCGCAGCTACGTCGGGTGCGAATACTTCGCCGTCGACCTCTCGAACGCCGAGGAGGTCATCGGCCTGCAGGGCGATGACAACTGCGCCGCCACGCCGGGCGTCACGAACCTCACGATCAAGGTCTGCACGAACAACGACCCCGCGAACGACCTGGTCCAGCCGGACGTCGCCGGCCTCTGCGATCCGCCGAACGACACGTGCCCGTCGGGCTATCCGTGTACGACCGCGGCCGTCTGCGTGCTGGACGCGCAGCACGCGCCGTTCGCCGTCGTCGTCTCCAATCCGCAGGCCCGCGCCGTCAACGTCACCCTGACCGGCGCGAACGGCGCGACGATCACCGTCTCCGTGCCCGCGGGCGGGGTGCTGCCGATCGAGCCAAATATCGCCCCGAACACGATCCCCGACCAGTCGGTCGACAAGGGCACCGGCAAGACGAGGGCGGCCTACAAGATCACCTCGGACCTCCCGATCGTCGCATACCAGTTCAACCCGCTCGACAACGTCGACGTGTTCAGCAACGACGCGTCGCTCCTCATCCCGACCGCGACGTTCGACACCGAGTACTACGTCATGAGCTGGCCGACGCTCGATCGGCGCGCGCAGGCCCCCGGCGCGCATGACTTCTACGGTTACCTGACGGTGGTCGCGTCGAAGGACAACACCGTCATCGAGGTGACGCCGACCGCCGCCATCCAGGCCAGCGCCACGCAGACCACGATCGCGGCCGGCACGGCAACGCAGTTCACGCTCGACGCGTTCGAGGTGCTGAACCTCGAGGCGCAAGGCCCGGCCGGTGACCTGACCGGAACGCACATCACCTCGGTCGACGGCACGACGACGTTCGGCGTGTTCGGCGGCCATGACGCCGCAGACTTTGGCGAGGAGACGCCGCCGGACGCGAGCCACACGAACGGCCCGTGCTGCGCCGACCACATGGAGGACATGCTGTTCCCGACCTCGACGTGGGGCAAGACGTTCGCGATCGCGCGCAGCGCCGAGCGCGCCGGCGAGCCCGATCGGCTGCGCATCCTCGCGCAGAAGGACGGCACCACGGTGCAGTTCTCGCCCGCGCCGAGCCAGGGCACCTGCGGCACGCTCGCGAAGGGCGGCTTCTGTGAGGTCCGCGTCGCGGTCGACACGGCGGTCACGGCGAGCGAGCCGGTCCTCATCGGCCACTTCCTCGAGTCGTCGATCTGGCAGGACCCGTTCTTCGGCGACGTGATCGGTGACGGCGATCCGTCGATGTCGATCGCGGTGCCCGTGGAGCAGTTCCGCACCGACTACATCCTCCCGGTGCCGGCCGCATACGACAAGAACTTCCTCTCGATCGCGTCGGGCAGCAGCGGCACCGTCCTCGTCGACGGCACCGCGGTCACGATGTCGCCGTTCGGCGGCGACTACCGCTCGGGCCGGATCCCGGTGCAGCCGGGCCAGCACCACCTGACGTGCCCGAATGGCTGCGGCGTCGAGGTCTACGGCTACTCGAACGCCGTCAGCTACATGTTCGCCGGCGGCCTCGATCTGAAGCAGATCGTGATCAACTAGCGGCCTGCGGGGCCGACGGTTGGTGCGTCGCCGGTTCGGGCGTTGCCTTACCGCAGAGTCAAAGAGGACGCGGAGATCGGAGGAGCCGAGAACGGAATGGTTGCCGTGTTCGGGCAGCCGGCCGCGCTGGGACTGTCCTGCGGTCCGGGCTGCCCGAACGCGGCAACCCCTCTCGTTCCGACTCTTCTGCTGTCCGCGTCCTCTTTGACTCTGCGGTAAGGCAACGCCCGAACCGTAGTGCGGCGCCCCGCTACGGCAGCGCCTGGGCGGCCGCGTCGAGGGCGGCGGCCATCTCGGCCGCCGAGTGGTAGCGGTCGTCCTGGCGCTTCTCGAGCGCGCACGCGAGCACGACTAAACCGGGGACGCTGTCACGTTTGTCAACTCTGGCTTGACCCACAAGCCAATCGATTACAGCCACTTGACTGGGGACGCTGTCAATTCTGTCAACTCTGCGACGGGCATCGCTTCTGTCCGGAACTCGGACAATTGCTCGCGTCGTCGCAAGAGTTGACAGACGTGACAGCGACCCCAGGTAAGTAATCGCAGTTGTTGAGGTTGTGTCAGAAGCCAGAGTTGACAAACCTGACAGCGTCACCGGGGCCGGGGGGCGGTTACGGCAGCGCCTGGGCGGCCGCGTCGAGGGCGGCGGCCATCTCGGCCGCCGAGTGGTAGCGGTCGTCCTGGCGCTTCTCGAGCGCGCACGCGAGCACTGCGTCGAGCGAGGCGGGCAGGCACTCGTCGCGCGAGCGCAGCGCCGGCGCCTCGGTGTTGAGGTGCATGTCGATGAGATCGAGATCGTGGTCCGCCACGAACGGCGGCGCGCCCGTCAGCATCTCGAACAGGATCACGCCCATCGCATAGAGATCGCTCCGCTGGTCCGGCGGCTCGCCCCGCAGCCGCTCGGGCGCCATGTAGCGCAGGCTCCCGACGACCGTGCCCTGCAGCGTCAGCTTCGTCCCGCCTTCGAAGCTCGCGAACCCGAAGTCGATGAGCACCACGCGCTCGACCGGCCCTGGCGATGGCTCGAGCATGATGTTCGCGGGCTTGAGGTCCCGATGCAGCACGCCGGCCTCGTGCACCGCCGCCAGCCCGTGCAGCGCCTGCCAGCCATAGCTCGCCGCGCGCCGCGGTGGGATCCGGCCTTCATCCTTCACCACCCCGCGCAGCGTCTTGCCGCGCAGGAGCTCCACCGCGAGGTACGGCTCGAGGCGGTCGGTCACGCCGTTCGCCAGCAGCGCCGCCACGTTGCGATGCCGTAGCCGCGCCTGCACCTCGCCCTCGCGCGCGAACCGCTCGCGGGCCTCGCGATCCCCGGCGACCTGCCGCTTCAAGATCTTGAGCGCCACGTACGCCGACGTCGTCTCGTCCAGGGCGCGATAGACCTCGGCCATCGCGCCCTTCCCGATCTTCTCGTCGATCCGGAAGCGGCCGCCGATCACCTCGCCGCGTCGATCGGCCGCCATCGCCCCCGCAGGCTAACACCTCTGCTATATCCAAGCGCGTGTCGCGCCACCTCGTGAGCATCGCCGACCTCGACGCCGCGGAGATCACACGCATCCTCGACCACGGCGAGCGTTACCGCGCCCTCGCGGACGAGCCGATCAAGAAGCTGACGACCCTCAAGGGCCGCACGATCATCAACGTCTTCTTCGAGAACTCGACCCGCACGCGGACCTCGTTCGAGCTCGCCGCGAAGCGCCTGTCCGCCGAGGCGATCAACATCACGTCGTCCGGCAGCTCCGCCGCCAAGGGCGAGTCCCTCCTCGACACCGGCAAAAACCTCGTCGCGATGCACCCGGACGCCATCGTCATCCGGCACATGTACGGCGGCGCGCCCGCGATGCTCGCCAAGGCCCTGGGATGCGCCATCGTGAACGCCGGCGACGGCCAGCACGAGCATCCGACGCAGGCGCTCCTCGACGCCGCGACCATCCGCCGCGCGAAGGGCAAGCTCGCCGGCCTCGAGGTGGCCATCGTCGGCGACCTCGCGCGCTCGCGCGTCGCCCGCAGCAACATCCTCTGCCTCGCGAAGATGGGCGCGCGCGTTCGCCTCGTCGCGCCGTGGACCCTCATCCCGCGCGGCCTCGAGCTCATCGGCGGCGACGAGACCCGCGAGCGCGTGCGCGTCACCACGCGCCTCGAGGACGGCCTCGACGGCGCGGACGTCGTCATGATGCTCCGGGTGCAGAGCGAGCGCGGCGAGGGCGAGGCCCCGCGGTTCCCGAACACGCGCGAGCTGTCGCGCACCTACGGCCTCTCCGAGCGCACGCTCGCCTACGCGAAGCCGGACGCGATCGTCATGCACCCGGGCCCCATCAACCGCGGCGTGGAGATGTCGCCGCTCGTCGCCGATGGCCCGCGCGCCGTCATCCTCGAGCAGGTGAGCTGGGGCGTCGCGATCCGCATGGCCGTGCTCGAGCGCGCGGTCCTCGGTCTGGGCGGCCTCGGCGGGCCCGCGCAGGCCGCCGCGTGACCCGCCTCGCGCTCGCGGTCACCGGCGTCACCAAGCGCTTCGGCAACCACGTCGCCGTCGAGGACATGACGTTCGAGGTGCCGCGCGGCTGCGTCTACGGCATCCTGGGTCCGAACGGCGCGGGCAAGTCCACCACGCTGCGCATGATCAACGACATCATCGCGCCCGACGCCGGCTCCATCACCATCCTGGGCGACCTCGCGCCGGGCCCCACGGCCGCGCAGCGCATCGGCTATCTCCCCGAGGAGCGCGGCCTGTATCCGAAGATGCCGGTGCTCGGCATGATCCAGTTCATGGGCGAATTGCGCGGCCTCTCCGCCGCCGAGGCCCAGCGCCGCGCGCACGTCTGGCTCGCGCGCCTCGGCCTCGAGCAGTGGGCCAAGAACAAGGTGCAGGACCTCTCGAAGGGCATGCAACAGAAGGTGCAGTTCGCGACCGCGCTGATCCACGACCCCGAGCTCGTGATTCTCGACGAGCCGTGGAGCGGGCTCGATCCGATCAACGCCGAGGTCCTGCGCGAGACCGTCGAGGAGATCCGCACGAGCGGGCGGACCGTCCTGTTCTCGACGCACCAGATGGAGCAGGCGGAGAAGGTCTGCGACGCCGTGTGCATCATCGCGCGCGGCCAGAAGATCCTCGACGGCAAGCTCCTCGACATCAAGCGCGCCGCGGCGGGCGAGGGGCGCATCGCGCTCGCGTTCACCGACGACGCGTCCCGGGCCGCCGCCGAGGCCCCGCTCGCCGATCGCGCGCTCGTGGCGTCGCGCGAGGCCCCGCGCGGCGGCGAGGTCGCGGACTACGAGGTGCAGCTCGCGGCGGGCATCCAGTCGCCCCAGCTCTTGCGCGTGCTCGTCGACGCGGGCGTCGGGCTCCGCCGGTTCGAGCTCGTCGTGCCGACCCTGCACCAGATCTTTGTCGATCGGGTCGGCGCCGATGCCGCCGTGGCCGCGCGCCGCGAGGAGACCGCTCATGCATGACGCCCGGCAGATGTTCGTGATCGCGAAGCGGGAGTTCCTCGAGCGCGTGCGTACGAAGTGGTTCGTGCTCATCACGCTGCTCGGCCCGATCGGCATGGTCGCGATGGTGGTCGTGCCGGTGCTGATCGCGAGCACGGGCTCGGCGGGCACGCGCGTGGCGATCGCGGACGCGCAGGGCACGCTCGGCCCCAAGCTCGGTGCCGAGCTCGAGCTGGCCATGCAGTGGAAGGTCGAGACCGTCCCCTACGCCACGACCGATTCGCAGCTCCGGGCGCGCATCGCGAAGAGCGAGCTCAACGGCTTCCTCCGCATCCCGTCCGATGCTCTCGATGGTGGCGAGATCGATTACAGCGGCGACAACGCGAGCAGCCAGGCCATCAACGCGATCCTCGGCTCGCTCGTCACGACCGCCGTGCAGTCGGAGCGCGGCGCGCGCATGCATCTCACCGCCGCGCAGATCACGGAGCTCGTGACGCCCGCAAACTTTAAGACGCGCCACACGACCGGCGACAACGAAGGCTCGTCGGGCATGGCGACCTACATCATCGGGTACATCCTCGCGTTCACGCTCTACCTCGTGATCACGCTGTACTGCGTGAACGTCATGCGCAGCGTCGTGCAGGAGAAGACGAGCCGCGTGATGGAGCTGATGTGCGCGGCCGCGAAGCCGCGCGTGCTGCTCGGCGGCAAGATCCTCGGCGTCGGAGGCGCGGGCCTCCTCCAGGTGACGGTCTGGCTCACGATCGGCGCGGTCACGCTCGCGTATCGCGACGAGCTGCTCGGTCTGTTCGGCGTCCACGGCATGGGCGCGGCGATCCCGTCGCTCACGATCTCGCAGATCCTCGTGTTCATCGCGTACTTCATCGTCGGGTACTTCTTCTACTCGTCGCTGTTCGCGGCGGCGGGCGCGATGGTCTCGTCGGAGCAGGACACGCAGCAGGTCGCCATGCCGATCACGCTGCTGCTGCTCATCGGCACGCTGTGCATCAACGTCATCGCGAACGACGCGCGCGCCAGCGCGGCCGTGACGATGACGAACATCCCGATCTGGTCTCCGCTGCTCATGCCGATGCGCTACGTGCTCGGCGGCGCCACGCTCGGCGAGGTGGCCATCTCGCTCGGGATCCTCCTCGCCTCGACGTTCGTGATGGTCGCCATCGCGGCGCGCATCTATCGCGTCGGCATCCTCATGTACGGCAAGCGCCCCTCGCTCCGCGAGGTCATCCGCTGGGTCCGTCACGGCTGACCTGTCCTGTTAAGGCGGGCGAGAGACTGGAATCGGCCGACGAGGCGCTCTAATATTTGAAGATGCGTCGCCGGAGGGGACTTCCACTGCTGACGTGCGCCACGACCGTGCTGCTCACGGCCACGGGGGCCGTCGCGCAGCCGGCGGACGACACGGTGGTCGTGGCGCCCGCCCCGGGGGCCGCGCACAGCGGCGAGGCCATGGAGACCGGCTGGGCCGCGCTCCCCGGCGGCGTGCACGTCGCCGCTGCCGACGACGTTCCGCCCGGGCAGGTCGTGGTCTCGGCGCTCACCGGCTTCGGCTATCGCAAGGGTCTCCTCGGGCCGAACCACCGCTTCGGCCGCGTCCTCGGCGAGCTCGCCGTGGCGTACGCGCCCGTCGCTCACCTCGCGATCGCGCTCGCCCTCGACGGCCGTTACGATCGCCACTACGGCCTCGTGCCCTCGGGCGATGACGGCTACGTCGGCGACCCGCGCCTCCTCGCGCGCTACACGCTCACGTCTGGCCGCGTCCACCTCGGCGCGCAGGTCGGTCTCTGGGTCCCCGGCAAGACGGCGCCGTCCGTCGCCGGCTCGGCGATCTCCGTCGACGGCCAGGTGTTCGCCACGCTCGCGGCGGGCCCCGGTCGCCTCTCGCTCGACGTCGGCTACCGCCTCGACAACAGCGCCAAGTCGGTCGACAGCGTCGACACGCTGTCGCTCCCGGACCGCGTCTCCCTCGGCGTCAGCGACTTCAACGAGGTCTTCGGCGGCGTGCACTACGCGATCCCGCTCGCCGCCGGCAAGGCGTACGTCGGGCTCGAGGCGAGCGTCGAGGCGTTCGTCGGCAGCAGCTCGCGGGCGGCGCTCGCCGAGCACAGCCAGCTCCTCCGCGGCACGCTCACGGCCGGCTATCGCATCGCGCCGGCGTGGACACTGATGGCATTCGTCGAGGGCGCGAGGTCGCCCGGCACCGAGCTCGCGCAGGTCACGGCCGGTCAGATCCCGCTCGTCCCGTACGAGCCGGTCATCACCAGCGGCGTCGGCCTCCAGGCGCACTTCGGCGGCCCGAGCCACGGCGGTGGCACGTCCACCGTCACCACGAACGACCACCCCAAGGACATCGAGCTCGTCGAGTACGCGGACGTCGCCGGCCAGGTCAGCGACGACACCGGCGCCCCGATCGTCGGCGCGAAGGTCACGGTCACGCTCAAGACTCACACCGGCACCGGGGCGACCGACGAGAAGGGCACGTACGCCGTCACGAAGCTGCCGATCGGCAAGACGGTCGGCGGCGCCACCACGCTCGACGACACGGCGGCGGCGGTCGCGGTCGAGGTCGACGGCAAGAAGCCGGGCCGGGCGACGCTCGTGCTCGTCAAGGGCGGCAACACCGTCCCGAAAATCGTGCTCGACCCCGTGCTGCCGCCCGGCCAGCTGCGCGGCATCGTGAAGTCGCTCGCGAGCGGCAAGCCGATCGCGAACGCGCAGATCACGGTGAGCCCCGGCGGCAAGACGATCGCGACCGGCGCCGATGGCACGTTCCAGATCGACCTCGCGCCCGGGAGCTACAAGATCACGGTCACCGCGACCGGCCTCGCGAATCAGGAGCTCGACGTCACGATCGATCCCAACGGTGTCTCGCTCAAAAATATCGACATGCACAAGTGAGGGGACCGGGAGCGAGATCTTGTCGGCGGTCCTCGCCGACGGGATTCACCCTGCCCCGAACGGGTCCCTTGCGGACAGGTAAGCGGGTGGTCACCTGGCTGCTCGTCGCGGCCTGCGCGGTCGCGGGCGCCGCGGCCTGCGGCAAGTCGGACACGATCGCCACGCTCGCGAGCAGCGAGGGCCCGGTCGAGCGCCAGCACGCCGACCCGGGCTGGAAGGCCGCGGCCGTGGGCGCGAAGTTCGTGCTCGGCGACGCGGCGCGCACGGCCGATGGCCGCGCGGGACTCGACCTCACCGGCGGCGCGAGCATCGCGATGCTGCCGCACACGGTCCTGCGGTTCGGCGGTGAGCCGAGCGCGCAGAAGATCTCGGTCGAGCTCGGCGCGATCGACCTCAGCGGCACGGGCGCGTACGGCCTCGACATCGGCCAGGTCAGCCTCACGGACAACTCCAAGATCCGCATCACCGCGACGGGCGCGGGCAAGAGCTCGATCGAGCTGTCGGTCGGCACGGCACAGATCTCCGCCGGCGGTAAGACGCTCTCGCTCACCATCGGCAAGAGCGTCGAGGTCGGCGGCGGGGGCCTCGAGCTCGGCTCGGCGAGCATCGTCACCGCGCCGGTGGATGCGGGCGGTGCCGACGCGGCGGCGCTGCCGCCCGATGCGGCGGAGGTCGCGACCGGCAGCGGCGCGCTGGTCGAGGTGATCGGCGGCAAGGCCGAGACGCAGGCGCCCGACGCCAAGGACTGGAGGCCGCTCGCCGCCGGCAGCGGCCAGCTCCCCGCCGGCACGAAGGTGCGCGTCGGCGCCGGCACGACGGCAAAGCTCACGGCGAAGGGCGCGACGCTCGAGCTGGCGACCGGCGCGCGCGCCTCCGTCGGCGATGACCTCGCGCTCGCGCTCGACGCGGGCAACGGCAAGGCCACGGTGCCCGCGTCCGGTGGCGGCGGCGTCGCGGTGCCGAGCGGCAACGTCGGGCTGACGGCGACCGCGCAGATGCCGGCCGAGGTCCGCCTCGACGTCGGCGGGCGCGAGACGAAGGTGACCGTGCTGCGCGGTCAGGCGAAGCTCGGCGGCGGCGGTGGCACGCTCGACATGAACCGCGGGGAGAGCGCGTCGATCGCGCGGTCGAACGGCGCGATCCACCCGATCGAGGCGATCCCGACGTACTTCGACTTCCGCGTCGCCGTCGGTGACTCGCTCACCGTCCACGATCCGCGCCCGCCGACCGCGGTGCAGTTCCAGTTCCTCGGCAAGTGCCCCGGCGATGGCGTCGTCGAGATCGATCACGACGGCAACTTCCGCACGGCAAAGCAGTCGGCCGGCAAGGACAACGCGAACCTCATGATCGCCCCCGGGAGCTGGGCGTATCGCCTGCGTTGCACGCAGGGCGACAACGAGGGCAAGCAGGTCGCGGCGGGGCGCATCTACGTCCAGCGCGACGACGGCCGCCGCCCGTTGCCAAAGCAGCCAAACCTCAACCCCGTCGACGCAGACGGCCGCATCTGGCGTCTCTCGTACCAGAGCCTCGTGCCGAACGTGGAGGTCCACTACAAGGGCGCCGGCAGCGGCAACGCGTATCGGTTGCACCTCGCGCAGGGCGGCAAGGATCAGGTCTTCGACGGCACCACGGACAAGATCGTCGTGCCCGGCGCGAGCCTCAAGGAAGGCACGTACACCTACTGGTTCGATCGCGACGGCGTGAAGCAGGACAAGATCTCGACGCTCAAGATCGACTTCGACCAGACGGCGCCGCAGGTCTACATCGAGCTCCCGCTCAGCGGCACGCCGTTCCCCGCGACCATCGACGTCAAGGGCGCGGTGCTGCAGGGCTGGAGCGCGGCGATCGAGGGCGTCGACGTGCCAATCGACAAGCAGCGTCGCTTCACCGCGTCGGTGCAGCCGCCGCCGGGCCAGGCGCTCGCCATCCGACTCTCGCACCCGCAGCGAGGCGTGCATTACTATCTGCGCCGCGCCAAATAGCGCGGAAATCGAGCCGGCCCCTGTATGCTGCGGCGATGCGCGGCGCCCTCCCGGTCCTGCTCGTCAGCCTCGTCGGATGTGGCAGCGGCGGCGGCGACGACACCGGCGTCGATGGCGGAAGCGACCGCGGCGGTGGTCCAGCGGCGGCCGGGCCGTTCTTCACGAAGCCGATGTTCTTCGACACGGACGTGTCGACCGCGGGGGTCGCGGGCAACAGCGACGCGATCATCTCGTCCCTGCGCGCGGCCGGCGGCTGGGGCAATGGCGACAAGTTCCAGATCGACTTCTCGATCAACGTGCTCCGCGCGGACGCGACGACGCCGCACCAGGCATTCGCGAAGGGCGGCGACTGGTCCGACCCGGACTGCGATGTCGCCGACGTCCCGATCCCCGCCGGTGGCAACGTCGAGGGGAACGACGGCTACGCGTGCACCGACGGCGGCGACTGCCACCTGCTCGTGATGGACGCGGACGCCCACACGCTCTACGAGCTCTGGGAGGCCTCGCTCGAACCCTCGGGCGCGGGCTCGACCTTCACCGCGTCCTGCCTCGCGAAGTGGGACACGAGCATCGCGTACACCGACACGCTGCGCGGCGCGCAGTGCACGAGCGCAGACGCGGCCGGCTTCCCCATGGCGCCGATGCTGTTCACCGCGGACGAGGTCGCGGCCGGATCGATCGAACACGCGATCCGCTTCATCCTGCCGAACGATCGCCTGCAGCAAGGCTACGTGGTCCCGGCGACGCACGGGACGCGCACGTCTGGCGGCGCTGACGCGCCGTTCTATGGCTTCCAACTCCGCCTGCGCGCGGACTTCGATCTCGCGAGCCTACCGAGCGACGGCGCGCGCGTGGTCGCGAAGGCGCTCCAGAAGTACGGCATGTACCAGGCGGACGGAGGCAACATCGCGCTGACGGCCCGCGACGATCGCGCGTCCACGGCGAAGTGGGCCGACGTGCTCGACGCGCATGATCTGGCGAGCCTCGAGGTCGAGGACTTCGAGGTCATCGACAACGGCCCCGAGATCCCGCTCACCCTGGACTGCGCTCGGTAACTCGTGGCCTGGCTGTCGCGTCTCGTAACGGTGGTCCTGGTCCTGGTGCTGGTCGCCGGGGGCGTGCTCCTCGTGCGGGCGGCGTTGCCGAAGCAGAGCGTCGGCTCCCACTTCCGCACCTTCGCGCTCCTGCGCGACGGCTCGCGGCTGGCCGTCGGATCGCCGGTGATGATCGCGGGCGTCCGGGTCGGCGAGATCGAGAAGCTGACGGTGTCCGGCGACTTCGCGCGCGCGGATCTCCTCCTGAGCCGGGACTTCGAATCCAGGGCGCCGCTCGCCCCGGCCAAGCTGGAGGTCCCGCGCGACTCGTGGATCACGAAGCGCGCCGAGTCCGCGTTCGGCGATAGCTACCTCGAGATCATCCCGTCCACCGACGAAGGCGCGCCCGGGATCGGGAATCTCCAGGATGGCGACCAGCTGACCCGCGTGATCGAGGGCAGCTCCACCGACCAGATCCTGAGGGCGATGGACCGCGCGATGCCGCGGGCGGATCAGGCGCTCGGCACCGTGCACGACGTCCTGGGGAACGGCCGCCGCTGGGTCAACACCGCCATGCGCGACGGCGCCGACCGGACCACGGCGTGGCTCGCCGACGGCAAGATCGAGGCCGGCATGGCGGCGGCGGACCACGCAGCCGAGCGGCTCGACCGCGGCACCGAGCGCGCGGCGAACGCGCTCGCGCACGCGCAGCCGGACTTCCTGCGCACGCTCGACCGGGCCGACGCCGCGATCGCGAACACGCGCGCGAAGATCGCCGACGTGAAGTCGGGGCTCCACGACGGTCTCGTCCGGGTGCGCAGCGGCCTCGACGAGGTAGACAAGCCGGTCGCCGACTACCAGGAGGTCGTCACGGCGATCAACGAGGGCAGCGGCAAGGACTACCGCGGCACGCTCGGCCGGCTGATCAACGACCCCGCGCTTGGCGACGAGCTCGACACGGTCACCGACGATGGGCGCGGCGCCGCGGACAGCATCTCGCGCTTCAAGTCATGGCTCGGCATGCGGTTCGAGTACAACGTGTTCTCGCGGATCCCGCGGTTCTACGCGACCGCCGAGCTGCGGTCGCGCAACGACAAGTTTTACCTGATCGAGCTCGAGCGCGATCCGCTCGGCGGCCTCCCCAGCGACGTGCTGTCCGACGCCGCGGGCACGACGACCTACACGCGGACCGTCCAGATCCAGGACAAGCTCCGCTTCACGGCGCAGTTCGGCAAGCAGTTCGGTTGGCTCGCGCTGCGCGGCGGCATCAAGGACTCGAGCTTCGGCGTCGGGGCGGACGCGCTGCTGCTGAACGAGGGCCGGCTCCGGCTCTCCGTCGACGCGTTCGGTGGCTACTCCGCCGCGCCGCGGATCAAGCTCGCGGCGGCGTTCGCCGTCTTCCGCTCGATCTATCTCATCGCCGGCATCGACGACGCGTTCACGAAGCCCGGCTACATCAACATCGACAAGGACAGCCAGTTCGTGCCGAACGACTTCCACAAGCTGCGCTACGGCCGCGACTACTTCCTCGGCGCCACGCTGCACTTCGACGACGCGGATCTGGCCACGCTGCTGCGCGTCTACGGCGCGCTGCTCGTCTCGGCGCTGTGAGCGTTCGCGCTCGCATCGACCGCCCTGGCGGTCAACCTCGCGGGCGGATCTACCCGCCCGCCAGCGGGGCCAGCAGGTAGAGCTCGTCGCCTTCTTTCAGCTCGCGATCGGCGTTCTCGGCGAACGGGCAGCGCTCGCCGTTGAGCATCATGGTGTCGACCAGGTGCGGCGAGTGGTCGAGCGCGTCGCGTAGCGGCACGCCCGCGCCTTCCGCCACCTCCACGAGCTTGCCGAGCGTGGTGCCGGCCGGCAGGCGCAGGTGCTCGTCGATGTCCTTCCAGCCATCGCCGATCCGCCCGCGGATCAGGATGTGGATACGGATCGTGTCCCCGCGCAGGCGATCGAAGATGCCCATCTACTCCCCCACGTAACCGGCGAGGATCTCGGCCATGCCGAGCTGCTCCGCGCGCGCCTTCGAGAGCTTGCCGCTCGTCCTGTCCCAGGCCATCGCCGCGTAGTAATCGTCCTTGAGCATCGGCAGCGGCACGCGCACGCCCTTGAGGGGGCCCGCGGGCAGGTTGCCATCGCCTTCACCGAGCATGCGCGCCGGCGGCGCGAAGTCGGCCGGCACGATCCCCTCGCGGCGGTTGAACGCCGCGCGCAGGTTCTGGATCCGCTCGCCGCACGTCATGAGATCGGCGTCCGTCACGCCCCAGCCCGTCGCGGCGTTGACGAGCTCCGCCCACGGCAGCGCGCCCGTCAGCATCGTGAACATGCACAGGCCGAGGCCGTTCATCGCCTGGTGCGCGTTGCTGTGGAGCGCCTGGGCGCGGCCTTTGCCCTCGGTGCCCTTCCACTTCACGTTCCAGTCCTTCTTCTCCGCCGCCCCGGGCAGCGACATCCCGACGCCGAACGTCTCGTTCCACGACGCGGAGCCCGCCGTGTGGCGCCCCGGCGTCGGATCCGAGATGTACGTGACGCCCATCAGCGAGGTGAACCGGCTGTCGTGATACGCGGGCTCGCCGCCGTGCACGTGCATCGCGTACGCGCCGGTGCCCTTCCCCACGTGCTCGGCGGCCCGCTTCACGCCGTGGCCGAGCCACGCGCCGCAGCCCTCGCCGCTCCCCATCTTGATCGTCAGCGCGAGCGCGGCCTCGCCGTTGCCCCAGCGCATGTCGATGCCGTCGACGTCGGCCGGCTGCAGGTCGCCGCGCTCCATCGCCTCGCACACCCACGCGAGCGTCATCGACGAGCTGACCGCGTCGATGCCGTAACGGTTGCACGCGTCGTGGCACGCCGTGACGAGCTCGAGGTCGTCGTTGAGGAGGTTCGCGCCGAACCCGACGATCGTCTCGTAGTCCGGGCGCCGGACATCGGTCAGCCCGCGTGACTTGACCTTCACGATGCCCTTGCACGGCATCGGGCAGTCGCCGCACGAGAGCTTCTTCGTGACGAGCTTGTCGACCGCCTTGCCGTCGAGCTTCATCCCTTGCTTCGCGAGCGGGAAGTCGCGCGAGCCAACGCCGCGCCAGTTCTTGATCGGCGCGTCGCCGTTCTCCACCGAGAGCGAGACGGCGGCGGTCGTGCCGCGCGCCGTCCAGAGCTGGCGCATCGACGCTGTCGGCGATTCGAGCTTGAGCCCCATCCGCGTCATGAAGCGGTAGAGCCACCCGAGCCAGCCCTTCGGCTTGCTGAACCACGCGAAGACCTTCGCGACCGGCCCGATGTCGCGCTTGTACTCGGCCGTGATGCGCTTGCCGATCGCGGTCAGCGATTTCTCGTCGGCGACCGGGATCTCGCCCGTGCCGCTGACGACGATCGCCTTGAGGTTCTTGCTGCCGTAGATCGCGCCGAAGCCCTGGCGCCCGAACGCGTGGTAGCGGTCGTTCATCACGGACGCGATGCGCTGCTGCTTCTCGCCGGCGGGGCCGATCGCGCTGACGCCGACGTCTCGCTTGCCGCCGAAGCGGCTCTTGATCGCGTCGAACGCCTGCGGGATCTCCTGGCCCCAGAGCTCGCCGGCCGGCTCGAACGTCACGGCGGCGTCGCGGATGACGAGCAGCGTCGGTACGGCGGCGCGCCCGCGCACGATGACCGCGTCGTAGCCCGCGTGGCGGAGGTGGCTACACACGCTGCCGCCCGAGTTCGAGTCGGCCCACGTGCCGGTGAGCGGCGACTTGCCGACGATCTGGATGCGGCCCGAAAACGGCGTGTGGAGGCCCGTGAGCAAGCCCGACGCGAGCGCGAAGCAGCTCGCGGGCGCCAGCGGATCGACGCCCGCCGGGTAGTGCTTCCACATGAGCCACGCGCCGAGGCCATACCCGCCGAGGTAGTTGCGATAGACCGCCTCGTCGACGTCGATCACCTCGTGGGTCTGCGTCGTCAGGTCGACGGAGAGGACGCGGCCGAGGGCGCCCTTCAGCGTCCGTGCGAGGGCGATTTCCACGCCGGGAACATAGCTGGCTTATGCGATCTTGCGGAGCCGCAACGCGGGGGCCTCGACGGGCACGCCGGGGGCGTCGCCGCTCTCGAACGCGGCCGTCGCGATCGTCCCCGTCGGGCCCTCGAGCTGATCGCCGGGCTCGACGCGCTCCCCGGCCGCGAGGGTCTGGGCGACATCTCGGAGCAGCAGCGCCGCGTCGCTCTCGCCGCCGGGCGCGAGGCCGAGGAGCACGAGATCCGGACGACCAACCTTGCGCATGCCGAGCGTCCAGGCCGCGATCGATCCGTCAGGCTGCTCGTCGAAGAACAACGTGACCTCGCGCATCACGTCGAACGAACGATCGGGCGCCCACCCGGCGATCTCCTCGCCGAAATGCGCGCGCGCCGCGAACACGTCGATCACGATCGCCTCGCCGCCGCCTTCGGCCGCGCACTCGCACACGCACTTCGCGAGCGCCCACGCCGCTTGCACGTGCCCGAGGTCGTCCGGGTCGTCGAGCTTCGCCTCGATCACGTAGGCGTGGGCGGCGGTGCGCGCGATGCCTTCCGCTTGCTCGCCGAGGTCTTCCGAGATGAGCGCGGCGAACGGCGCGAGCACGCGCTCGGCGAACCAGGCCGGGTCGGTCTCGCGATCGCGCGCGACGATGGACACGGAGGTCGCGCCCTCGCCGTCATCGGGCATACCGTGCCGGCCGCGCGAGACGGGGAGCGGGTCGGGCAAGCGTCGGGGGGCCAGCGCGATGAGCGCGACCTCGGCGGGGCCGCCGCCGGTGACATACGCGTCACGCGACCAGACAGCCACCACTATTCGGCGTCCGCGTACATCGCGTCGATCTCGCGCGCGAACTTGCTCGCGACGACCTTGCGCTTGATCTTCATCGTCGGCGTGAGCTCGCCCGTGTCGATGCCGAACGGCCGCGGCAGGATCGCGAACTTCTTCACCTGCTCGACGCGCGCGAGCGTCTGGTTGACCTCGTCGATGCGCGTCTGGATCGCGCGCTCGATCGCGGCGCGGTCGAGCTTCCCGGCCGTCACGTCGTCGAGCGTGAGCAGCACGGTCAGATACTTCCGGCGGTCGCCGATGACGACGGCCTCGCCGATCAGCGGCGATTCCTTGAGCGCGGCCTCGATGTTCTTCGGCGCGATATTCTTGCCGCCGGCGGTGATGATGATCTCCTTCTTGCGGCCGGTGATCGACAGGAAGCCTTCCTTGTCGAACGCGCCGAGGTCGCCGGAGCACAGGTACCCGTCGCGCAGCGCCTCCGCCGTGGCCTCGGGTTCCTTGTAGTAGCCAAGGAAGATGTTCGGCCCCTTCACGAGGATCTCGCCGTCCTCGCCGATCTTGACCTGGACACCCGGCAGCGGCGGGCCGACGGTGCCGAGCTTCGTCTTGCCAGGCAGGTTGTACGACGTCGGGCCGCTGCCCTCGGACTGGCCGTAGATCTCGCGGATCGGCAGGTCGATCGACTGGAAGAACGCCAGGACATCCGGGGCGATCGGGGCGGCCCCGCTGACGAGCTCGCGGGCGCGGTCGAAGCCCATCGCCGCCTTCAGCTTCGCCAGCACGAGCTTGTTCGCGAGCTTGTACTGGAGCTCGAGCCCGGTCGGCACGGCCTCGCCGCGGTCGCGATAGCCATGCACGCGGGTGCACACGCCGCGCGCCCACGCCACGAGCGCCTTCTTCGCGCCCGTCAGCTCTCCGAGCTTGCCGGCGAGGACGGCGTGGAACTTCTCCCAGATGCGCGGGACGCCGAAGAACGCCGTCGGGCGGGCCGCTTTGATGGCGTCGGGCACCTTGTCGATCGCCTCGGCGAACCACACCGTGCTCCCGCCGGTGGCGGGCATGTGCAGGGTGCACATCTGCTCGGCGATGTGCGAGAGCGGGAGATACGAGACCGAGACCTCGTCCGTGCGGCGGCCGGCGAGATCGACAGTCAGCCGCGCGGTCCACGCGAGGTTCTCGTGGGACAGCATCACGCCCTTCGGCGGGCCGGTCGTCCCCGAGGTGTAGATGAGGGTCGCGAGGTCGGTCGGCTGGATGGCCGCCAGGCGGGCGTCGAGGTCGCTGTCGAGCGCGCCAGCCTCGCCGCGCGCGAGGAGCTCGTCCCAGGTGATGACGTCGTCGCCGGTGCCCGACGCGCCGCGCATGACAACGATGGTCTTCAGCAGCGGCAGCTCCGCGCGCCGCGCCTTCACCTTCGCCAGCTGCATCGCGTCCTCGACGAGGACCACGTGCGCCTCGGCGTGGTGGATGATGTACTGCACCTCGTCGGGCGAGCACGTCGTGTAGATGCCGGCTGGTGCGCCGCCCGCCATCATCGCCGCGTGGTCGAAGATCACCCACTCGGGTCGGTTGAACCCGAGGATGGCCACGGTGCCGTGCTTCGGCAGGCCCAGCGCGATCAGCGCGCGGGCCACGGTGCGGACCTGCTCGGCGTACGTCTTCCACGTCGTCGGCTGCCAGCGACTGTCCTGCTTGGCCATGTACGCGACCTGGCTCGGTCGCTCGGCGGCTTGCCGAAGGAGTCTCCGCGGGATCGAATCGAGCATCGATCCCGAAGGTAGCTCAGCTCGACTTCTTGCGCTTTCCCTCGGACCCGAAGTACGTGCGAGACCGCTTCTCGCCCTTGCCTTTGAGCATGCCGTCCGCAATCAGCTTCTTGATCGGGAGGGCGAGGTCCTTTGTGGTGGTCCCCAGCTCCTTGTTGATCTGCTCGATGCGGAGACCCGGGTTCTTCATCACGAAGTCGTGAAACTGGTCCGCCATCTTGTCCAGCTCGTCGCCGGTGCGCTTCTCGCCCTTGCGACGGCTCCCGCCGCCGCTGCTGCTGCTGCTGCTGGCGACGGCGCTGGCACCGGAGCCGCGCGGGCGACCGGGGCCGCGACGCGCGGGCGCGCCGGCGCCGAGTCCATTGAGCGAGTCCGCCACGGCCCGGCGCCAGAGCTCGCTGAGCTGCCCCACAAACCCCTCCACCAACTTCTGCACGTCGTTTTGATAGTCACTCATTCGGATGTCCTGTTCGAGGGATTTCCAAGCTGGGAACGCGCTCATAACAGCATAGACCTGCGCGTTAGACAACTAGTCTCGCGGAAATGCGGGCTCGAGATCGCTGAGAGTCGTGTAGATCACGGGGCCCAGATCCGCATTTGCTAGGTGCTTGTCGGAGTAGCTCAGGAAATCCTGGACGCGCTTCTGCTCGTCGGGCGAGTAGCTCGTGGACGGGTGAAATCCCATCATCAGGGAGATCGGCTTCACGAGGGGCGTCACGCCATCCCAGTTGGAGTCGAAGATTCCCGTCATCTCCGCCAGCGACACGTAGTCGATCATCACGCCGTTGTCCGGGACTTCGAGCATGTGGAGGAGGGGCGCGGCGTCGCCGCCGAGCGTGGCGTCCTGGGTCGGGTAGTACGGCTGGCTCGTGTCGCCGATACGGGTCCAGTGCTCCATGCACCACGTGTAGAGGAGCTTGCCCTTCCACTCCTCGATCCGCGCCCAGTTGAGCGCGCTCGAGTCGGCCGTGTAGCCCTTGTCGTCGAGCGCGAGCGCCGTCTCCACGCCGAGCGTCCAGCCGCCGGCGCGGAACACGGTGGGACGACCGAGCCCGTTCGCGTCGAAGAGATCCGCGGCGTGGTCGAGGAGCGTGTGCATCTCGTCGCGCGAGTACGCGTCGAGCTCGATCGTGTATCCCGTGGTGTCGGTCGGGTAGACCGTCGATTTGTCCGTGACGCAGTCGACTCCAGCGTCCATCACGAAGTTGCAGTACGGGTGGATGTGCAGGCCGATCTCGTCGTGGTGGGTGTCGCGCTGGTTGACGAGCCAGGCGGCGATGGCGGCGCGGCGCTCGGGTGTCACCGCCGGGTCGGTGAAGGTGTACGGCCCGACGAAGTTCGTTATCTTGATCGGGTGATGGACGTGGAGTTGCTCGATATCGTTGAGCGCGACGTCGCCTGGATCGGAGAAGTCCCAGTCGGTGGAGACCATCACGTAGTACGGCGCGCTCCGATGAAAGGACGAGGCGGCAAACGCGGTGTCACCGCCATCGGCCGCGAAGATGATCGGCTGGACACCGGCGGCGACGGCCGTGAGCGACGTCGTCAGCGCAAACTCGCCGTCCTGCGGGACCAGGCGCTGCGGCGCGAGGTCGCCGACCCACGCGTCGACGAAGCTCGTGCCCACGGGCGCGTCGACGACGATCTTCAGCGTGTCGGCCCCGGCCGTGGCGGGGTTACCGATGATGTACCAGCGCCGCAGGCCGCGGATCTGGAACGCTGGGTCATTCGCGGCCGGCGCGGCCGGGCGCTGCGCCGCGGCGGGCGGATCCACGTTGTCGCCACACCCGATGACACTCAGCGCCACGACGGCCAGGAGGCTTGGAATCCGCATCGGCGCGGACCCTAACATGGGCCCCTCACAATCCCCGTGCTAGTTTGGGCGGCCAGATGAGAGCCTTTGCCGCGATGTTATTGGCGGTCTCCGGGATGACGCTGGCCGCCTGTGCGAGCACGACCGCGGAGGCGCCGCTCACGGTCGCGCTCGGCCAGCAGCGCGCCGCCGCGGAGAGCGACCTGCACGCGCACCAGTACTGTCGCAAGTCCAACGATCCGCCCCAGCGCCAGGAGGTCTATCCGCGCTGCGATCGGCCCGGGACGGAGTGGGGCGACTCGTGGGTCGCGGCCGTGTTCGAGCACGATCAGCTCGTCGAGCTGCGCCGCTGGGAGCGTTACGCCGACGACGCGCACGCGGTGGAGCGCTGGAACCAGCTCGTCGGCGATCGCTCGAAGCTCACGCCGCCGTCGGAGGCCGCCGCCCGGGCGCTCCGCGAGCGCGGCCTCTTGCAGCCGGGGACGCGCACGGTGCGCGCGTTCCAGGTCGATGACCGCACGATCGTCGGCATCTATCTGCTGACGCCGAGCGAGCCCGAGAACGCGACGGTGCTCGAGAAGATCTCGTTCCTGCCGGACCCGTCCGCGCCGGCGCAGAAGTAAGCCTCGCCAGATCGGCGGGCCCATCCCCGCGCGGAGCGGTTAGCGCGGGCCGGCGACGAGCGGGGTCGTGGACAGGTTCGCGAACGTCACGCCCTGGACGCCGGCCGGCATGCCGTTCTTGAAGTAGCCGCCGTCCGCCTTGCCGCCGGTCACGCCCGTGACAGCCGGCTCGAAGTCGTTCGTGTTGCCGTACCAGTTGTTGTTGGAGAGGTCGGCGTTGCTGGCGTACAGCATGATGCCGTACGACGAGCTCGCGACGTTGCTGTTCGTGATCTTGATGACCGAGCCCGCGGTCGCGTTGAAGTGCATGTCGCAGTGGGTGGTGTCCGAGCCGCGGGCCGCGTCCGTCGGCAGCCCGACGCCGATCTGAGAGTAGTCCATCGTGACCGTGCCGCCCGACATGACGAGGAAGTCGCCACCGGCGTGCGACAGGACGCTGTCCGTCAGGGTGACGGTGCCGCCGGTGACCGTCTCGATGCCGCCGCCCGTGTGGACCGCGTACGTCGCCGTCAGCGTGCCGCCGTTCGCGACATTGACGCCGACGCTGGTGAACGTGACGAGCGTGCCCTTCGCGCCCTGCTCGAGGAGCTTGCCGTTGACGGTGATGTTCGCGTCCCCCGTGACGCCGGACTTCACGACCGTGCCCGGCGCGACCGTCAGGGTCACGCCCGGGCTGATGGTGACGGCGCCGAGGAGGTTGATCGTGCCGGTCCACGTGGTGTCGGCGGTGATCGCGCCGGAGATGCCGCCGCCGCCGCCGCCGCCGCCCCCCCCGCCGCTACCGCTTCCGTCACTACCGGTGTTGCTGCCGCCGGTGTCATCGCCACCGCCTCCGGTGGTCGGCGAACCGTCCGCACCGACAACACACGCAGCGAGGGGCAACGACAAGGCGAGGAGCAGGACCTTCTTCATGTCATGATTGTAAAGCAACGGATGTGCCTGCGCGAAATGTGCAGCGCGCAGGGAGGCGCCCGAGATCGTTGATGTTTCGATCGCGGGTCGATCTGTGATCCGCGTCCCGATCGGGGGCCTGGGCCCCACCTGTGGGGCCTCTGGACGCCAGGTCCGTGGTTCAGCTCGCCGGGAACAAGTACTCGAGGAACCGCCAGGCGCGCGCCTTCCAGGCAAGCTCGTCGTGCGTCGCGTCAGGCTCCCAGTGGTAGCAAACGGCGCTGTCGCCGCGCGTGCAGGCCGGCGAGGTCGCGAGCGTCCAGCCCTCGTGGACGAGCAGGTCGCGGACCTCGATCGTGTCCGCCGCGCCATCCGAGTCATCCGCCGGCTGGCCGCCGTGATCGAGGTACACGGCGAGCGGCTGCTTGCCGAGCGCGGGCATCTCGTCTCGCAGCGCGACGCCGGTGTCCATGCCGGGCCAGAACGCGCCCGATAGTGACGCGGCCGCGCCGTACGTCGCCGGGTAGCGCAGCGCGAGCTGCATCGACACGAGCCCGCCGAGGGAGCTGCCCGCGATCGCGAGCCGCGCGCTGTCACCCCGGACGAGCGCGAGCGCCTGCGGCTGGAGCTCGCGGACCTGGAAGTCCATGAAGGCCGTCATGGTGGCGGGGTCGAGGCCGTACTCGTTATTGCGCGCAGGGGTGTTGTCGGCCGCGATCACGATGATCGGCTCGACCTTGCCGGCCGCGATCTCCTGATCGAGCGTGACGTTGACTTCCCATCCGGTGTGACCAAAACAGCAATCGTGGTGGTCCCAGACATTCTGGCCGTCGTGCATGAACAGCACCGGATACTGCCGCGCTGCCGAGTCGGGCGCGTCGTACGCGGGCGGCAGGTACGCCGTGAGGGCGCGGCAGTTGCCGAGCGCGGTCGAGCACGCCTCGCCGAGCGCGACGAGGTGACCGACGCCGGAGTCCGGTGTGTCGAGCGCGCTGTTGCGACCGTCGGCGTTGCCGGTGAAGTCGTCGTACGCGAACGCGGGGTTCGCGGCGTCGAGCGACCACGCCTGCGTGGCGGGCGCGTAGAGCTTGTACGTGTGGAAGCCGCTCGGCACGGCCCCGACGGCGATCGTGAGCGACGCGTCGGCGCACAGCGGCGCGCTCGCGAGCGCGCTCGTCGACCAGGCGTCGAACGTGCCGGCGATCTGCGCGGGCGCCGCGGTGCGGAACAGCGCGCGTTGCGCCGCCCACAGCGGGCCGACGGCCGTGCGCGCGTCGAGCTCGGTGCGGAGCGCGGCGAGATCCGCGGCCGCGCAGGAGGTGGCCGCCTGATCGTAGAGCGCGAGCACGCAGGCCGCGCCCGCGGCGCCCGCGGGGCAGGCATCCGAAGCCGCGTCACGGCCAGCCCCGGCCCCGTCGGGGAGCAGGCCGCCGCTGGCGTCTGGACCGGCCGCCGGTGACCCGCCGCACGCGGCGACGGCGACCAGAGTGGCCGCGGCGTTGCGAATCACAACGCCGACGAGGTCCAACCGCTTGATCGCTGGCGTCACGGGCGCACCACGAGCAAGAGTTACGCCGAGCCGAGGCGCTCCCACTCGTCGCGGAGCATCCCGAAGAACGCCACGTCGAGGTGCCGCTTGCCCTTGCGCGCGTGGCGCCGCTTCGTGCCCTCGTGGACCATGCCGAGCTTGGCGAGCACGTGGACCGACGGCTCGTTGCCCTCGAGGACCTGCGCGTAGATCCGCGCCAGCCCGAGCTCGCGAAACCCGAGGTCGACGAGCGCGCGCGCGGCCTCCGTCGCGTAGCCGGCGCCCCACGCCTCGGCGGCGAGCCAGTAGCCGAGCTCCGCGCGATGGGCGACGCGGCGTTCTTCGGGATGCTCCGCGACGAGTGGGAGCGCCTCGGCTCGGCGTAACTCTTGCTCGTGGTGCGCCCGTGACGCCAGCGATCAAGCGGTTGGACCTCGTCGGCGTTGT
>JANXOM010000092.1 GCA_025353585.1 Deltaproteobacteria bacterium
TGGGCGATGAACATGTTCCGTTCTCCTTCTGCCCCACCCTCCCTGCCTGCCGGGCCGGGGTCGGGGGCTACGCCCGTCCGCCCCGAGACGCGCGAGAATCGTGACGACCGCCGCACCGCCGCCGTCACACGTCGCAGCTCCTCACCGCGCTGCGCGGTGAGGAACTGCGCGGGGGCCGACCATCGACGCGGCCTCGCGTCGGTGGTCCGGTGCCGCCGCCCCAGCTCCGCGGCGATCGCCCGCAGGCGCGCGCCGCTCACGCGGTCGGCGCGATTCTACGCGCGGCCGGGGCGAGGGCGGCCCCCGACCCCGAGCCCGGCACTCGGAGCTTTTCACCACGCACAAGCGGCAAGCGGCACGCGGTCAACGGTAGCGGTCAACGGTAGCGGTCAGCGGTAAGCGGTAAGCGGCACGCGGTCAGCGCCAAGCGGCAAGCGGCTAGCGGCCAGCGGCGAGCGCCAAGCGCCAATCGGCCAGCGCCAAGCGCCAAGCGCCAAGCGCCAAGCGGCTCACGCCATCGCCGCCGCCAGCTCCCGCAACCGGCCGCGCCGCTTCACCACGTGGCGCAGCATCGCGCGCGCCAGGCGCAGCTTCTGATCCGCGAGCACCTGGCTCCCCGAGACGCGGGCCGCGTACATCTCGAGCACGTCCGGATCGAACAGCACGAGGGCCATCCACTCGCGCCACTTGTCGCCGCGCTGGTAGAGCATGTGCGCGAGCTGCCGATCGAGCGCGAGCTCGCGGCCGACGACGGCGCGGCGGATCGCGCGCCGGTACCCACCGAACGCGAAGTCCGCGCTCTCGAGCGCCCGCGCGACGTGATCACCGGCGACGATGCCGTGCTCCATCGCCACCGCGATGCCCTCGCCGGTCAGACCATCGATGCCGGCCGCGTCGCCAACGGTGAGCAACCGGGGCGCGGCGATGGGCGCGCGCGGGTCGTAGCCCCACACCGGCCACCCGAGCGCGCCCTTGGCCGGCGCATCGACGCCGAGGGCGAGGCTGCGCTCGCGCATCCGGCGCAGGAGCTCGGGGCCGCCGCGGCGATCCGCGGGGTAGTGCATGATGCCGATGTTGATGCGGTCGCCGGGCGCCGGGAACAGCCACGTGTAGCCGCGGATGCCGTCGGGCATCGCCGAGAAGTCGTAGACCATCGTGTCGCGCGGGACCGCCGAGCCGCCCGCGGGCAGCTCCTGCATGTACAGCCGGTGCGGCAGCGCCTTCGCGTTGCCCGCGAGGTGCTTGCGCACGATCGACGCGACCCCGTCGGCCCCGACCACCACGCGCGCCCGCAGCGTCCGGCCGCGGTTCGTCGTGACCTCGACCGCGTCGGCGCGCACGACGAGGCGCTCCGCCGCCTCGCTCTCGATCACCTCGGCGCCCTGCTCGCGCACCTGCGCGATCAGGTCCGCGTCGAAGTCGACCCGCCGGATCACGTCCACCGGCCGCGCCATCTCGACGGTGCGCTCGAAGCGGCCGAACCGCACGCGCGCGCGGGGCGCGGGGACATGTGGCACGCGCAGCGCGAGCCCGAGCGCGGCGAACGCCTCGCCCGCGTGGCCCGTGAGCCCGCCGCCGCACGGCTTGTCACGCGGCAGCGCGTAGCGCTCGAGCAGCGCGAAGCTCGTCACGCCGCGCTGGAGCAAGCGCGCCGCGACCGCCGCGCCAGCCGGGCCGGCGCCGAGGACGAGCACGTCGAGCAAGGCGGTCACGGCCATCGTGTATCACGAGGCGCGGGCGGCGATCAGAGCCCGGCGTGCGCCGCGATGTGGATGCGCGTGTCGAGCTTGCCGGTGGGCGCGGCGTCGCCGGCGCGCAGCACCAACGTCGAGCCGATGATGAGGTTGAATGGCGTCTCGTACGCGGACATCGCCGCCGAGAGCTCCGCCTGGCCGGTTGCCGTGAACGTCAGATCGCGCGCGGTCGTCGTCTGGCCGTGCGCCACCGGCGCGATCGTGGCGATCGTCTTTGCCAGGGGGCCCGGCGCGGTCACCGAAGCCGGCGCGATGGAGACGGTCAGGCTGGGTGTGTCGAGATCGAGGGAGTTCGCGGTGACCTCGTACGTGACGTGGTCGATGTGGATCTGCACCGTGGTGGCGTCGCCGACCGTGGCGACGTTTGGCTGCTCCTTGCCGACGTCGATCGCCTGGTAGAGGCTGACCGCGAGCGAGAGGTCACACGTGTGGGTGGCGTCGTCGCAGGCGCCGCTGCAACCGGCGTTGCAGGCGAGCTGCGCCGCGGCATCGCACACGCCCGGCTTCTCGGCGCAGGAGGTCGCGAGATAGGAGAGCGCGTGGCCATCTCCGATCTGCCAGCTCTGGGTGTCGACGGTGAACATGCGATCGGGCAGATCGACCGGCACGTCGGCGACGTCGTTGCTCACGATGCTGCATCCGGCGAGCGCCGACACAGAGACCAGGATCAGCGCTCCGACCCGAGCGCGCACGACATCATCAAGTGGCATTAGGACCCCTGAAACAACGAGGTGCGGCGATCGTAGCATCCGCGTTCGCGCGGACCGCAACATCTCGCCGGGGCGGCGACGACTGTCACAACCCTGACAGCGGTGTCGTGATCGCGGCCAGGATCGATTCGGCTTCGGTCCAGGGATCCGCGCCCGTCTCGACGAGCCGGGCCGCCATCCCAGCGACGCCGCCGCGCGCCGCGATCGCGGCGGTCGCGCGCTCGGCCAGCAGCGCGCGCACGAGCTCCGCGAGGTGCGCCGCCGTCCGCGCCGTGGCCCGGGCTTCGGCGCCGGCGCCGGTCCACGCCTGCGCGCGATGAGCCGCGATGGCCGCCGCCAGCTCGGCGATGCCGGAGCCCTCCGCGACGCCGCGCACGGCGATCGTGCGCACGACCGGCACCTCGCGGCGGGCGCCGCGGCGCAGCCCGAGCATGTAGACGAGGTCGCGCTCCGTGCGGTCGGCCCCGTCGCGATCGCACTTGTTGACGACGAGGACGTCCGCGATCTCGAGGAGCCCGCTCTTGATCGCCTGGATGTCGTCGCCGAGGCCCGGCACGTTGACCACCACGGTCGTGTGGGCGGCGGCCATGATGTCGACCTCGTCCTGTCCGACGCCGACGGTCTCGATCAGCACGCGCGCATAGCCCATCGCGTCGAGGACGTGCGCGATGTCGAACGTCGAGCGCGACAGGCCGCCGAGATGGCCGCGCGTGGCGACGCTGCGGATGAACACGCCGGGATCGAGCGCGTGGCGCTGCATGCGCACGCGATCCCCGAGGATCGCGCCGCCGCTGAACGGCGACGTCGGATCGACGCACACGACGCCCACGCGCTCGCCGGCCGCGCGGTAGTGGGCGATCAGCGCGTCGACGACGGTCGACTTGCCGGCGCCCGGGTTGCCCGTGATGCCGACGAGGTAGGCGCGGCCGGTGTGCGGATAGAGCGCCTTGATCGCGGCGAGCGCAGCGGGCGCGCGGTCGTCGAGGTCGCGCATGAGGCGCGCGCCGGCGCGGATGTCACCCGCGCGGACGCGGGCGACGACCTCCGCGACGGCCGGCGTCACGGCGCGCCGCCGCGGAGACGACCGGGCGGCGTGGTGTGATAGGCCTGCTCGGGACCGGCGGGAGTGAAGAACTGGAGCACCGTGGTCGCCTTCGCGGCGACGAAGCTGTGCGTCATGCCGGGCGGGATCTGGGCGACGCTGGTGGCCGTGACCGGAAACGCGTTGCCGTCGATCGTGAGCGTCCCGCCGCCCTCGCGGAACGCGAGCAGCTCGGTCTCCTTGGCATGGCGGTGCGCGGCGAGCTGACCGCCGGCCGCGAGCCGCACGGCGGTCGCGGAGACCGCCGCGGCGTGGACGACGGCCGGCTCGGCGTAGATGATCTCGCTCGGGTACCCCGGCGGAACGCTCGGCGGCGCCCCTCCGCAGCACGGCACGCCGTCGCACGTGCTCACCGTCGGCTGGCCCGGGCACCACGTGGCCCCGTGCAGCGTGAGCGGCCGCGCGAACTTGCCGCCCGCCACGAGCTCCGGCGTCGGCAGCGCGCCGGCTCGCGCCGCGCCCTCGGCCCCACCGGGGGTGACCACGACGAGCGCGTGGAGCCCGGTCGGGCCGGCGACGATCTCCCGCGCGCCGATGGCGGGCACGTAGGCCGGGAGGTCGCCCTGCCCGCCGGGGCTGCGCCACGTGCCGGCGCCGCTGATCGGGAACCACAGCTCGGGGCGCGTGGTCGAGCGCATGCCCGTGGTCGCGTTGGCCTCGAGCGCGACCTCGAACATGGACGCGGCCGCGTTGCCGGTGTTGTTCTCGTCGAGCAGCACCGCCACGGCGATCTTGCCCTGGCCGTGGAACGGCACCAGCGCGCGGTCGACGACGCTCTGGCCGTCCGGCGCGCGGAACTTGAACGGCAGCTGGATCGTCTGCCCGCGCAGCGGCGGCGCCCACGGATACGCCGCGAGCACGCTCGTCATGCACGCGGCGAGCTTCGGGCTCCGCGTCGTGTCCGTGACGAGCTCGATCGTCGCGTGGCCCGTGTCCACGGTGATGCGGGCCTCGAGGTTGCCCTCGATGTCGAAGCGCTCGACGGCCACCGCGGCCCAGCACTGCCGCGCGGCGCCATCGAGATCGGTCATGGCCTTCTGGATCGCGGCGAGGAGCTCGTCCTGGCTCGGCGGCGGGGCGTCGACGGGCGCGGTAGCCACGCTCGCGTCGCCGGGCACGAGCGCGGGGGGCGGCGTCGCGACGACCGGCGCCGGCGCGGGATGCCCGCACGCCGCGAGCGCCAGCACCGCAGGCAGCGCCCGCTGCGCCCGCACGCTACGCCACCGAGCGGAGCAAGTTGCGGGCGATCACGATGCGCTGGATCTCGCTCGTGCCCTCGTAGATCCGCGTCACGCGCACGTCGCGCAGCATCCGCTCCACGGGGAAGTCGCGCACGTAGCCGTAGCCGCCGTGCACCTGGAGCGCGATGTCGCAGATCTTCCACGCGTGCTCGCTCGCGAACAGCTTGGCCATCGCGGCCTGCTGACCGAACGGCTTGCCGCTCTCCTTCAGGTGCGCCGCGCGCAGCGTCATGAGCGCCGCCGCGTCGAGCCAGGTCGCCGCGTCCGCGAGCATCGCGCCCACGGCCTGGTGCTGGATGATCGCCTGGCCGAACGTCTTGCGGTCCTTCGCGTAGCGTACGGCCGCCTCGAGCGCGCCGCGCGCGATGCCGACGGCCTGCGAGGCGATGCCGATGCGCCCGCCGTCGAGCGCCATCATCGCGAGCGCGAAGCCGCGGCCGGGCGCGCCGAGGATCGCGTCGTCACCGACCTCCACGCCGTCGAGGACGAGCTGCGCCGTCGACGATCCGTGCAGGCCGAGCTTCTCCTCGAGCCGCGCGACGGTGAGGCCCGTCGCCTTGCCGGGGACGAGGAAGGCGGAGATGCCCTTGTGGCCGGCGGCCGCATCGGTGACCGCCCAGACGACGATGACGCCGGCGTGCGAGCCGCTCGTGATCCACTGCTTGGTGCCGTCGAGCCGCCAACCCGTGGCCGTCTTGACGGCGGTCGTCCGCAGCGCGGCCGGATCGCTGCCGGCCTCGGGCTCGCTCAAGGCGAACGCGCCGCAGCACAGGCCGCCGTCGGGGCTCACGAGCGGCGTGACCCACGTCGCGGCCTGGGCCGGCGTACCGTTCTTCGCGATCAGCTCCGCCACCATGTTCGTCACGCTGACCGCGACGGCGACAGACGCGTCGACCCGCGCGAGCTCCTGCATGGCGAGCGAGTACGCGATCGTGCCGGCCCCGGCGCCGCCGAGCTCGTCGCTGACGGCGATGCCGAGGAGGCCGAGCCGGCCGAGCTCCGCCAGCTCGGCCACGGGGAACTCGCCGGACACGTCCCGGGCCGCGGCTTTCGGGGCGAGCAGGCGCTCGGCCACCTCGCGGGCGGTGCGCTGGACGGCGAGCTGTTCTTCGGTTGGCGTGAACTTCATGACATTTCTCCCGCTAGCTACGGCTTCGCGCGGTACCGGATCGCGAGCTTCGCCACCTGACCCTTGGGGTCCGGCAGCCTCCACGCGAGCGCGGCCTTGCTCGCACACTCCGACCACTTCTCCCCGATCTCCGTCACGTTCGACGAGAACCCCACGGACTGCGCGAGCCCGCGCGGCCCGACGTACAGCGTGATGACCACGTTCTCCGGCTGCGGCTCCTTCGCCTTCGCCGCGCACTTGTCGAGCTTCGCCATCTGCCCGCCGACCGCGCGCAGCGCCTGATCTTCGTCCCAGATGGCTGGCTTGCCCTTCGCCGAGCCGGGCACCGAAAACGTCAGCGGCAGCGCGAAGTCCGCGTCGCCGCCGACCGGCTTGCCAAACGTCGCCGAGCGGGCGACCTCGAGCAGGCAGCGCTCGATCTCGTGCGCGCCGAGGTCGCTCTCCGCGAGCTTGACCGACGTCACCGTGCCGTCGGCCTTGATGTCCCAGTGGAGCGAGACGTGCCCGCCGAGCCACTTGCGCTTGTTCAGCTTCGACATGTAGCAGGCCGTCAGCTCGTCGGCGTGCGGGTCGACGCCCGCCGAGACGGCCGCGACCTCCATGTGTCCGCGCGCGAGCTTGATGTCCACGCCGTCGTCCGGGTCCGTCGCGCTGTCCTCGATCGGCACGCGCTTGGCCGCCGCGATCTGCGTCGGCCGCTTCGGCTCCGCGGCCGCCGGCTTGCTGCCGCCGCACGCCGCGAGGGCCACGAGGAGGACGGCAGCGCGCATCAGATCGCCTCGAACGTGTAGCTGTACGAGGTCTCGTACGACTTCGGCATCTGCGGGAACTCGACCTCGTTGACCTTGTTGATCACGCAGTCGGTGAGCGACTTGCTGTCGAGCGAGCTGCTGACGACCTTCACGCTCGTGGCGTGCTGGTTCGCGATCACGATCTCGAGCGTGATCTTGCCCTTGCTGTTCTTCGGCAGCTCCTTGTTGTCGATGGCGATCGCGAGGCAGCGGGACACGGTCTCGCGCTTGCGATCGAGGTTCTTGTTCACCTGATCCATCTTGTCCGCGCCGATCATGTCCCCGGACTCGTCGCGCGCGCCGGGCTCCTGGCCGAGCTTCTGGGTCTCGGTCAGGTCCTGGCTGTTGGTCTGGGGCTTGGCGTGGTGACAGGCCGCGAGGGCCACGCTCGCGGCGATCAGGACCAGGCTCGTACGTGGGGCGCGTTGCATGTCATCCACCTTTCGCGAGGTACCCCGCGATCACCATCCGCTGGATCTCGCTGGTCCCCTCGTAGATCTCCGTGATCTTCGCGTCTCGGAAGTGGCGCTCCACCGGGAACTCGGTGACGTACCCATTGCCGCCGAAGATCTGGATGGCCTCGCGCGCGGCGCGGTTCGCGACATCGGACGCGTAGAGCTTCGCCATCGCCGCGGCGTGGCCGAACGGGACCTTCGCGTCCTTCATCGAGGCGGCGCGGAGCGTGAGCAGGCGCGCGGCGTCGACCTCCGTCGCCATGTCCGCGAGCTTCCACGCGATGGCTTGATGCTCCGCGATGGCCTTGCCGAACGTGCGGCGCTGCTGCGCGTAGGCGAGCGAGTCCTCGAGGGCCGCCCGCGCGATCCCGAGGGCCTGCGCCGCGATGCCAACGCGCCCGCCGTCGAGCGTGGACAGGGCGACCCGGAAGCCGCCGCCCACCTCGCCGAGGCGCATCTCGTCGCCCAGGCGCACGTCGTCGAGCATGATCTGCGATGACTTGCTGCCGCGGATGCCGAGCTTGTCGTCGGGCGGGCCCGTGCGGACGCCCTTCGTGTCCATCGGCAGGATGAACGCGGTGATGCCTTTGTGGCCCTGCGCCTTGTCGTTCATCGTGAAGAGGAGGCACGTGTCGGCGACGGGGCCGTTCGTGATCCAGTTCTTGATGCCGTTGATCACCCAGCCGCTGCCGTCGCGCTCGGCGGTGGTCTTCTGCGCGGCGGCGTCGGAGCCAGCCTCGGGCTCGCTGAGCGCGAAGCAGCCGAGCTTCGTGCCCGCGGCGAGCGGCGCGAGGTAGGCGTGCTTCTGCTCCTCGGAGCCGAACTTGAGGATCGGATCGCAGACGAGCGAGTTGTTGACGCTCATGATGACGCCGGTCGAGGCGCACGCCCGCGAGATCTCCTCGATGGCGAGCACGTACGCGATCGCGTCGAAGCCGGCGCCGCCGTACTTCTCCGGCACGGTCATCCCCATGAAGCCGAGCTCGCCCATGCGCGCGACGAGCTCCTTCGGGTGGCGATGGTCCCGGTCGATCGCGGCCGCCTGCGGGAGGACCTCCTGGGTGGCGAAGTCGCGCGCGGTCTCCTGGACGGCGAGCTGATCTTCGGTCGGTTCGAAGTCCACGCTACTTTCCCTCGAACTTCGCGGCGCGGCGCGGCTTCGCGAGGAACGCGGCCATGCCCTCGCGCTGGTCGGCGGTCTCGAACGCCTCGCCGAACGCGATCTGCTCGTGCGTGATGGACACCTCAAGCGTTTCGGACTGGCCGACGTGGATCAGCCGCTTCACGGCGGCGACGGCGAGCGGGCCGTTGGCGGCGATGCGCTGCCCGAGGGCGCTGACCTTCGCGGCGAGCTCGGCGTGCGGCACGACGGCGTCGGCGAGGCCGATCCGCAGCGCCTCCGCCGCGTCCACGGTGTCGCCCGTCATGCAGAGCTCCTTGGCCTTTGCGACGCCCACGCGCCGCGCGAGCCGCTGCGTTCCGCCGAAGCCCGGGATGACGCCGAGCTTGACCTCGGGCTGACCGAACTTCGCGCGGTCCGACGCGTAGATGAAGTCGCAGGCCAGCGCGAGCTCGCAGCCCCCGCCGAGCGCGAAGCCGTTCACGGCCGCGATCCACGCGTGGGCCGAGCCCTCGATCGCCTTGCCGAGGAGCCCGCCCGCGACGGCGAGGCCGCGCGCGTCGGGGCCGGAGAGCTGGTGCATCTCGGCGATGTCGGCGCCGGCGACGAACGCCTTGTCGCCCGCGCCC
>JANXOM010000109.1 GCA_025353585.1 Deltaproteobacteria bacterium
TGGCGCGGGCCGCGCGCCCGCACGGGGCGGGACGGCGCCCGCGAACGGCGGCGGGGGCGGCGAGGGGGCCGCGACCATCACGGTTGGCGGTGACGGGCTCGAGGCGAGCGGTGGCGGCGGCGGGGGTGGCGGGGGCGGCGGCGGCGACGGCGTGATCGTCGTCAACGGCCAGGTCACCGGCGCGACGCAGTTCGTGCCCAGCCCGACGCCCTGAGCCCGGCCCTTGCGGTCGCCCTGGTTAGTGTTACAATGACACCATGATGCATGCGATGGACCGCGCGCGACTCGCGCTCGAGGGGTTGTCGGTCGGGGACGCGTTCGGCGAGCAGTTCCTGCACGCGGGCCCAGCGACCCGCGCGCAGATCGCCGGCCAGCGGGTCCCGCCGTCCCCCGGGCGACGGTGGACGTGGACCGACGACACCGCCATGGCGCTCTCGATCCTCGAGGTGCTCGCGGCGCGTGGCACGGTCGATCCCGATGCGCTCGCGCGCGCGTTCGGGCGCCGCTACCGCGCCGAGCCGGGCCGCGGGTACGGCGGTGGCGCCCACCAGGTGCTCGGCGAGCTCGCGGCCGGCGCGCCCTACGAGGTCACGGCGCAGGCGCTGTTCGGCGGCCAGGGCTCCTGCGGCAACGGCGGCGGCATGCGCGCGGCGCCCGTCGGGGCGTACTTCGCCGGCGACATGGACGCCGTCGTCGCCGAGGCCACGCGCTCGGCCGCGCCGACGCACGCGCATCCCGATGGGATCGCGGGGGCCGTCGCGATCGCCGTGGCCGCGGCGGCCGTCGTGGCCGGCGAGCGCGATCCGCGCGCCGTGATCGCGCAGGTCGTGGCCCGCACGCCGCCCGGCCCGACGCGCGACGGCTGCCAGCGCGCGCTGCCGATGCTGCGCGCCGATCACGTCACCGTCGCGGCCGAGCTCGGCAACGGCAGCCGCGTCATCTCCTCGGACACGGTGCCGTTCGCGGTCTGGTGCGCCGCGACGCACCTCGCCGACTACGCGGGCGCCCTGTGGGCGTGCACGGAGGTCGGCGGCGATATCGACACGACCTGCGCGATGGTCGGGGGGATCGTCGTCGGAGCCGTCGGCCTCGCCGGGATCCCCGCGGCGTGGCGCGCCGCGCGCGAAGATCTCCCCGGGGTGTAAGCTCCGCGGTGATGCGGTTTCTCGACGTCCTCGCCATCTGCGCTGCGGCGGGGTGTCATGCCTCGCCGGCGCCGGGCGCGGACCGGCCGACGTGCGCGAACGTCGCCGCGCACGTGGAGACCCTCCTGCCCGAAGGCGAGGATCACGGCGCGCATCGCCACGAGGTGCGCGCGGTGCTCGCCGCGCGCTGCACGGAGGATCGCTGGGCCAGCGACGTCTTGGCGTGCATGCTCGACGAGCGCGACCTGCACGCGGGCCACCATTGCCAGGACCAGCTCACCGCCGAGCAGCGCAGCGCGTTCACCCGCGACGTCGCCGCGATCGACGCGCCGCTCGTGCCGCCGAAGCTCGCCGCCCACGACCTCATGCCCGCCGAATGCGAGGCGTATGGTGACGCGATCAAGGCCGCCATGACCTGCGACAAGATCCCCATCGAGGCGCGCGAGGCGCTGACCGCGGCGTTCGAGCGGTTCTCGGCGACGTGGCCCGGGCTCCCGCCCGAGACGCGTAAGCAGCTCGCGGTCGCGTGTCAGGCCGGCGCGGACGCGGTCCGCCAGACGATCACGGTGTGCGGCTCGCCATGAGCCACGCCGACTGGAAGTTCGCGGTGGTCGCCATGTCCGCGGTGTTCTTCGTCGTCGATCCGATGGCGAACACGCCGGTGTTCCTCACGATCACGAGCTCGTTCTCCGTCGAGCAACGGCGGCGGGTAGCGCTCCGCGGCGCGGTCGCGGCGTGGGTCTTGCTTTCGCTGTTCGCGGTCGCGGGCGGCATCATCTTCGAGGCGTTCGGGATCAGCCTCGGCGCGTTCAAGATCGCCGGCGGCCTGATGCTGCTCTTGATGGCGGTCGACATGATGCGCGCGCAGCCGGTGGCCACGCGCACGTCGCCCGAGGAGCAAGCGGAGAGCCGCGCGCAGGAGGAGGTCGCCATCTTCCCGCTCGCCATCCCGATGCTCGCGGGGCCCGGCGCGATCGCGACCGTCATGGTGCTGATGAGCCGCGCGAAGTGGCAGGTCGTCCCGACCGCCTCGGTGTTCGTGGCGATCACCGCGACGTGCCTCGCGTCGTGGCTGTTCATGCGCGGCGCGGCGAGCGCGGAGCGGCTGATGCCGAAGACGCTGCTGCGCGCGTTCGAGCGCGTGATGGGGCTCCTGCTGGCGGCGGTCGCGGTGGAGTTCATCGCCGGCGGCGTGCGCGACATGATCCATCCGAGCTGACGTGCCATGCTCGGCCGATGAAGCTGCGCTGGCTGCTGCCGATCGTGCTCGCGGGATGCTCGCACCACGGAGCGCCGTCCGGCGGGGCGGCCGCGCCGATGGCGCCTGCGGGGGTGTCGTGCGCGAAGGTCGGGGAGCACCTGGTGGGCACGATGCCGGCGTCGGCGAACGCCAAGCAAGACAACCTCGACCGGGTCGCGGGCGCGATGACCCAGAGCTGCGAGGCGGATCAGTGGAGCGAGGACGCGAAGACGTGCCTGCTGGCCGCGCAGACCGGAGACGCGCTGGCCGGCTGCCAGGACAAGCTCACGCCGGCGCAGATCCAGGGCATGGAGAACCGGACGATGGACGCGATGGGCGCGAAGCGGCCGGCGGCGCCAGCGCCGGCGAACGCCACGGCCCCGTCGGTTGCGCCTGCGGAGGGGCAGGTGGCGCCGTCGCCCCCGCCGCCGCCGAGCCGCGCGCCGCGGAAGGCCCCGAGCAAGCCGGGCAAGGCCGGCGGCGACCCGTGCGACGGCTCCGAGTAGCGGCCAGCACGCGAGCCGCTGCGGCTCGCACGTCCGATTTCTTCCGATTGCACGTCCCGCCTCCGCCTCCCTCGTGCACGTGCCGTGCGCACGTCCCGCAGGCGCGGCGGTTCGACCTGACCTGGCAGCCCGGGCCGAGGGCCGACGTCTCTGCGCGTCTGCAGGGGAATGGGCACGTCAGGACGGGCCCGCGCGAGTGAAGAGGAAGCGGGCCGTGCTCGGTAATACCTGATCCTCTTTGCCCGGGCGTGCTAACGAGTGCCCATGACTCGCCCGTTGTTCTCGCATCGCCCGTACTGGGCGAAGCGCTACGGCGTCGCGCCTTTTCTCCCGACCACGCGCGCCGAGATGGACGAGCTCGGCTGGGACAGCTGCGACGTCATCCTCGTCACGGGCGACGCGTACATCGATCACCCGAGCTTCGGCATGGCGCTCATCGGTCGCCTGCTCGAGTCGCACGGCTTCCGCGTCGGCATCCTCGACCAGCCGGGCTGGCGCGACATCGCTGACTTCCAGCGGCTCGGGCCGCCGAACCTGTACTGGGGCGTGACGGCCGGCAACATGGACTCGATGGTCAACCGGTACACGTCGGACAAGAAGATCCGCAGCGACGACGCGTACACGCCCGGCGGCGTCGCCGGCGCGCGCCCCGACCGCAGCGTCATCGTCTACGCGCAGCGGTGCCGCGAGGCCTACCCCGGCGTCCCCGTGGTCATCGGCGGCATCGAGGCGAGCCTCCGCCGCATCGCGCACTACGACTACTGGAGCGACAAGGTCCGGCGCTCCGTGCTCGTCGACGCGCAGGCCGACATCCTCATCTACGGCAACGCCGAGCGGGCCATCGTGGAGCTCACGCACCGGCTCGCCGCCGACGAGCCGATCGCGAGCATCCAGGACCTGCGCGGCTCCGCGTTCGTCGGCGCGCGCGACGGCTTCGCCGAGCTCGACTCGACGCAGATCGACGCGCCGGGCCCGCTCGGCAAGCCGATCGATCCCTACGCGATGGAGCCCGAGCGCGCCGAGGCCGCGTGCGCCACCGGCGAGGCCGCCCCGGCGCCCCTGATCCAGCTGCGCCGCGCCCGGCCCGAGCGCGCCGACCGCGCTCACACCGCGTTGCGGCTGCCGAGCTTCGAGGCCGTCACCGCCGATCCCGTGCTCTACGCCCACGCGTCGCGCGTGCTGCACCTCGAGCAGAACCCGGGCAACGCGCGCGCCCTCGTGCAGCGTCACGGCATCGGCCCCAAGGCGCACGACGTGTGGATCAACCCGCCGCCGATCCCGCTGACGACGGCCGAGATGGACGCGCTGTACGAGCTGCCGTACTCGCGCCTGCCGCACCCGCGCCACGCCGAGGCGAAGCTGCCGGCGTACGAGATGATCAAGTTCTCCGTCACGATCCTGCGCGGCTGCTTCGGCGGTTGCAGCTTCTGCTCGATCACCGAGCACGAGGGCCGGCAGATCCAGAGCCGCTCCGAGGGCTCGATCCTGGGCGAGATCGAGCGCATCCGCGACGTCACGCCCGGCTTCACCGGCAACATCTCCGACCTCGGCGGGCCCACGGCGAACATGTATCGCCTCGCGTGCAAGACGAAGGAGATCGAGGCCGCGTGTCGCAAGCCGTCGTGCGTGTTCCCCGACATCTGCGACAACCTCGGCACCGATCACTCGCCCCTCGTCCAGCTCTATCGCAAGGCGCGCGTGCTCCCGGGCGTGAAGCGGATCTTCATCGCCAGCGGCGTCCGGTACGACCTCGCCGTGCGCTCGCCGGAGTGGATCAAGGAGCTCGCCCAGCACCACACGGGCGGCTACCTGAAGATCGCGCCCGAGCACACCGAGGACGGCCCGCTCACGCACATGATGAAGCCGGGCATCGGCGCGTACGATCGCTTCAAGGCGCTCTTCGATCGCTACACGAAGGAAGCGGGCAAGGAGCAGTACCTGATCCCGTACTTCATCGCCGCGCACCCCGGCACCACCGACGAGGACATGCTGAACCTCGCGCTGTGGCTCAAGAAGAACGGCTTCCGCCCCGACCAGGTGCAGGCGTTCCTCCCGGCGCCGATGGCGACGGCGACGGCCATGTACCACACGGGGCTGAACCCCCTGAAGTCGCTCAAGGCGCGGCAGCAGGTGCCGGTCGTGAAGAGCCTCGAGCGGCGCCGGCTCCACAAGGCGTTCCTGCGCTACCACGATCCGCACAACTGGCCGGTCCTGCGCGACGCGCTCCAGCAGATGGGCCGCGCGGATCTGATCGGGCCGGGCAAGGACAAGCTCGTGCCGTCGTGGCAGCCGTCGCACGCGGGCGCCCACGGTGAGGGCCGCCGCGGCCCCACGATCAGCAAGACGGCCAGCGCGAACCCGAACAAGCGACTCCCGAAGCGGGGGACGGCGCTCACGCAGCACACCGGGCTCCCGCCGGGGCCGCGGACCAAGCGTCCTGGGCGCTGACGCGGTAACTTCGCCCCGTCATGTCCGCTGTCCCCGCTCCCGATGACGGCCTCGCCGTCGGCAGCGTCGTCGACGGGCGCTACCGCATCGACGGCGTGCTCGGCAGCGGCGGCATGGGGCGCGTGTACCGCGGCGAGCACACGGGCATCGGCCGCGCCGTCGCGATCAAGGTGCTGCACGCCGATCTCGGCGGCAACCGGGAGGCGGTGACGCGGTTCCAGCGGGAGGCGCTCGCGTCGGGCCGCCTCGATCACCCGAACATCGTCGCGGTCTCGGACTTCGGCGAGCTCGCCGACGGCGCGGCGTTCCTCGTGATGGAGGCGCTCGAGGGTGAGCCGCTCGGGGCCCGGCTCGAGCGCGGTCGCCTCCCGTGGCGCGAGGCGCTCGCCGTCCTGCGCGGCGTGCTCGCGGGGCTCGCGCATGCGCACGAGCGCGGCGTGGTGCACCGCGACATCAAGCCGGACAACGTCTTCCTCGCGAAGAAGGACGACCAGCTCCTCGTGAAGGTGCTCGATTTCGGCATCGCGAAGCTGTTCGCGGGGATCGTCGACGATCCCGCGACCACGCGCGCCGGCCTCACCATCGGCACGCCGGCGTACCTGTCCCCCGAGCAGGCCGTCGGCGGCGAGATCACGCCGCAGACCGATCTCTACTCGACGACGGTCGTGCTGTTCGAGATGCTGACGGGGCGCGCGCCGTTCGAGGCCGAGGATCCCTTGCAGATGCTCGGCGCCCACGCCGCCGGCGTGCCGCCAAAGCTCCGCGACGTGGCGCCGGACATCGAGCTGCCGCCGGGCATGGAGGAGCTCGTGCAGCGTGGGCTCGCGAAGCGCGGCGCGGACCGCTGGTCGACGGCGCTCGCGTACCTCGCGGAGCTCGATCGCCTGGCCGGCGAGGGCGGTAAGCCCGTGGCGCCGTCCGTGTTCGCGTCGCAGCCGGTCGCGATCCTCGCGGGCGCGGTCCCGGATCTCGACGCGAGCCAGAGCGATACGCGACCGATCGCGCAGACCCCTCCGCGCGCGGCCGCCGCGGCGCGCCCGATCGGCCTCGACGTCACGGCGGCCCTCGAGACCCGCGTGACGGAGGTGGACACGCCCGCCGTGATCGGCCAGGCGCCGACGCTGTCCTTGACGCCGCTGCCGGCCGAGCGGCGAGCTCCGCTGCCGCCGGTGGCGCGCGCCGTGACGCTCGGCGATGTCGTCCAGGAGCCCGTTCCGCGGAGCTGGCTCGTGATCGGCGGCGCCATCCTCGGGGGCGCGGTGCTGCTGGCGATCGTGCTCGCGCTCGCGAGCCATCACGGCGCCGCAGCGGAGCCGATGGATGCGGCGGTGGCGATGATCGCGCCGCCGGCCGCGGCCGCGGTCAACGGCAAGTCGGGTGTCGCGGCGAAGCCGGGGCCGGTCAAGCCGGCGAAGCCCGAGCCCGCGGTGATCGCGCCGCCTGTCCCGCCGGATCCGACCGCGGGCTCGGCGGTGGCGGCGCCCGACGAGACGCCCGAGGCCCGCACGCTGCACGACAGGAGCTACAAGGCCGCGGTGCATCAGCTCGAGGCGTCGCGCGCGTGCGCCGATCGCCGGGCCGCGATCCCGAAGCTCGTCGCGCTCGCCGACACGCGTGCGATCGCCGTGCTGAAGACGGCGCGCAACCGGCCGTTCGGGCGCTCTAACGCGAACGCCTGCCTGGTCGGCGATATCGATGCGGCGATGAAGAAGTTCGCCGACACCGTGCCGGCCGGCGAGAAGTGATCAGGGCGCGGCGGGCCGCGCCTTCCATTCCTTCTGCGTGAACGGATCGAAGTCGACGACGAGGCACACCGGCTTGTCCGTCGCGTCGATCGCCCAGTACGCGACGTACTCGCCCGCCCCGCAGTGCAGCGCCAGCGCGCGCCGGCCATCGGGCATTGGCCGCTCGATGGGCGTCGGGCTCGTCGAACCCGCTGGCATCGCGAGCGCGCTGATCGGCCCGCCGCCATCCACCAGCGCGAGCCAGCCCGAGGTCACCGCGATGCGCGGGATCCCCTCGCTTGACGCCGGTCGCTTCGCGCCCTTCCAGTGCGCCACGGTCCAGCGCGCGATCGGCGGGCGCCCGACGTGGATCACGATGGCGGCGAGCTTCTCGCCCCCGGCCTCATCGCGCGCCAGCGAGAGCATCACGCGGAACTGCCCGCTGCCCGCCGGTCGATCGAGCAGGCGCGCGGCCTTCGGCGCGGCCGGATCGAACAGCGCGAGCGCGCCGGATGCGATCGGCAGCTGCAGGGGGAGCCAGCGCACGTCGATGCGGTGGGGCCCGAAGCTCTCGCCGTAGCGGAGCAGACGCGCGACATCGCGCGGCGCCACGAGCTCGTCGCGCGGCGGCGGCGGGGCGGGAGCCAAGGACACCACGGGCGCGGCGGCGCGCTGGACGGGAGTCGATTTCGGAAAGCGGGCGGGCTTCGCCGCGACCGCCGCGGGTGCGACCGCTCGGGCCGCCGCCGCCTTCGCCGCGACCGCCGTCGGAGCGGGCTTCCCGACCTTCGCCTTGGGTTTCGCCGCGCTCTTCGCCACGGTCCAGGGTAACAGAAACTCGCGTACCATCTCCGTACTCCCGCCTCGTCCTGGGTAGGATCGAACCCTCCTCGAGTATAAAACTACTCATGTAGAAACTCGTAGCGAGGTCGGAAGCCGCCGCTATCTACTTCGAAACGTTGAGGCACGTCGGCGCCGCGATGCGGTCGAGAACTGGCGTGGCGGTCGCACTACAGGGCCGCATGCAGGCCCGTCCCGACCGCGACCGACTCATCTGCGCGCACGCGGATGTCGCGCGCCGGATCGCGCTGAAGATGGCCAAGCGGATTCCGGAGTGGGTCCCCCGCGAGGACCTCGTCGGCGCCGGGATGATCGGCCTGGTCGAGGCGGCGGATCGTTACGACAGCACCCGGGACGAGTCCTTCCTGACCTTCGCCGAGCACCGCATCCGTGGGGCCGTGCTGGACGAGCTCCGCCGGGGCGACATGGTCCCGCGCCGCGTCCGCCAGCTCGCGCGCAAGATCGCGGCCGCGATCCGCAAGCTCGAGCAGAGCGGTGGCGAGGCACCGGACGAGACCGAGGTCGCAGGCGAGCTCGGCGTGTCGGTCGAGGCGTATCGCGACGGCCTCACGCGCACGACCTTCGAGCTCGCGCCGCTGGACGATGACGAGCCGATGCTGATCGCGGAGGACGTGCTCTCGCCCGACGCGCAGGCCGCCCACCTCCAGATGCTGGCGCGGGTGCGGGCCGCGCTCGCGGACCTCGAGGCGCGCGACGTGCGGATCCTCGCGCTGCACTTCCTCGAGGAGATGACGTTCCAGGAGATCGCGTCCGTCCTCGGCATCACGCCGTCGCGCGTGTGCCAGCTGATGTGGCGCGCTGTAGGACGGTTACGGGCAACGCTCGGCGCAGAGCCTGACGCTCACGCGGTGGCCTCATGAGCACGGGTCACCCGGTGGCCGTGCGAGCCTGTTCAGACCGCTGATGGCCGAGCCCTCCGAGCGCTGGAAGATCATGATCGTCGAGGATGACCCCGACGTATCGAAGGTGCTCGTCCGGACCCTGACGAACGACGAGATGCAGCTCGAGATCACCGATGACCCGTTCGTCGTGCTCGGCAAGCTGGAGGCGGGGACCGCGGACTGGGACGTGATGTTGCTCGACGTCGGCTTGCCCGGCATGAGCGGCATCGAGGTGCTCAAGCGCTTTCGCGAGGCAGGGTCGCTCGCGGCGATCCTGATGCTCACCGCCGACAACAGCGCGAACACCGCGACCGCGTGCATGCGCGCCGGCGCGTTTTACTACCTGACGAAGCCGTTCGCCGCCCTCGCGCTGTCGTCGATGGTGCAATCGGCGGCGCGCTACGCGACCCTGCGGCGGCGCCTCGCCGAGCGCGAGCGCGAGGACGCATCGACGGGGACCACGCTCGTGGGCACGTCCGGCGCGATGCGGTTCTTGCGCGCGCAGCTCGATCGGCTCGCGGGGCAGGACGTGTCGATCTTGATCCAAGGTGAGAGCGGCACGGGCAAGGAGCTCGTGGCGCGGTCCCTCCACGAGCGGGGCGCGCGGCGGTCGCACCGGTTCGTCGCGCTCAACTGCGGGGCCATCCCGGAGACGCTGATCGACAGCGAGCTGTTCGGGCACACGAAGGGCGCGTTCACCGGGGCGACGAGCGATCGCGCAGGTGTGTTCGTGGAGGCGGACGGCGGGACGCTGTTCCTCGACGAGATCGGCGACATGCCGATGGCCGTGCAGGCGCGGTTGCTGCGCGTGCTGCAGGAGAACGAGGTGCGTCCGCTCGGCAGCAACACCGTGCGCAAGGTCGACGCGCGCGTGATCGCGGCGACGCACGTGGACCTCGAGGCGGCGGTCGCCGAGGGAAAGTTCCGCCAGGACTTGTTCTACCGGCTCAACGTGGTGCGTCTGCTCGTCCCGCCGCTGCGCGATCGGCTCGACGACCTGCCGCTCCTCGCCGGGCACTTCCTGCGCAAGCACGGCGGCACCGGCGCGCCGGTGCTCGCGCCCGACGCGCTCGAGGCGATGCTCGCGTACCCGTGGCCCGGCAACGTGCGCGAGCTCGAGAACGCGCTGATGCACGCCGTCGCCCTGCACCACGGCGACGCGACGATCGGCCCCGACTCGCTCCCGGCCGCGATCGGCCAGCGGGCGCGGGCGCAGAGCAGCTCGCGGATCCCGATCGTCCTCGACAGCGAGGACCTGCCGCCGCTCACCGAGGCCAAGCGCCGGGCGAGCGCCGCGTTCGAGAAGGGCTACCTCATCAAGGCGATGGAGAAGGCGAAGGGGTCGGTCTCCGAGGCGGCGCGGCTCGCGGGCCTCGATCGCACGAACTTCCGGCGGTTGCTGCAGCGGCACGGGATCGACGCGGCGGCTTACAAAGCGTAGCGCCGATCTCACACCTCCGCGGTCCGCGGGGCTCGCGGCAGGAACGGCGCGGGTCAGCGCCGACGCCGACGCGCGACCAGGCCCGCGAGCGCCAGCGCCAGGAGGCCGCCGCCGCCGGCTCCACCGGAGGCGCAACCGCCGCCCCCGGCAGCCGGAGCCGTCACGCCCTGCACGTAGAAGTGGCTCGTGATCAGCAGGCGCCGGCTGCCGTTGTTGATGATCTCGACGCGATAGCGGTGCGCCGCCGCGCCCGGCGTCTCGGTGTAGACCCACGTGTCGTCCGCCCCCGCGATCGCCTGCTGCGCCACCCGGACGCCGTCGCGCCAGACCTGCGCGAAGTCGGTGTCGCCGCCGGTCACGTGCACGGTCAGCGCGACCTGCGCCAGGCCATCGACCTCGTCGCCGATCTGCGCCGTGCCGCCGTCCGCCGTCGCCAGCGTCGCGTCCACGCTGACGTCCGTACAGCCGCGGAGCTGCACGAACGTGTGGCGCGCCTTCACGCCGGCGATGATCGCCGCCTCGGACAGCTCGTCGGCGAGCACGTTCACGCAGGGCTGTCCGACGGGCGAGCCGTCCGCGCCTTCGCCGAGGCCGGCGGTGTGATCGTCGCTGCCGCCGACCGCGGCGAGCCGGTGCCCGGCGTCCTCGAGGCGATCCCAGAGCTGCAACACCGTCGGCGTGAACGCGGCGACGCCGACCTCCCAGCCGGACGTGAGCACCTCGAGCCCGGCGATGTCATCCCACGGCGCGTCGTCCTCGTGCCCCCATGGACAGCCGATGCAGTTCGCGCCGAGGTCGGTCGCCGGGTGGTTGACGAGAAAGATGCCGCCCTGCGCCGTCGTGTCGTGCACGAGATCGGCGACGGTGCGCCCGCGGAGGCCGATGCGGTGGTCGACGTAGGCCGCGTTGCCGACCGCGTTCGCGTGCCCGCTGTACGTCGTGATCTCGCTCCCGCGGAGCGCGAGGACGGGCCAGCTCGCCTGCGCGGCGGCGATCAGCGCGTGCTGCGAGACGGTGTTGTGGTCGCTGAAGTTCGCGAAGTCGAGGCCGTTCGCGTGCGCGAGGTCCGCGTCCGCCTGCAAGGTCGCCGAGGCATCGCCGCTCTCGCGTGAGTGGACGTGGAAGTCTCCCTTGTACCAGCGCTTCTCCGTCGCCAGGACGACGGGCGTGTACGCGGCCGTTGGCTCGACGGGCAACGACGCGGCGTCGTCGAACGTGATGTCGAGCGTGTAGTGCGCGCCGCCCGCGCCGAGCTGGGCCTTGCCGATCGAGACACTCCACGGGCCGGCGGTGATCGCGCCGGGCAGGTAGCCGCGCGACGACTGCGCCACGCCGATCGTGATCGCCTCGGTGAGACCGCCGCTGTAGCCGCGAAAGTCGCCGCCGGGCACCGCCGTCGGGCTCGGCTGCCAGACCCCGAAGTCGAGGATCGTCGACGGCGTGGTGTTCGCGTGGACGATGGTCATCTCGACCGTCCCGGCCGGCACCGTGAACGGCACCTCGACGTAGTCACCGCCATCCGGCGCGACGTCGCCCTCGAGGTGGAGCGTCGAGAGCACCGCGGCGACGGCGATCAGCATGCCGCCAGGCTACGCCGGACTCCGAGAAATATCTCGGACTCTGATTCGGCTTCGCTCACCGAGGACCGCCGGCGCCTGACCGGAGCAGATCGCCCGCGAACAACGCAGGCTCAGGCCGGGAGCCCCGTCCACTCCGCGCTCTTCGCCCACAGCGTGTGCTGCAGCTCGACGTCGTTGGCGAGCTTGCTGGGCTGCTTCTCCTTGCCGCCGACGTCGTAGTACTTGCCCGTCTCGGTCGCGAGCTCGGGCGCAGCCGCGCAGCGCAGGCTCGCCACCGCGCCGTCGTCCGGCGTGATCATCCACTTCTTGATCAGCCAGCGCACCGGCGCCGGTACGCTCCGCCACACGTCGGTGGCCACGACACCCGGGTGCACCGCGTACGTCGTCACGCCGCTCGCCCCGAGCTGGCGGGCGAGCTCCTTCGTGAACAGCACGTTCGCGAGCTTGCTGACCTCGTACTCGCGGAGCGCGGTCACGGTCTTCGTCGGCGCGTGGACCGCCGCCCAGTCGATGCCCTTCGCCTGGTAGTGCGACTTGCTCGACACGTTCACGATGCGCGCACCGGGCGTCGCCTTGAGGCGGTCGAGGAGCAGGCGCGTGAACAGGTAGTGGCCGAGGTGGTTCGTGCCGAACGCGAGCTCGAAGCCATCCTTCGTCTGCCCGCGGCTCCCGGCGAGGCCCGCGTTGTTGATGAGGCCGTGGATCGGCAGATCGCGCGCGAGGAGCTCTTCGGCGCAGCGCCGGACGGACGCCAGGTCGCCGAGATCGAGCGCGATGAACTCCACCTTCGTGCTGCCGGTCGCCGCCTGGATCTCGGCGATGACAGGATCCGTCTTCTCCTTGCTGCGACACGCGAGGATCACGCGGGCTCCTTTGCGGGCGAGCTCGCGGGCCGTGATCTTGCCGATCCCGGTGTTCGCGCCGGTGATGACGAAGGTCTTGTCGTGAAGATCCGGAAGCACGAGCGTGTCAAACATGCGGCCAATGTCGTGACGCATGCGGTCGCGGTCAAGGGGAGATCAGTGCTACGGCAGGCTATGCGAGCCAAGTGGGTCTTGTACTGCGTCGTGAGCCTGGCCGTCCTCGTCGGTGGGCGGAGCGCGCGCGGAGATGCGAGTGACGAGCCGGCGGGCTCGGCGGCGCCCGCGCCCGCGCCGTCCGCGGTGACCGCCGAGCCGATCCTGGACGCGGGCTCGGGCGCGGGTTCGGGCGCGGGCTCCGATGCAGCGTCGGGGTCGGCCGTGACCGCGGCTCCGATCGCAGCGGCCGAGCTGGCCAACGAGATGGATCCCGTCGACGCGGACGACGGCGAGCCGCCGACCAAGCTCTTCGACGAGGACGGCGACGGCCAGGTCACGGCCGAGGAGCAGGCCGACGAGGCCGAGTACGCTCACGAGTTCGCCGGCATCTCCGAGACGATCGACACCGAGGCCGTCGACCGCGAGCTCGCCGCCCGCGAGCCCAGCAAGCGCCTGCTGCCATCGATCGGCGTCGAGCAGTTCCGCGCGATGGTGCGGATCGTCCGCAAGGTCGTGCTCCACAAGATGGAGCACAAGATGGAGCTCGCCTCCGAGCGCAAGATGACCAAGTTCGCCATCGGCGTGGTCGCCTTCTCCGCGCTCGGCCTCCTCCTGCTGCTGATGCCGCTCGGGCTCGCGAAGAAGTACCCCGGCCAGGGCAAGAACCTGTTCAAGTACGCGGCGCTCGCGGCGGTGACGTTCATCGTGACGGTGAACCTGTTCGGGGCCGTCCTCCTCGGCATGCGCTACGTCCAGGCGCAGCTCGGCACGCGCACGAACCCGACCCTCGCCATCGCGTCCGGCACGTTCGAGACCCTCGACACCCACGCCGAGGAGTACGCGGTGATGGGCAAGGAGCTGTTCGCGCCCACGCTCGAGCAGCTGCGCGGCGGCGAGGAGCAGCCGGCCGTCGTCCTCCTCGCGAACGGGCAGAAGATCGTCAAGGACGCGTCCGTGTTCGTCGACGTCGCGAACATGCTGAAGAAGGTGAGCTTCCTGTTCGAGCTGCTCCCCGTGGTCCTCATGTTCGTGACGATGCTGCTGTTCGTCCTCGCGATCCGCCCGACGCTGATGGAGATCATCCGGCTGCCCGCGACCGCCGCGTCGGGGCGGGCAAACGCCGGGCGCGACGTCATCGCCGGGGCCCTCCGCCGCGTGCGGGGCGAGCTCCTCGCGACCCTGTGCACGGTCGGCGTCCTCGCCCTGCTGACGTTCCTGTCCGGGGCGGTGCTCGGCGAGATCGTCGCGCCGGCCATCGACTCGCTCATCTACTACTTCTCGATGACGGTCAGCTACCTGCAGTACGTGGAGGGCGCGTCGAGCGGCCTCGTGTTCGCCACGCTGTTCGCCGTCATCTTCTTCCTCGTCCTGAACCTCGGTGTCCTCATCCTCTCGATGGCCTTTTTCCTCGGGAAGATGCAGAAGATCTTCCAGGCGCGCTTCACGCACGGCGTGCCGCTGTCGTCGCACGTGCCCTTCATCCAGCGCGCCGTCGGCGCGGTCTTGCTCGTGCAGCTGTTCCCGTGGCTGTTCGTGTTCGTGGCGTCGCGCGCGCTGGCCGCGATCAACGAGAGCGTCCTCGAGAACGCGGGAGACCCGAACGCGGTGTCCTGGACCAAGGCCCTGATGGCGGGACCGCTGGCCCTGGTGGTCGGCTTCCTGGTGCTGTTCTGGGCGGCCCGGGGCGTCAAAGCGGTCGGGTACCTGTTCCGCTACAAGGTCGTCGTCCCCGAGTTGCCCGCCGACCAAAAAAACTGATACCAACCCGATCCAGGTCCGAACCTGACTCGTAGGGAGACAAAATTATGCGCATCCAAATGACGTTGATGGCCGTCCTCGCCTCGCTCAGCCTCGCTGCTTGCCACCACAAGGATGGCGGCGCGGGCACGGGCACCACGACCCCGCCGGCCGGTGACACCAAGTCCTTGTTCGACCGCCTCGGCGGCCAGGACGCGATCAACGCCGTCGTCGACGACTTCGTCGGCAACGTGGCGGCCGATGCTCGCATCAACGCGTTCTTCGCGAACGCGGACATCCCCCACCTCAAGCAGGGGCTCAAGGACCAGATCTGCGCCGCCTCGGGCGGTCCCTGCGTCTACAAGGGCAAGGACATGAAGACGGCCCACGCCGGCATGGGCGTCAAGTCGTCGGACTTCGACGCGCTCGTCGAGGACCTCAAGAAGTCGCTCGACAAGTTCAAGGTCGGCCCGAAGGAGCAGAGCGATCTGCTCGGCGCGCTCGGCCCGATGAAGGGTGACATCGTCACCAAGTAATCGACGAACACGCTCCGACGGATGCAGGGAAGCCGGTGTGACACCGGCACAGCCCCCGCTACTGTAACCGGGGACGACGCGGCAGAGCTCTGCTAGCCACTGGGAAACTGGGAAGGCGCCGCTTAGGACGATCCGGAAGTCAGGACACCTCGCCGTCGAGGACCTCGGGAGGAGGGTGCGCGTCCGCGCATCGTCGTCTCGACGTCACGTGGGGTGACGATGACGACGACTGTCGGAATCAGCCGGAGTGCGTTCGCGCTTGCGCTGGCCATGGGGCCGGGGCTCGCGTGGGCGCAAGCCATTCCGGACGCGCCGGCGGATCCGGAGCCGGCTCGCGATGCGCGCGGAGAGACGATCGTCATCATCGGCGGCGGCTCGGAGGCCGCGGCGCGCGACCGGGGCCGGGCGCTCGGCGAGACGCCGTTCGTCACGGTCCTCCACCCCGATGACTATTCGCCTGCCGCCTCGGTCGCCGATGCGGTGGCCACGGCCGTCGGCGCGCAGACGCGCAGCCTCGGCGGGCTCGGCGCGTTCGAGTCGATCTCGATCCGCGGGCAGGCGCCGGGGCAGACCACGGTGTTCGTCGACGGCGTCCCGCTGTCGCGCCTCGCCGCCGTCACCACGGATCTCGGCCGCTACGCGCTCGGCGCGTTCGGGCAGGTCGACCTCTACCGCGGCGCGGTGCCGGTCGAGCTCGGCGGCGCGGGCATCGGCGGCGCGCTCGATCTGATCACCCGGCTCGGCCCCGGCGAGAACGGGGAGCGGCTGCGCGCGTCGATCGGCATGGGCTCGTACGGCGCGCGGCACGTCCGCGTCCACTATGGCGACCGCCACTGGAGCGGCCGGCTGCGCTCGTCGACCACGGTCGGCTACCAGGCGGCGACCGGCGACTTCGCGTACTTCAGCGACAACGGCACGCCGTTGAACCTGCACGACGACACGACGGTCGTGCGCGCGAACAACCAGTTCTCGCAGGTCGACGCGGCGACGCGCGTCGGCACCACGGACGGCGGCGCGGCCGGTGGTGTCCGGATCGCGGACAAGCACCAGGGGCTGCCGGGCAGCATCGCGAGCCCCGCCGTGGCGCCGACCCTGGCCACGCTCGACGTCATCGCCGATCTGCGCGCCGATGTGGACGTGGGCCCGGCCCGCACGCGCACGCGCGGGTACGCCGTCGTGGAGGACCAGACGCTGCACGATCCCATGGGCGAGCTCGGCCTCGGCGCGGCGGCGCGGCGCGGCGTGACCGTCTCCGGCGGCCTGACCCACACGTGGAGCCTCCCGGTCGGCGGCGATCGGCTCGTCGCGGGCGCCGAGCTGCGCGGCGATCGCTACCGCGACACGGACCTCTCCGGCCAGATGCCCGGCGTCACGGGCACGCGCGCGGGTGGGGCGCTCCTCGCCGCGTACGACCTGCAGCTCGCGCCGACGCTCGTCGTCACGCCCGCCGCGCGCCTCGACCTCGAGCGCACCGCCGCCGCCGGCGTGACGGTCGCGCCCGGCTCGCTCGATCCCGTCGCCACGCGCTGGGACGTCGTGCCGAGCCCGCGCCTCGGCGCCCGCGTCACGCTGGCCCCCGACCTCGCGCTCAAGGGCAGCACGGGCCTCTACGAGCGCCGCCCGACGCTGATCGAGCTGTTCGGCGACCGCGGCTTCGTCCTCGGCGCGCCGGACCTCTTGCCCGAGCGCGGCCAGGCGAGCGACGCCGGGCTCGTGTGGGCGCCGGCCCGCGCGCTCGGCGCGGTCGATCACATCTTGCTCGAGGCCGACGCGTTCGCGACCCGCTCGCGCGACACGATCGCGTTCGTCACGTACGCGGGGTTCGTGGCGCGCGCCGAGAACATCGGCCGCACGCAGACGTACGGCGCCGAGCTCGTCGGCTCGGCCCGCTTCGCGCGCACGCTGACGCTGACGGCGAACTACACGCGCGTCGCCAGCGAGCAGATCTCCGACGAGGTCTCGTACGCGGGCAAGCCGATCCCGCGCGACCCCGGCCACCTCGCCTACGCCCGCGCCGATCTCGCGCGCCCGATCGCCGGCCACGCCGCCGCGCTCTGGCTCGACGCCGCGCTGCAGTCGCAGACCACGCTCGACCCCGCCGGGAACGGCCTCGTGGCCGGGCGCGCGCTCGTCGGGCTCGGCGGCCGCGTCGGGCTCGGCGGCGGCCTGGCCCTCGCGCTCGACGTCGCGAACCTCGGCGATGTCCGCACCACGCAGGTCGGCATGCAGCCGCGCGGCGCGCTCGAGGACGTCGCCGGCTTTCCGCTCCCCGGCCGCACCTTCTATCTGTCTCTCGATTGGGCTCGCTGAGCTCCCGGAACTACTTCACCAAAGGCACGTCATGACGAATCGCATCGCTCTGCTCTCCGCTCTCCTGTTCGCCGCCGCGTGCGGTGGCGACAACGCCGGCACGCCCGACGCCCACACCGGCATCGACGGGCACCACGGCTTCGACGCGGGGATCGATTCGGGCTCGGGCTCGGGCTCCGCCGCGCCGCAGATCGCGGTGGCCATCACCGGCGACTTCCACGCAGGCGCGCCGGGCGTCCTCGCGAAGCTCGACACGACGGCGCTCACGGTCACGCCGGGCCTCGCCCCGACCGGCGCGGTGGGCGACAACCCGGTCGTCCGCCACATCGGCCACGAGCTGTTCGTGGTCAACAGTCTCGATGGCAATAACGTCACGATCCTCGACGATCAGACGTTCGCCGTCGTCGAGCAGCTCGCGACCGGCGCCAGCTCCAACCCGCAGGACGTCGCCGTCGTCGGCCAGAAGCTCTACGTGCCGGTCTACGGCGGCAAGGGCGTCGCGGTGCTCACGCGCGGCTCGACCACGATCAAGACGGTCGATCTGTCGGCGTTGGATGCGGATGGCAAGCCGGACTGCGCGTCGGCGATCATTGACGGCACGGATGTGTATGTCACCTGCCAGCTGCTGACGAACTTCAGCCCGACCAAGAACGGCAAGGTCGCGGTGATCGACTCGGCGACCGACACGCTGCGCACGTCGTTCGACCTGACGTCGAAGAACCCGCTCGGCCTCCTCGAGGTCGGGAGCGCGGGCAAGCTGCTCGTCGCGACCGTGGACTTCGGCAGCGCGAACGTCGGTTGCATCGAGGAGATCACGACCGGCGTGACGCCGACCTCCACGTGCCTCGTGACGAACACGAAGCTCGGCGGTTATTCGAATCGCGTCGTCGCGGTCAACGATCGCGTCTTCGCCGCGGTGACCGGTCCGGGGTTCCCGCCCGCGTTCGAGTCGATCGTGTCGTTCGACGTGGCGACGACCACGCCGACCACGCTGACCCCGGTGAGCGAGGCGATCAGCGATTTGGCGGTGTGCCCGGACGGCGCCATCGTCGTCGGCGATGTCACGAAGACCAAGGCCGGCCTGCGCGTCTACGGCGCCACGGGCGAGCGCACGCCGGCCGCGTTGCCGATCGGCCTCCCGCCCGCGGCCGCTCACGGGCTCGAGTGCTACTGAGGGGCTCGCTCCTCGCCGCGCTCGCCGCGTGCGGCGGTAGCTCCGGCGCGGCGGTCGATGGCCCGCCGGCGTCGCCCGATGCGGCGGCGGACGCGCTCGCCCCCGATGCGAGCACGGGCCCCGTGCGGCTCGCCGACGTCGTCGTCGCCGCGCCCGGCGGCGGGGACCCGAGCAAGGCCGTCGACGGCGTGCAGGGCGGCGGCTCCGACGTGGGCGGCGCCGATGTCTATTCGCTCGGCTACACGCCCGACGTGAACGATTCGATCACGCTCGCGTGGTCGCACGGCGCGCTCGCGAACGGCAGCGGCGACGACTTCGCCGTGTTCGAGAACGCGTTCGACGAGGCCGGTGGCGGCGTGTTCATGGACCTGATCGTCGTCGAGGTTTCGCGCGATGGCACGACCTGGCGCGCGCTCGACCACGCCTACACGAGCCCGAACGAGAACGTGTACACGGCCGACCCGAGCTACTGGTCCGGGTTCGCGGGCCGGACGCCCGTGCTCCTGAACGCGCAGACCAACCCCGTCGATCCGTTCGACCGCGCGGCGGCCGGCGGCGACGGCTTCGACCTCGATCACGTCAGCGGCAGCGACGCCGAGGCCGTCGCGATCCGCGCGGACGGCGTGCGGTTCATCCGGCTCGTCAGCGCCCCCGCGCGCGTCAACCCGGACACGGGCGCGCTCTATGTCCGCGATTCGCTGAGCAACGGCGCAGACATCGACGGGGTCTTCGGCCGCTACGTCGTGACCCCCTAGGCGCCCAGGCTCCGCTCGAGAGCTAGGCGATGCGCGCCTCCTTCGCCCAGCTCCGGATCGCGGCGCGATACGCGGTCGGCTGCTCGACGAAGGGAAAGTGACCGGCCGCGGCCAGCTCGACGTACGTCCCGGTGTGCACGCCTTCGGCGACGCGCCGAGCCTGCACGGGCGGCATGATGAAGTCGTCGCGACCGGCGACGACGAGGACCGGCGCGTGGACCTCCGCCAGGCGGGGCGCGAGGTCGAACCCGGCGAGCGCGGTCATCCCGGCCGCGAACCCGACAGCCGAGAACCGCGTCTCCGCGAGCAGGTCGGGCGGCGGCGTGCCGTGGAAGTAGAGCGGGAGCACGTCGGCCCAGACGCGACCGAGCGCTTCGTCGCTCGCCGGCGGTGTCGAGAACCCCTCGAGCAACCGGGCCGCGCGTCCGGGATCGCGGGCCTGCGCGTTCGCGATGACCTCCGGCAGGTAGTCGAACGCCGGGGCCGTGCCGGAGAGCACGAGGCCGTGAACCCGCTCGGGGTAGCCGAGCGCGAAGCGGAGCGCGAGCCACGACCCGTACGAATGGCCCACGATGACCGCGCGCGCCGCGCCGAGGTGGTCGAGCAGCGCCGCCGCGTCTGCGGTCCAGGACGCGTGATCGGCCGCGCCCGTGCGCGAGCTCCGCCCGTTGAGGCGGTGATCGTAGGAGGTCACGCGATACGCGTCGGCCAGCGCGGCGTGGGCCGGCCGCAGGTACGCGTGATCGAGGCCGACGCCATGCATGAGCAGCATCGGCACACCGTCACCGCTCGAGTCGTAGAACAGATCCGCGCCATCGACGTGGGCCAGCATGGGTGGGTCGAGAGTCTACGGCATGGCCCGCGACCGTTTCGGGATCGATGGGCGCGGTCAAACCTGCTACAGATCGAGCGTGAGCAAGGCCCTGACCGGACTGGTCGTCACGCTGGTCGCCGCCGCGTGCGGGGGCAGCGGCGATGACCACGCGGTGGCGGACGCGGCGCCGGTGCCGATCGATGCGGCGCCCGGCTCGTCGCGCGCGGCGATCGTGGCCGGCGCGGGCTCGGGCGGCGTCCTGTCCACGCTCTCGACGGGCGCGATGGTCGTCTCGGCCAACCGCGATTCAGGCGGCGTGGTGGGCGCGGATCCGATCGTGCGGCACCTCGGCCACGAGCTGTTTGTCGTCAACCGCGGCGGCACGGGCGCGCTGAGCGTTCTCGATGACACCGCGCTCACCGTCACCACGACCCTCGCGCCCCACGCCGGCTCGCAGCCGCAGGACGTGGCCGCGGTCGGTGACAAGCTCTACGTCGTCGAGCGCGCCGGCACCGGCGTCGAGCGCCTGACGCGCGGCTCCGCCGCCAGCGTCGACATCGATCTCTCCGCCGACGATCCCGACGGCAACCCGAACTGCACGTCCGCGATCGCGCTCGGCCCCGACGTCTACGTCGCGTGCGGCCTCCTCGACGACGCGACGGGCGCGCCGCGCGGCAACGCGAAGGTCTACGTCATCGACTCGGCCACGGACACCGTGCGCACGAGCTTCGACCTGACGACGAAGGCGCCGTCGAGCCTCCTCGAGGCCGTCGGCGACGGCACGCTCGCCATCGCCACGAACGACGCGTCCGCGAACAACAGCGGCTGCATCGAGCACATCACGCCCGGCGCCGCGCCGAGCTCGCAGTGCATCACGCGCAACATCGTCCTCGCGGGCTTCGCGACGCGCATCCAGTTCCAGATCTTCGGCGACAGCATGTTCCTGTGGATGGCCGTCACCGGCACCGACGATTCGGCGCTCGGCACGCGCCCGCTCATGGCGTTCGACGTCACGAGCTCCGAGGCGTGGCAGCCGATCTCCACGCCGGGCGAGATCATCGGCGACGCCGCGCTGTGCCCCGACGGCACCGTGGTGCTGAGCGAGCTCGCGCCCGCCGCGCAGGGCCTCCGCGCTTATCAGCTCGCGGTCGAGATCACGACCGCGCCGCTCGCCGTCGGGCTGCCGCCGACGTCGTCGCACGGCATCGAGTGCTACTGACCGCCGGTCGACGCGGCCGGCGCTGATTCGCGCGCGCGGACGCAGTAGACCTCGGCCACGATCTCGATCGTCGTCGCGGGCGAGCTGTTCCGGTAGTCGCAGCGCCAGCTCGCGGCGGTGCCGCCCTCGCTGATCGCCACCGGGCGCGCGGCCACGAGCTGGGCGAGCCACTGCGGATCGGCGTAGCAGCCGCCGGTGACGAGGAGATCGGTGGCGCGCTCGCACGTCGCCACCGCCGTCGCGACCTGCGCCGGCCCGACGGCGACGCGGGTCTCCTTGCGCGTGATGTCGGCCTTGACCGCGTACGCCGAGCTCGGCCCGACGGGACCCTGCCGGCCCATCGTGCCCTGCTGGCCCTGGATGCCCTGCGGACCTTGCACGCCGGACGGGCCCTGCTGCCCCGTCGGGCCGACGGGCCCCGGATCCCCGGTCGCGCCGCGCGGACCTTCGTGCCCGACCGGGCCGACGCCCGCCGGCCCCATCGGACCATCGGGGCCCGGCGGCCCGAGCGGACCCGCGGGCCCGGCGGGGCCCCCGAGGCCGGCCGCCTTGCCCTTGAGCAACAGCTCGTTCGCGACGGCGGCCGTATCGACGGGGATCCGCTTCTCGATCGCGGCGAGCTTCGCCTCGAGATCCGCGATGCGCGCGGTCGCGTCGCTCGTGTCGCCGCGACACGCCGCGAGGCAGCAAACCGCGAGAAGTCCGAGGCGCGTCAAGGGCTGCAGCTTAGCCGTTTTTTTGCCCCGCCCGATCGGAGCGCGTACGACCGTTGCGATGCCAGCCGAACGTGGTGAGTCGATCGGGGTCGGGCACCCGGTTGTCGATATGCACGATGTTCGCCTCGACCACCCGCGGGGTGGCCCGGCGATCGTGACCGGCGCGACGCTCTTGGTCGGCGCGGGCGAGGTCGTCGTCATCGTCGGCGCCGCCGGCGTCGGCACGTCGCGCCTCGTGGCCGCTGCCCTCGGCGAGCACGCCGCCGCCACCGGCACGATCACCATGCTCGGCCACGACGTCGGCAAGCTCCGCCGGTCGTCGCTGCGCCTCCTGCGCCGCCGCATCGGCATCGTGCCGCAGGACCTCTGCCTCCTCGACGACCGCAGCGCGCAGCTCAACGTCATCATGCCGCTCGAGATCGACGGTGTCCCGCGCTCGATCTCGCTCGTCCGCGCCGCCGAGTGCCTCGCGCGCGTCGGCCTCGAGTCGGAGGCGTCGCTGCCGCTCGACTGCCTGCCGCCGTCGGCGCGCCAGCGCGTCGCCGTCGCGCGCGCGCTCGTCCGCGATCCCGAGCTCGTCATCGCCGACCACCCGACGAGCCTGCAGGACGCCGCGGGCGCCGAGCTCGTGTGCGGCGCCATCGCCGAGGCCGCGCGCGCCGGCGCCGCGTGCATCCTCCTCGGCCGCGACCCCGCCCTGCGCGTCATCGCCGAGCGCGAAGGCTGGCGTCAGCTCGCGCTCGTCGGCGGCCTCCTGCGCCCGCTCGGCGAGGTGCTGCTCGACGGCAAGACGATCGAGGAGCTGCTCGTCGACCTCGTGTCGGTGCCGCTGCGCGCACCCGCGGCCGCCGCCAGCGCCGAGCACGCGATCCCGAACCTCATCCAGTTCCCGGCGGCCGCCGGCGGTGTCGCGTGAAGATGCGCGCGCTTCGCCGCATCACCAAGCTCGCGCCGCGCCGCGTGGGCACGGGCCGCTTCGATCTCACCGACGCGACGATGGAGCCCGACCCGGGGCCGCCGCCGGAGATCGTCTTCGATCGCCTCACCGGCCCGTCCGCGCCGCGCCACGCCAGCGCGGCCCTCGGCTTCCGCGCGATGGACGAAGAGACGTGATCGCCCCCGTCATGTCGTCGCTGCGCCGGGCGGCGCGGCTCGCGAGCGAGCGCCCGCGGTCGACCCTCTGGACGCTGCTCGCGCTGACCTGCGCGCTGTTCGCGGTGGGCGTGGCCGGCGTGATCGCGGAGAACCTCGACGCCTGGACCCGCGCCCCGCGCGGCCGCGCGAGCATGGTCGTGTACCTCGGCGAGTCCGTGGATCAAGCGCACGCGGTGGCGCTCGTCACCGAGCTGTCGGGCCTCGCCGGCGTGGACCACGCCGAGCTCGTCTCGCCCGCCGAGTCCGCGCGCCGCCTGCAGGCCGCCCTCGGGCTCGGGACCGCGGCGCCCCGCGCCGACGGCACGTTCGCCGGCGCCGGCGATTCGCCCGGCGCGCAGCTCCTCGAGGGCATCGACGTCGCCAGCCTCCCGGCGTCCGTCGAGGTCACGCTCGCCCCCGGCGTGCGCGATGTCGTCGCGATGTCGCCGACCCTGCGCGCGCTCCGCGGCACCGCCGGCATCGACGACGTCGTCCTCGAGAACGGCGGCGAGGATCGCACCGCGTCCGCGTTCGCGAGCGTCCGCATCATCGCGTGGACCGGGGCCGCGCTGTTCGCCGGTCTCGCGCTCATCGTCGTCCTCGCCACCGTCCGCGTGCGCCTCGACCGCGGCCGCCGCGAGCTCGCCGTCGCGCGCATGCTCGGCGCGGGCCCCGGCTTCCTGGGGATCCCGACCGCGCTCGCCGGCGCGGCCCAGGGCACGCTCGCCGCGCTGCTCGCGGCCGGGGCCGTCTACGCCGGCGTCCGCGCGTACGGCGCGTCGCTCACCGACCTGCTCGGCGGCGCGCTCGGCGACGTCCAGCTCGCCTGTCCGCCGACCGCCGAGATCGCGCTGTTCGTCCTCGCCGGGGGCCTGCTCGGGCTGATCGGCGGCGGGCTGGCCGGAGCGTCGCGTGCGGCGAGCTAGCGCGCTCGCGCTCCTCGCTCTGCTCGCTTCCCCCGCGCTCGCGCTGGCCGATGACGAGCCGCGCGGCGAGGTCCCACAGGCCAAGGTCCTCCTCTCGGCGGTTCCCGGCGCGCCCGTCGAGCTGCACGCGCAGCTCGCGGCCCAGCTCGCCGGCGAGTCGACCTCCGTCGCGTCGGCCCTCACCACCGTGCAGGGCAAGCTGACCGCCGCCGATGCGGCTCGCACCCGCCGCGCCCGCTCGGCGGCCCGCGTCCTCCACACGCCGCCGGCCGGCGACGCGCCCGACGCCGATCGCCTCGCCTCCGCCCGGCGCGCCGCGGCCGCGCGCCTGCTGCTCGCGCGCGATGCCGGCGAGCGCGGCCTCCTGTCGGACGAGCTCGCGCGCCTCCGCACGGCCGCGGCGCGGATCGCCACCGAGGCCGCCGCCGTCGCCGCCGTCGTCGCGCCGACCGAGCTCGCCTGGCCGGTGAAGGGCACCGTCGCGCGCAAGTACGGTTCGTTCGAGCACGAACACTCGAAGGCGCAGCTCTCGCGCCGTGGTCTGGACCTGGAGGTCGAGGATCACGCGCAGGTCGTGGCGCCGGCCGACGGCATCGTCCGCTACGCGGGCCCGATCCGCGGCCTCGACGCCGGCGTCATCATCGACGCGGGCCCGTACCTCGTCGTCGTGGCCAAGCTCGCCGACCCCGCGATGCCCGTCGGCACCGAGGTCCACAAGGGCGATGGGATCGGCCGCGCCGCGCGCCACCGCGTGTACCTCGAGGTCCGCGTCGCGCTCGGGGCCGGCGGCCTGCCGATCGATCCGGAGACCGTCCTGCCGCACGACGGCGCGGCCGGCAAGCCGAAGCGCCGCGCCACGCGCTAAGCTCGCTGGCATGTCGCGCGCCAGCCATGTCGCCGCGTTCGCCGCCGGCGCGACGGTCGCGGTCGCCGCCGCCGCGTTCGCGGTGCCGCACACCGACACGCAGCGCTTCAAGGCGCTCGACGCGTTCGCGCAGACCCTGTCCGCGATCGAGACCAGCTACGTCGATCCCGTGGACGAGCAGCAGCTCCTCTACGACGCGCAGCGCGGCATGCTCCACAACCTCGACCCGCACTCGACGTTCCTGCCGCCGACCCGCTACAAGCGGATGCGCCAGGACACCGAGGGCGAGTTCGGCGGTACGGGCCTCACGCTCGGCCCGGGCCTCCTCGACGGAACGCGCCCGAGCGTGCCGCCGTATCCGATCGTCGACGAGGTCGTGCCCGGCTCGCCCGCCGCGATGGCCGGCCTCGAGCCCGACGATCGCATCGCGACCATTGACGGCGTCGCCACGGCCGAGGTCGGCCACGAGCTGCGCGAGGCCGGCGCGTGGGAAGCGACCCTGCGCGGTCCGAGCGGCACCCGCGTCACCCTCGGCGTCATTCGCGTGGGCTGGAAGGAGCCGCGCCCGTTCGTCGTCGTGCGCGCGCAGGTCAAGCAACCGTCGGTGCGCGCCCGTGTCGTCGAGCCGCGCATCGGCTACCTCGCGATCGCGCGCTTCGCGGAGGCCACGTCCACCGACACGCTCGCCGCGCTGCGCGACCTGAAAGCCAAGGGTGGCCTCGACGTCCTCGTCCTCGATCTGCGGGACGATCCCGGCGGCCTCGTCGACCAGGCCGTCGCCACCGCCGATCTCTTCCTCGACAAGGGGACCATCGTCTCGATCCACGGTCGCCGCGGCCAGGTCGAGACCCAGGTCGCGCACACGGGCGGCCCCGCCGAGCAGATCCCGATCATCGCGCTCGTCGATGGCGGCACGGCCAGCGCCGCCGAGATCCTCGCCGCCGCGCTCCGCGATCACGGGCGCGCCCGGCTGGTGGGCCTGCCGACCTACGGCAAGGGCACCGTCCAGACCTTCTTCGATCTCGACGACGGCTCGGGCCTCAAGCTGACGACGGCCCGCTATTACACCCCCGAGGGCAAGTCGCTGGAATCCAAGGGCCTGGTCCCCGACCAGCGCGTCGAGGCGTTCGCGGCCGAGGAGATCACCGCCGGGCGACCGCCTCCGACTGGCGCGCGCCCACCCATCGATGCCAGACTCACGGCGGACGCCGGCGATCCACAACTCGCGGCAGCTGTCCAGCTGGCGCGGGGTGCTCTCCGGTCGCGATGACCTCGATGACCTTGGGCAACGATCCTGATTCTCGACAGTTGTTTCTGCCCACCAGTCCCCTTACCGTTTAACGCGCATCGATGTTCAAGCTCGTGATCCAAGACGACGAGGGGAAGACGACAGTCGTCCCCTTGATCCGCGACGAGATCACGATCGGCCGGAAAGAGGGCAACACGATCCGCCTCACCGAGCGGAACGTCTCTCGCCGGCACGCGCGGATCCTGCGCAACAACGGCGAGGTCCACATCGAGGACCTCGGCAGCTACAACGGCATCCGCGTGAACAACGCGCGCATCGCCGAGCGCGTCTCGCTGCGCGTCTCCGATCAGGTGCAGATCGGCGACTACAAGCTCTACCTCAAGGCCGAGGGCATCGAGCAGGTCGACGACGCGCGCACGATGCCGATCGAGCGCGTCGACAGCGCTGGCAACGCGCCGACGGACATCATCCCCGCCGTCGCCGCGGCCCCCACCGCCCCGCTCACCGCGCCCGTTCCGGCGCCCGGCGCCGCCACGGCGACCGCCGCCGGCCTCCCGGTCCCGCCGGCCCCGACCCAGCTCGTCGGCAATCCCGCGCGCACGATGGTCGCGATCGCCGGTGACGACGCGAGCGGGCGTCCGGTCGCCACCGCCGCCGTCGTCGCCGCGCTGACCACGCCCGTCGGCCACGGCAAGCTCGTCGTCCTGTCCTCGAACTTCGCGGGCAAGGAGTTCGAGCTGACGCGGCAGCCGATGATCATCGGCCGCACCGACGAGAACGACATCGTCATCAACCACCGGTCGATCAGCCGCAACCACGCGAAGATTGTCCGCGAGCCGGACTCCGGTCGGTACACGATCAGCGATCTGCAGTCGAGCAACGGCGTCCGCGTCAACGGCCAGGACTACGGCAAGGTCGAGCTCCGCCGCGGCGACGTCGTCGATCTCGGCCACGTCCGCCTGCGCTTCATCGAGCCGGGCGAGGACTTCCTGTTCTCGCGCGACGCGGTCATCACCGATGTCCCCGAGTCCGGCAGCAAGAGGGGCATGCTCGTCGCCATCATCCTCGGCGTCCTGGTGCTCGGCGCCGCGGTCGCCTTCATCATGACGCGCAGCTCGGGCGGCCCGGACACGCCGGTCGCCGTCATCGACGCCGGCTCGCAGACCCGCGTCGTGGTCCCCGAGCCCGACGCACGTGTGGGCAACGACGTCACCACCGGCGACGCGGCCATCGCGATGGTCGCCACCATCGACGCGGCGGCCACGGCGACGCCCCCCGCGGCCGACGTCGGCGCGATCGCCCTCGAGTGCAAGGCGTACGGCGGCTCGAAGGCGCTCTGGGACAAGGAGATCGGCTGCGCGACCGACAAGCTGAAGGCGCTCGACCCCGACCAGGCCAAGCGGCTGATCGACGAAGCGACCGCCGAGCGCACCGCGATGGGCGAGGCGGACAAGCTGCAGGGCGCGCTCAAGACGCACAACTTGCTCCAGGCGCGCAGCATCCTCGATCAGATCGGCACGAGCTCGCAGTACACGAAGGGCGCTCAGGACGCGTACGACAAGGCGAAGGCCGCCGCCGTCGAGAGCGCGCACAATGACGTCACGAAGATGGCCGGCCTGCACCAGTGCGCCGACATGAAGAAGTACCTCGACACCCTCGAGAAGAAGCAGGGCCCGGACGTCACGGGCGGCCTGCGCAACACGCCGTGCACGGTCGCGGTCGCCGTCGTCGACCCGCCGATCGACCATACGATCCCGCACCCGCCCGGACCTGGCAGCGCCGCCGTTGGCGTCGGCCCGGGCTCGGCCGTCCAGTCGCCGCCGCCGCCGGCCGCGTGTGACGCCGACGAGCTCCGCCGCCTCGGGGACGCCGCCGAGAACAAAGGCTCGCACGCTCAGGCGCTCGCCGAATACGAGCTCATGTACAAGTGCAGGCCGGATCCCCACACGGCCGCGTTCGCGTACATGGCCGCCTGCAACGCGGGTCGGGCCGACAAGGCCAAGCAGTACTTCCCGAAGATGCCGGCCTCCGGCTCGTACAGCCAGCAGACGCTGCTCTCGATGTGCATCCGCTTCAACATCGACCCGCGCGCAAACCCGCCCAAGTAGCGGGCCGCGCGCCCGACGAGGCGCCCGAAAACCTTTGTAGGCCGCTTGTTTGACCTGCCCCGCGCGGTTGGTGTAACAGGGCATGAGGCCAGCTCGGCTGGTCCTCGGAGGCGTTATGTCCATGACCAAGTATCTGGCCGCCACGATCGCGATCGCAACGTCGGTCGCCGGTGCGCGCCTCGCCGCTGCCGAGCCTGCGGGCAACATCCCGCTCGACACGTTCCGGCCCGCGATGGACTCGCGCGGTTACTTCACGGTCAACGCCTCGCAGGTCCTGGGCGACAAGGAGTTCTCCTTTGGCCTCGGCGCCCTCGACTGGGGCCACAGCCTGCTCAACCTCGACGGGCAGGGTCACACCTACTCGATCGACAACATCATCACGGCGACGCTCGTCGGCGCGTTCGGCATCCACGCCGGCCCCGCCGAGCTCGAGTTCGGCGTGTCGGTCCCGTTCGCGATCATGAACGGCGACCGCGGCCCCGACGTCGTGGACGCGCAGAACCCGAACAACAACCAGTCGTTCAAGATCGACGGCCAGGGCATCGGGAACATCGGCATCCATTTCAAGACGCGGTTCATCAAGACGAGCCGCCCGCCGCACGTGGGCCTCGGCCTCGTGGCGAGCCTCTACCTCCCGACGGCGTCGCCCACGGGCCGCTTCATCGGCGAGGCGAAGGGGGATGCGACCGGCGGCAACGCGAGCGGCAAGCTCGTGCCGCAGATCATGGGCATCCTCGACAAGGAGTTCGGGGATCAGGGCCGGTTCCGCGTGTCGCTCAACGGCGGCATCCGCGTCCGCTCGCAGGAGACGTTCACCAACACCGACCCGGGCGACCTCGCCGCCCCGACGACGGGCGCCACGGTCAGCGCGGGCAGCGAGCTCCCGTTCGGGCTCGGCCTCGCGTACGCGGTCTCGGTCCAGAAGTTCGACATCGTCGGCGAGGTCATCGGCGCGCTGCCGCTCGGGGACCACACGAACTACCAGCCGCTCGAGGCGATCGGCGGCGTGAAGCTCTACCTCGCGCGCAACTCGTTCCTCTCGCTCGGCGGCGGGCGCGGCCTGCAGACGAGCAAGGGCGCGAACCCGGCGACCCGCGCGTTCATCAGCATCATCTTCGAGCCGAACATCGGCGACCGCGACGGCGACGGCATCAAGGACGACGTCGACCAGTGCCCGGACGAGCCCGAGGACAAGGACGGCTTCGAGGACGAGGATGGCTGCCCCGATCCGGACAACGATCGCGACGGCATCCCCGACACGCAGGACAAGTGCCCGAACATCCCCGAGGACAAGGACGGCTTCCAGGACGAAGACGGCTGCCCCGAGGGCAACAAGAACGACCGCGACGGCGACGGCATCCTCGACGACGTCGACAAGTGCCCGGATGACCCGGAGGACTTCGACGGCTTCCAGGACGAGGACGGCTGCCCCGATCCGGACAACGACCAGGACGGCATCCTCGACGTGGACGACCTGTGCCCGAACGACCCCGAGGACAAGGATGGCTTCGAGGACGAGGACGGCTGCCCCGATCCGGACAACGACAAGGACCGGATCCCGGACAAGCTCGACAAGTGCCCGAACGAGCCGGAGACCTACAACGGCTTCCAGGACGAGGACGGCTGCCCCGACCGCGGGCGCGTGGTCGTGACGGACACCTCCATCGAGATCCTCGACATGGTGTACTTCGAGTACAACAAGGCCGTCATCAAGACGGAGTCGTACCCGATCCTCGACGCGGTCGCGGCGACGCTCCAGGGCAACCCGAGCATCTCGCTCATCGAGATCCAGGGCCACACGGACGAGCGCGGCGACGACGCCTACAACCTCGACCTCTCCGACAAGCGCGCCCACGCGGTGCAGAAGTACCTGTCGGACAAGGGCGTCGACGAGAAGCGCCTGACCGCGCAGGGCTACGGCGAGACGCAGCCGATCGATCACAACCACAACGAGAAGGCGTGGGCGAAGAACCGCCGCGTCGCCTTCTTGATCCTGAAGCGCGCTAGCGATTAGCGGTCGGCGCGGTAGGCTTTTCGCATGCGCAGCCTGCTCACGCTCGTGGTCCTGCTGGCGCTCGCGTACTGCGCGACCGCGGTGCCCATCGGCGCGCCGCGAAAGCTGGCTGATCCCGGCTTCCCGTACTCGACCCACGAGGCGCGGCTGACGTTCGCGGGCCACGTGCGCGCGATCTGGCACACCGAGGAGCTGCAGGACCTCAAGAACGGCCTCGAGGATCAGGCCGGCCCGGCGCTCCAGGATCTGAAGCACGAGGTCCACAAGCGGACCGCCGATGACCCGACCGGCGCCACCGGTTCTGGAAGCAGCGCGATGCCCGTCCCGGCGCCGCGATGAAGTTCGCGCTGACGGCGGAGCTGATCGCCGAGGCCAGGCAGTTCGAGCTGCGCTCCGCGTGCGGCGACTGCATGTACTGGAGCGCGGCGCGCGAGACCTGCTGGCACGACTGGCCCGACATCGGCCAGCGCCGCTGGCCCCTCGACGCGCCCGACCCCGTCACGGGCGCCGTGCCGGTCGACGTGGCGTTCTGCAAAGAGTTCGAGCTGCGGTGACGGCGCGTTCGAGCGGTTAATCCGGGAGAATCACGTCCGTCTCGTCGCCGTACAGCCGCACCACGTCGGCCGCTCGGCGGGAGAGGACGGCGCGCTGGTTGATGTAGCCCTTGTCCGTGATCTCGCCGGCGTCGATGGAGGGCGGCTCGGTGAGGATCAGGACGCGCGTGATGCGCGTGGAGGACGCGGTGGCGGTGGCGGCGTGGCGGGCGAGGGCGGCGGGCAGGAGGGCCGGATCGGCGCCCGGGGCCAGGAGCACGAGGGCGCCGAGCTCGGCGCGGTCGTGGCCGGTGATGATCGCGTCGGCGAGGTGCGGCGAGCACGCGGCGAGGAGCTCGAGGCGGACCTGGCCCACGTGGACCCAGGTGCCGGACGAGAGCTTGAAGTTCTCGGACGTGCGGCCCTCGAACACGATGCCGGCGTCCGGCGCGTCGGCGTCGGCGAGGCGGCCGGCGTCGCCCATCGGGTAGAAGCCGAGCTCGTCGCGCGGCAGCGGCTCGATGCGGCCGTCGGCGCGCAGGTAGCCGGGCGCGACGCTCGGGCCGCGCACGCGCATCTCGAGCTGGTCGCCGGCCGGCGCGAACGCGAGCTCGACGCCGGGGGCCGGGACGCCGATGACGCCGGCGCGGTCGATCGGAAAGCAGACCTGCGTGATCAGCGGCGACGTCTCCGTCGAGCCCCAAGCCGACGTCATCGCGATCGGGTGCTCGCATGCGCGCGCGACCGTCTGCAGGCGGTCCCACGTCGCCGGCGACAGCGCGGCCGCCGCGTAGAAGATCACCTCGAGCTCGGAGAAGAACGTGGCGCGCAGGGCGGCGTCGGTCTCGAGGTGCCCGACGAGCAGGTCGAAGCCGCGGGGTACGTTGAAGTAGATCGTCGACGGGATCTCGCGCAGGTTCTGCAGCGTGACGTCGAACGCGCCGGGCGCGGGCTTGCCGCCATCGATGTAGAGCGTGCCGCCGGCGGTGAGCACGAGGTTGAAGTTGTGGTTCGCGCCGAACGTGTGGCTCCACGGCAACCAGTCCACGATGACCGGCGGGCGATCGGCGAGGAACGGCCAGCCGGCGGCGAGCGCGGCCTGGTTCGCGCAGAGCATGCGCTGGGTGTTGACGACGGCACGCGGCTCGCCCGTCGAGCCGGACGTGAACAGGAGCTTGGCGATCGTGTCGCCCGTGATGGCCGCGAAGGCCGCGTCGAGCGCGGCGGTCGGCGGGGTGGCGGCGAGCGCCGTCACGCGCGCGCGATCGAGGACGGGGACCCGCGGCGCGAGGGCGGAGACCGCCGGGCCGTACGCGGCGAGATCCTCGGCGTAGACCGCGCCTGGCTGCACGAGCGAGGCGAGCGCGCGCAGCTTGGCGTGATCGCGCGACGCGAGGGAGTATGCGGCCGAGACCGGCGCGATCGGGATGCCGGCGTGCATCGCGCCGAGCGCGAGCAGCGCGTGCTCGACCGAGTTGCCGGACAGCACCACCAGCGGCGCCCGGGCCGATAGGCCGAGGTCGAGCAGCGCCTGGCCGAGCCCGCGGGCGGCCTGGAGCGCCTCGGCGTACGTGACGCGGCGCCAGGCGAGAGTCGGCCCGGTGCGCTCGGCGAGGAAGACGCGGTCCGGCGCCTCGGCGGCCCAGCGCACGAGCGCGTCGCCGAGGCAGCGCAGGTGCGGCGGCGCCGGCACGCGCGAGCGCAGGAGGTAGCCCCCGCCGGGACGCGCGGTGCGCTCGATGTCGGGAGGCGCGAAGCGAGCCATGACGCGTCGCAGTTTGAACCGCCAGGACGCCAGGACGCCAACGGAAACGCTGCTCTCCGACGTCCGGGAGTCCGGACGTCCATGGCGGGTCAACGCTTCGCCGCCTACGCGGAATCCCGAGCGGACGCGCGGTTCGCGGCCCGCAGGCCGTTTCACCGCCATGCCCGCCGCGCAGACGCCCCCGACGAGCAGCGAGTCGTTGCCGGCGTCGCCGAGGACCGCGGCGCGCGACGCGTTGACCACGTGAAAGAACGGGTTCTCCGATGCGATGTGGTGGAGCCAGCGCGGCGCGAGCTCCATCGGCAAGAAGAGGCCGCACCGCAGCAACACCGTGTCGAGCGGGGGCGCGAGCGCCGCCTCGCTCTCGAGCCACAGCCCCGCCGCGTCGGACATCGACGCGAGCGAGGTCCCGAGCAGCACCGCGATGCCGACCGCGAGCATCCGCTCGCGCCGCACCTCGTCCGCCGGGCACGGGCTGGAACCGCCGCGCCACGCCGAGCACGAGCATCCGCGTGGTCGACGGCATGGCCAAGCCATATCACTTCGAGCTACATCCGCGTGATGGCGCTCGCGCTCCTGCTCTCGCCCGAGGTGGCCGACGCGTGTGCGGCCGGCCGGCCGGTCGTCGCGCTCGAGTCCACGCTGGTCGCGCACGGATTGCCGTGGCCCGACAACCTCGTCGTTGGCCGCGAGCTCGAGGCGCGCGTGCGCGCGGGCGGCGCCGTGCCGGCCACGATCGCCGTGATCTCCGGACGCGCGTGCGTGGGGCTCGACGACGCGCAGCTCGCGCGCCTCGCCGAGGAGGGCCCGCGGGTCGCGAAGGCGGGCGCCACCGACCTCGCGGTCCACCTCGCGCGCGGGACGACCGCGGCCACGACCGTGAGCGCCACGTGCGCGATCGCCGCGCGCGCCGGCATCCGCGTGTTCGCGACCGGCGGCATCGGCGGCGTGCACCGCGGCGACGCGATGGACATTTCGCACGACCTCGTGGCGCTTGCGCGCGCGCCGATCGCGGTGGTGTCGGCGGGCGCGAAGGCGATCCTGGATCTGCCGCGCACCCTCGAGGCGCTCGAGACGCTCGGCGTGCTCGTGGTCGGCTATCGCACGCGCGAGCTGCCCGCGTTCTACACACCGAGCTCGGGGCTCGCGCTCGAGCACCACACGGAGACGCCGGCCGAGCTGGCCGCGATCTGCCACGCGCGCTGGGACGACCTCGGCGGCGGCGGCGTGCTCGTGTGCAACCCGATCCCGGCGGACGGTGCGCTCGATGCGCACGTGATCGACGCGGCGATCACCGACGCGCTGGGGCGGGCCGCGGCGGGTGGCGTTCTCGGAAAACGTCTGACGCCGTTCTTGCTGGCCCAGCTCGCCGCGATCACCGGCGGCGCCTCGATCCGCGCAAATCGGGCGCTGGCGCTCCACGACGCCGAGGTCGCGGCCGCGCTCGCGGTGGCCCTCACGAAGAGTTGATCGCCAGGGGCGCCCGGGCGGTTCATCCCGGCTCACCCCGGTCAAACCGGTCAATCCGGGAGAGCGAAGGATGGGCATCGGCTGGCCAGCAAGTGCCAGGCGGGGACCCCGCGCGACTGCGCTAACCTGCACGCATGAAACTAGCCTTCGTGACGGCCGGCCTCGTCGCTGCGCTCGCCGGCTGCGGCGACAACCTCGACGGCGGCACGCCGGCGCCGGCCAGCTGCGTCCCCGGGTGCGCGGGCGCCCGCGGCTACGACGCCATCTCCTACGGTCTCCACGGCAGCTGGGACTGGGCCAGCAAGACGCTCACGGCGAGCGAGGACATGGTGCTCGACACGACGACGAGCGGGGCGGTGGTCGAGCTCGACGCGGCCGTCGCGGTCACGCGCGTCCACGCCGGTGCGCAGGATCTGGCGTTCGATCTCGACAAGGACAAGCACACGCTCACCGTCGACGTCACGCCGGTGGGTGTCAGCGCGACGACGGCGTTCACGGTCGAGTACAGCGCGGTGTCGGACGGGACATCCTCGCAGACGTCGGCGAGCGCGCTGGTCGCCACGACGTCGGCGGCAAATGATCCCGTGCAGTCGCGGGTCGTGTACACGGACTCGGAGCCCGATCGGGCGCTGTACTGGCTCGTGACGGACCTCGATCCGGCGGACCGCGCGTTGTGGAGCGTGGACATGGCCATCGACGCCGGCGAAGACGTCGTTGCCAACGGGACGCGCGGCGCGGACACGATGGTGGACGGCCGCCGCGTCGTCGCGTACGCGCTCGCCAAGCCGATCCCGGCGTACCTCATGGCCTTCGCGGCCGGCGAGCTCGAGCACACCGATCGTCCGGCCGGCGCCGGCCTCGTGCCGCTCAGCGTCTGGTATCGCCGCGGCCTCGTGCTCGACCCGCAGCTCACGCTCGAACAGGTCGCGAGCGCGATGACCACGTTCAACAGCGAGATCATGCCGTACCCGTGGGAGACGTACTCGGTGGTGCTGCTCCCGTACGGCGGCGGCATGGAGAACGCGACCATCACGTTCGACGACGAAACGTCGGGCCAGGGCCCCGGCGATCTAGCGCTGAACGCGCACGAGCTCGCGCACCACTGGTTCGGCGACTGGGTCACGATGAACCGCTTCGAGGACGTCTGGTTCAAGGAGGGGCTCGCGACGATCTTCGAGTCCGAGGCCGAGCGCGCGAACCGGGACGCTGCGCACGCCGGACGGCTGTGGGCGAGCGACTTCGGGTTCAAGCCGACGGACGCCATCGTGGACGCCAGCTTGCACGGCCTCGACAAGTACACGTCGGGCCCGTACCAGCACTCGGCGTGGCTGATGACGCAAATCCGCGCGACCGTGGGGGAGACAGCGTTCTTCGACGGGCTGCGCGCGCTCCTCGCGGCGCACGCGGTGGGCAGCGCGACGGGCGAGCAGTTCATCCGCAGCTTCCCGCTCGACGAGCCGACCGTGCAGAAGCTGCTCGCGTCGCTGCCGACGAAGGAGATCCCGGCGCTGACGGCGACCGAGGCCGCGGCCGGCGCGGACCAGGCGCTGACCCTGACGCTCGCCGACCCCGGCGCGCAGATGATCGCGCCGTTCGACTTCTCCGTCGTGGATGCGACGGGCGCGGCCGTGACGCACCACCTCGTGCCGGGCACGCCGATCGTGGTGACGGTGCCGGCGGGCGGCTACCTCGGCGCCGACGAGCGCGACGTGCACCCGCCGCTCTATGACGACTTCGGCCTCGGCGACGCGTCGTACGCCACGGTCAGCGCCTATCTCGCGCCCACGGCTCCTGCGGCCGCGCCCGTGCTCGCGGCGTTCGGCGCGCGGTCGGCGGCCCAGCAGGAGAAGGCGGGGGAGATCGCGCTGCTGCCGATCGCGCTGCCGACGCAGTTCGCGGCGTACTACGCCAGCCTCGACTCCGATCTCGCGAAGAACCAGGCGGTGGTCGCGGCGTGCGGAGTCGCCGCGCAGGATCCGGCCTGGCTCGCGGTGCTCGAGCCCGCCATCGAGGCGCCCGCACGCGCGGTCTTCGACCCGGGCTTCGCGGCGTGCAGCAGCGTCTACGCGCAGGCGACCCTCGAGCCCGAGCTGAAGGCCGCGCTGACGACCGCGACGCCCGCCTCGCTGGCCCGCGCGGAGTACCTGATGTCGTTCGACTACGGCGCGGACACGACCACGCTGATCACCGGGATCGAGTCGTCGGCGCCGTCGCTGCGGCTGCGCGAGATCGCGCAGGAGCGCCTGCAGATCAACGGCAACCACAAGAGCCCGCGCGGGCACCGGACGTCGACGCATTTGCGCGCCATGCGCTAGAGGCGACAGCGGTTGCCCTCCGCTCACCGCAGGGCCGCCAGGCGCGCGGAGAATGACGAGCAGCTCGGAGAGGTTAGCTGCGGCGGCATCGCCGGGTGCAGCCGCGGGTGCGCGAGCGCGACCTTCTCTATCCGGCCCTCACGCTCGGCGGGCGCCGCGGCTCTGCGATACGTGGCGTGGTCGCGCTCCCGCCCGGCTCGGCGATCGCATCGGCTGTTCCGTGGAGTGCTAGCTTGCCTGCGTGAGCGGTGATGTCTCCGAGCTGGAAGCGCAGATCGCGGCCGATCCCGAGGAGCTGGCGCGCTACGCGGTCCTCGGCGATGCCCTGGTCCGCGCCGGCGACCCGCGCGGCGAGCTGATCGCGCTCCAGCTCGCGGCTCAGGCGCAGCCGCCGGGCAAGGCCGCCGACAAGCTGCGCGCCGCCGCCGAGGCGCACTTCGCTGCGCACGCGAAGGCGTTCCTCGGCCCGCTCGCGCCCCACGCCGCGCGCTTGACGTGGCGGTCCGGCTTCATCCGCCGCATGGAGCTGGCGGCGAGCGCGCGCGTCGATGTCGCGGCGCTGCTGCCGCAGGCGCTCGCCCATCCGTCCGGGCGCTTCGTGGTGGAGCTCGCGCTCCAGGTCGACGGCGCCGCCGAGGGGGCCCGGCTCCTCGCCGCGCTCGCCGCCGCCGCGCCGCGCTCGCTCCGCGACCTGGACCTCATCCTGCGCGGCGAGCTCGGGGCCGAGCTCGGCCCGCTCCTGCCGCGCGTCCCGTGGCTCGAGCGCCTGAACGTGACGGCCCAGCGCATCGAGATCGGCGCGCCCAGCCTCCCCGCGCTCCGCCGCTTGCGCCTCGCCGCGCTGACGCTGACGTCGACCTGCGTGCAGGCCCTCGCCGAGGCCGCGTGGCCCGCGCTCGAGCGCCTCGAGCTGCGCTTCGGCACGCGCGACGACCCGCCGGCCACGTTCGCGGACGTGCGGCCGCTGCTCCTCCACACCGCGCTCCCCCGGCTCACGCACCTGCGCCTCCGCAACGCGCCGTTCGCCGGCGGTGTCCTGCGCGAGCTGCTCTCCGCCCCGCTCGCGACCCAGCTCGCGGTCCTCGACCTGTCGCACGGAAGCATGAGCCCGGCGGACGCGGCCGCGCTCGTCACGACGCCGACCCGGCTCGCCCACCTGCGCGAGCTCTGGCTGCCGATGCGGCTCCTCCGAGGCGTCGACAAGGCGCGCCTCGCGGGGCTCGGCCGCTGGGTCATCGACGACGTGCGCGCCGCGCGCGACGAGCTCGAGGCCGTGCTGATGACGAGCGGCTACTCGGGCTTGTAGAGCGTGAGGCTGCGGCCGCCGCGCTCGAAGCCGTTGTTGCGCTCGAGCACCCACAGCTTGTCGCCCGCCACGCCGAACCGGTGGCGCAGGCCGAGCGCCGCGATCCGCACCTTGCGCGTCGCCTTGCCGTCCGGGGTGACGAAGAAGAAGTCGAGGTACTCCGGGTCCGCCTTCTTGCGCGCGACCGCCTCCGCGTTGACGGGGTCTACCTTCAGCGCGATCCACGCCGAGCCATCCGGCAGCACGGTGCCCGTCAGCGACTTCGGGTCGTAGTCCGTCAACGCCTGGTCGAGCGTGATCGCGCGCGGCTTGCCCGCGTGCCACACCTGGAGGCCGGAGTTGTCCCAGGCCATGCGCAGGAAGTCGAGCTGGCCGCCCGCGTCGGCGAGCGCCTGGTAGCGGCGGCGCTGCTCGAACAGATCGGTGATCGGCGTGCGCTCCGTGAGCTTGCCGGCAACGAGATCGTACGTCGCCTCGGTGTCGGGGCCCTTCATGTCCGACTGCTTCGTCCACTCACCGGCCTTGAGGCCCATCGCGCGCGCGTAGCCGTCGGCCCAGTGGTTGACCCGGAAGTCGAGCGCGGCCGCCTTGCCGCTCGAGTCGACCTCGTAGGGACGGCCGGCGGCGAAGCGGCGGCCGGTGTCGATCGCGTCGAGCTCGACCTCGTGACGCGTGCCGTCCTTGGTCGGGGTCGCCTTGTGGACGACGACGCGCGGCTTACCGTCGCGCGTGATGACCGTGATGTCGGTCGCCGGCCCGAGCTTGTACACGACGGCGCCCGCCGGCTTCTTGCCCTTCGCCTCGAGCTCGACGAGCGCGGCGACCTGCTGGCCGTCCTCGCCCGTGCCCACGACGAACGCGCGCGCGCCGAGCAAGGTCAGCGCGGTCGGGTGCAGCGTGACCGCGGCGAGATCGACCGTCAGCTCGGCTTTGGTCGCGAGCGTCAGGACGTGGAGCTGCGCGACCGTGGATGCATCCGCGACCACGTACGCGAGCCGGCCCTCGTCGCTCGCCACGACGTCGTCGACGAACCCCGAGGGCGCCGTGAGCGTGGCGACCGCGGTCGCGCCCACGAGCGCCGGCACCGGCGCCTTCCCGCCATCGGCCCGCGCGACCCCGCCGGAGCCGCCGAGCGCGGACACGAGGGACACCAGGAGCAGACGTCGAGCGGCCATCTGTCGTCGATGCCACGCCCGCCGCCGCGTTGCAAGTGCCGTCGGTCGAGCGGGTCAGGCCCCGGGCCGGCGCCCGCCGACGCCCCCGGCGCCACCGGCGCGAGGACGTCCGTGCGATCAGTACCGCTCCGACGCCGCCAGCACCGCGACCATCTCGGCCTCCCAGGCCGCGATGCGCGCCGCGTCACTCCTGACCCGCGGGTGGGCCGTGCGGTAGTAGGCGGGGCCGGGGCGGCCGCTATCGGCGCGATGGACGAGGGCGGGGAGGCACGGCACGCCGCGGGCGCGGCACGCCGCGCTGACCTCACCGAGCGCGGCGTGGAGCGCCGGGCTGCGGCGATGCGTCGGGTGCTTCGGCGCGAGCGCCTCCACGAGCTCGCCGTACGTCAGCGCGGGCGAGCGCGACCGCAGCCGGCGGATGAGGACCTTCTGGACCGCGACGGCGAGCGGCGAGAGCCCGACGGCGCTCCGGGCGACCGACGCGACAGTAGCGGGCCTGGGCGAGACATGGACGGCGATCATGGGGCAGCTCCAGGTGAACCGGCGGGCACCATGCCGGCCGTGGGTTCGTCGCGCCGGTACCCGGCGGCCTCGGCGAGGCATTCGGCGTCCACGCGGTCCTGACCGACGAGGTCGGCCACCGTCCGCGCGACCCGGATCAGGCGATCGATCGAGCGCGCGCTCATGGCGGCGCGGCGGCCGACCAGCTCGGCGAGCATCCGCTCGGCCGCGTCGTCGAGCTTGCAGGTCGCGCGCAGCACCGACGACGACATCTCCGCGTTGCAGCGCACGCCGAATGGCTCGAGGCGCGCTCGCTGCCGGTCGCGCGCGGCGACCACGCGGGCGCGCATGACGGCGGAGGTCTCGGCCGCCTCGGGTCGGCGGAGCTCTCGCAACGGCACCGGCTGGACGTGCACGTGCATGTCCAGACGATCGAGCAGCGGGCCCGACATGCGCCCGGCGTAGCGGTCGAGCGCGCCGGGGCCGCACGTGCACTCGCGGACCCCGCTGCCGAGCCAGCCGCACGGACACGGGTTCGCGGCCGCGACGAGCAGGAACGACGCAGGGAGATGGATCGTCCCGTGGACCCGCCCGATCGTGACCACGCGCTCTTCGAGCGGCTGGCGCAAAGCCTCGATCGCGCTGCGCTGGAACTCCGGCAGCTCGTCGAGGAAGAGGACGCCGTTGTGCGCGAGCGTGATCTCGCCCGGCCGCGGCACGCTCCCGCCGCCGAGGAGCGCCGCCGTGGAGATCGTGTGGTGCGGCGCGCGGAAGGGCCGCTCTTCCACGAGGCCCTGGTCGGCGAGCCCGATCGCCGAGTAGACCTTCGTGGTCTCCAGCGCCTCCCCGCGCGTCATCGCCGGCAGGATGCTCGGCACGCGGCGCGCGAGCATCGTCTTGCCCGTCCCGGGCGGCCCGGCGAGAAGCACGTTGTGTCCGCCCGCGACCGCGATCTGGATCGCCTCGCGCGCGAGCGCCTGCCCGCGGACCTCGGACATGTCCGCCGGGAGTACCCGGCGCGGCCGGCGGCGCGGTACCTCGCGCGGCGACGGCAACGGCAGGCGACCCGCGAGCGCCTCGATGACCTGGGAGAGGTGCGCGGCCGCATAGACCTCGATGCCATCGACCACAGCCGCCTCGGCCACGCACGCCTCCGGTACGAGCACGCCGCGCAGGCCGAGCTGCCGCGCGAGGAGCCCGGCCGCGAGGACGCCGCGCACGGCGCGCAGGCTGCCGTCGAGCCCGAGCTCGCCCATCACGAGGAGCTCCGCGACCGCGTCGCCCTTGTAGAGCCTGTCCGCGACGAGCACGCACACCGCGATCGGCAGGTCGAGCGCGCAGCCCGGCTTCCGCAGATCGGCCGGCGCGAGGTTCACGGTCACGCGGCTCGTCGGCAAGTCGTGGCCAACAGTGCCGAGCGCCGAGCGGATCCGGACGGCGCCCTCCTTCACCGATGGCGCGGCGAGGCCGACCACGTCGTACACCGGCAGCCCGACCGAGACGTCGCACTCGACGTTGACGGGCACCGCGTCGATCCCGACGAGCGTGCATGACTTGACGGACGCGATCACGAGGAGCGCTAGAGCACACGCCGCGCCAGCGCCAACCGCGCGAGATCACGCCTCCCCGTCGCGGTTGCGTCCGGCTGCCGGACACGCGCGTCCGGTCTCCGCCGGACACCGGACAGCCCGGCCGCGGCCGCCGCGCCCTACTCGAGCTGCGCGCTGATCACGTCGATCTGCGCGAACTCGCCATCGTACGGCTGCGGCATCGTTGTCACGCCCGCGAGCGTGTACGGGAGGCCATCGGACCCGAGGTTCTCGAGCTCGAGCATGTCCTGTCCGTCGGAGACGAGATCGATCGTCGCGCCCGAGTTGATCGGCAGCGTCACCGTGTAGTCGAGCACCGACAGGCCATCGCTCCGGAGCCCGTTGATGAAGTAGTGCTGCGGCGGCCGGGAGACATCGATCCGGAAGATGCCGAGGTAGGTGGTCGTCTCGCGCCCGCCGACGAGCCACTCGTCCACGCCGGTCGCGCTGGAGTACATGCCTCCCTCGACAACGCCGCGGATGCGCACGGTCACGTCGTAGTCGCGCGGGTCCGCATCCTGGAGCATGAAGCCCACGCTGCTCGAGGCACACGCGCACGTCGTGCCGCTGCCGTCATGCATGCCGCACGGCAGGAGCCACTGCCGACCCGACAGCGCCGCGAACGCGGCCGTCCCGGCGTCGGGTGGCGCGTCCGCCGGGACCCCGGCGTGCTCGCACGTCTTCGTCGCCGGGCTGCAGACGAGCGTGTCCGGGCAGCTCCCGTTCTCCGCGCACGGCGCGCCCCCCAGCGGCGCCGGCGAGAAACAGCCCGCGCCGGCCAGGGCCAATGCCCAGCAAAACCGCCCCATGGTCACCGACGGTAACACCCCGCGGGGCCTGCAAGGTTTCTTCACATCCGACCGTCAGGTCGCGACACACGCCCGTCCCATCCTGATCTGGAGAAAGGGACATCACCATGATCTGCCTCGCACTCGGACTCGGAGCTCTCGGCTTTCTCGCGGCGCGGGCCGCCCACCGCCGCAGCCACGGCTGCTTCGCGCACAACAACTACAGCCACTGGGGCCGCTACAGCCACGGCCCGTTCGGGCACCACGGGCACCATGGCCGCAGCGCCCGCAAGCGCTTCATGCTCCACGCCATGCTGATGCGCATCGATGCCAGCCCGGCCCAGGAGCGCGCCATCATCCACGAGATCGAGAAGGTCGAGGAGCGCATGCACCAGACCAAGAGCGCCCTCCGCGACACGCGCGGGGACCTCGGCGCGGCCCTGCGCGGCCCCGTCCTCGACGACGCGGCGCTCGGCGCGGTGCTCGGGCGCGTCGACGGCGCGACGGCCGAGGCGCGCGCGGCCATCCTCGATGCCCTGCGCAACGTCCACGGGGTCCTCGACGAGCGGCAGCGCGCCCAGGTCGCCGACCTGCTCGAGACCGGCCTCCGCGGCGGCTGGCGGGGCGGCGGCAGCCCCTACCGGATGTAAGCTCGAGCCCGGATGCGCGTCCTGCTCATCGACGACGACGCTCGGCTCGCCGAGCTGCTGACGGGCTACCTCGGCCCGCAGGAGGTGCAGCTCGTCCACGCGGCGGGCGGGCAGGCGGGCCTCGCGCAGCTCGCGGCCGGCGGCTTCGACGCCGTCCTCCTCGACGTGATGATGCCCGGCATGGACGGCCTCGCCGTGCTGCGTCACCTGCGCGACGCCGGGCACCGGCTGCCCGTGCTGATGCTGACGGCGCGGGGCGACGAGGCCGATCGCGTCGTGGGCCTCGAGCTCGGCGCCGATGACTATGTCGGCAAGCCGTTCTCGCCGCGCGAGTTGCTCGCCCGGCTGCGGGCCGTACTGCGGCGGACCTCGCCCGACCAGGTCGCCGGCAAGCTGACGGCGGCCGGGATCACCGTCGATCCGGGCGCCCGCGAGGCCTGGGTCGACGGCGCGCCCGTCGAGCTCACCGGGCTCGAGATCGACATCCTGATCGCGCTCCTGCGCCGCGCGGGCCGCGTGGTGCCGCGCACGGCGATCCTCGAGCTCGCGGGCCGCGGCGACGTGTCCGTCGGCGAGCGCGCGGTGGACGTGCACATCTCGCGGCTGCGCAAGAAGCTCGGCGACGACGACGCGACGCGCATCCGCACGGTCCGCGGCGTGGGCTACGTCCTCGCACGGGCGACGGAGACGCCCGAGGCGCCATGAGCAAGTGGCACGACGACTGGCACGAGGCGCACGAGCGCTTCCACGCCGAGAAGCGGCGGTTCCACGCGGAGCGCCGCCGCATCTACACCACGCTCCGCGGCAACCGCGAGGCGTGGAAGGACTTCGCGAGCCACAAGAAGAAGTGGTGGCCGTGGTGGCTCCAGGCGCGGCTGCAGCGGCGGCTGTTCGGCTGGTTCGGCGTCGTGCTCGGCGTCGGGCTCGTCGTCGGCTGGCGCTTCCAGCTCGGCGGGCCGCGCTGGTGGCAGCTCGTCATCGCGTTCGTGGTGCTGTGGGGGAGCTCGGGGGCGATCGCCTGGCGGCTCTCGCGGCCGCTGCTGATGGTCGTCAAGGCGGCGCGCGACATCGGCGCGGGCAAGCTCGACACGCGCATCTCCGTGGGACCGCGGCACGACGAGCTGCGCCTCCTCGCCGACGCGATCAACGACATGGCGGAGCGGATCGAGACGCAGATCAAAGATCAGCGGTCGCTGCTCGCCGCGGTCTCGCACGAGCTGCGCACGCCGCTCGGGCACATGCGCGTGCTGATCGACACCGCGCGCGATGGCCATGCGCTCCGGCAAGCGACGCCGCCTGGCGGCGCCCGTCGCGACCCGCTCGATCCAACCGCACCGCCCTTCGGCGGCGCTTCACGCGGGGCACACCCCGCGCTCGACCCAACCGCACCGCCCTTCGGCGGCGCTTCACGCGGGGCACACCCCGCGCTCGACCCAACCGCACCGCCCTTCGGCGGCGCTTCACGCGGGGCACACCCCGCGCTCGACGAGCTGGAGCGCGAGGTGATCGTCCTCGACGATCTCGTCGGCAAGCTCCTCGCGAGCTCGCGGCTCGAGTTCGGGAACCTCGACCGCCGGCCGCTCGACCTCGGCGAGCTGGTGACGGACGTCGCGACCTGCGCGGGGGTGCCGCCCGAGGCGATCTCCGCGGAGGGCGACGTCCGCGCGAACATCGACCCGACGCTCGTCCGCCGCGCGCTCGCGAACCTGCTCGACAACGCGCGCACCCACGGCGGCGGCGTGCTCGCCGTGCGCATCGTGCGGCGGGCGGGGCAGGTGGCCATCGAGGTCGACGACGCCGGCCCGGGCGTCCCCGCGGATCGGCGCGCCGATGCGTTCCGCGCGTTCGTGCCGAGCGCGGGCGGCGGCCTCGGCCTCGGCCTGGCCCTGGTGTCGCGGATCGCGGTCGCCCACGGCGGCGGGGCGTGGATCCAGGACCGGCCGGGCGGCGGCGCGACCGTCGGGTTCGCCGTCTCGATCTGACGGCGGGCCCGCGCCGGCAGGGTCAGATGTCCTCGCCGGCAACTCGACGAGCCAGCGCTACCTGCGCGAGATCGTGCGCATGAAGTTGGCCCGACTCGTGCCTTTGCGCCCGCCATGCGCGGACTCCTGCTCGCTCTCGCCGTCACCACCTCGCTCGTCCCCGCCTGCGCCACCAGCGGCGACGGGGACGCCGAGGGCGTCACGGAGCTCGACCCGGGCGGCCCGCTCGGCAAGGAGGACTCGGCCGGCATCTCCGCGCTCCGGGTGGACGGGGATTACAGCGCGACCGCCGCCTGGAAGGTCACGAACCAGTGGGAAGACACGACCACGGCCGACGCGAAGCTGGCCGGCATGGCCTGGGGCGCGAACAGCGGCCTCAACTGGGACGAGAAGTACGCGGCGTGGGTCGGCTCGTTCGTCCAGGTCGATAGCCTCGACTGGTTCAAGACGGTCGCGATCTCGACCCCGTTCGGCAAGAGCGTGCGGGGCCCCAAGATCGACTGCGCCGACCTCGCCATCCTGCTCCGCTTCTCGTTCGCGGCCTGGTACCACCTGCCGGTCTACCTCGTCGGCTACGACGGCAGCACGCCGGTCTACTTCGGGCATTTCGGCGTCCGGACGAAGAGCGGCAAGTGGTCGCAGGCGTCGAGCTTCGGCAGCTTCGCCGACTACTCCAGCGAGACCGCCGCGCAGTACGGCGCGAAGTGGCCGTCGGACGCGGCGATCCGCACGCGTGGCATCTCGCCGAACGACCAGATCCCGTTCCTCGGCGGGGGGGCCCGCGAAGGCGCCTTCCTCGACGAGATCCACCTCAACAAGCGCGCCGCGCGCCTGATCATGTTCACGCAGGCCTACCTCGGCTCGCACAACATGGTCGACAGCGCGAACACGTACAACATCGTCCCCGAGGCGCTGCGCACCGGCGACGTGCTGATGTTCGCGCGCTCGCCGCGCGTCGACGGGCACACGACGATCGTCACGGCCGTCAGCCACGTCGCCGAGGGCCGCATGCAGGCGCAGTCGATCTACGGTAACGATCCCCCGGCCCAGCCCGCGTGGCAGGACCCGGACGCCACCCGCTCGCTGTTCACCGACGACGAGGGCGGCGGGCCGTCCTTGAACACGCCGTACGGCGGCACCACGCCGTACTCGCACCTCAACGGCGGGATCAAGCGGTTCCGCGTGGCGAAGGTCAGGAACGGCAAGTGGTTCAACACGTGGATGAACGCCGACGAGGCGAGCTGGATCAACGACACCAACTACGACGCGATCGGGGCGCGCCCGGCGCGCTTCGAGGCGCTGCTCGGCGACCCGGATCCAGCCGTGCAGCGCGAGCAGCTCCTCGAGGTCATCACGGAGAAGCGCGCGTACCTGCAGGAGCACCCGTCGTCGTGCGCGGCCCGCACCGACCGCGAGCAGGCGTTCGCGGACCTCTACCAGCTGCTCGACACGAGCTTCGGCATGGACCGCGCGGCGGTGGACGCGCAGTACCGCACGACGATCGACGACTACGTGTTCGCGCCGCTCGACTACTCGAAGTCGCGCACTTGCTGCTGGGACCACACGAGCCGCGCGATGTACGACCTCATCGCGGCGTACGAAACCCAGGCCGCGAGCACCGGCTGCGTCGATCCGGCGATCTTCAAGCTGACCGCCAACCGCTACGATCCGTTCGCGACGTACGCCAGGTCCACGCCGCAGGCCGCGGCCTGGACCGCGTGGTCCGCCGACGAGGACTGCCAGGCCGCCGGCGCGACCGACGACGTCGTGCTGGCGGACCCGGGCCTCACGCCCTGGTGCTCGCTGCCGCAGAACGCGGCGCCATAGCGCGCCTACGAAGGCGAACCGCCAGGCCGCCAGGAGCGCCAAGCTGGAGCCAAGATCAGAGATTTCTCTGATCTTGGCTCCGGCTTGGCGTTCGTGGCGGCTTGGCGGTTAGTCTGGCGCGGCATGAGCCGTGACCTCGACAGGCCGCTGTGGACTGACCAGCGCCCCTGGTTCGAGGTCTGGTTCGCGGTCGTCATCGACGAGGGCAAGCGCCGCGCGGCCTGGATCCGGCAGACCCTGTTCATTCCTCGCTCGTCAGCGTCCGCTGACTCGCGCCACGCCGGCCCGAAGACCGGCGACGGGCGCGCCACGGTGTGGGCCGCCTGGTTCGACGCCGATGCGCAGCCGACCGCGCGCGCGCGCAAGCGGATCCTCCCGGCGAGCGCCGTGCGCACCGGCGAGGGCGACGTGCTCGTCCATCACGATGACTGCTCGCTCGGCCGCCGCGGCGCCGAGGGCCACGCCGCCGATCTGGCGTGGACGCTCGCCTGGACCGGCGGCAAGACCGAGTCGGCGCCGCTGCCGAGCTGGTTGCCCGCGCCGACCCACAGCAAGCCGATCCTCCACGACGCCGACGCGACCGGCGAGATGACCGTCGGCGGCGAGGTCCACGCGCTCCGCGGCCGCGCGCTCGTCATGCGCCTCTACGGCAAGCGCCGCCTGCCGACGCTGCAGTGGATGTGGGCGCCGTGGCTCGGCGACTCCGCGCTCGAGATGACGGCGGCGTCGCTGCAGGATCGCTTCGCGCTCGGGCTCGCGGAGCTCCGCATCGATGGCCCCCGCCCGTTGCGCGGCCGGCCCGCGAGCGCGGCCCACCCCGGCGGCCTCGTCACGGCCACGATCGCGGGGCCGCAGCGCCTCGTCCACGCCCGCGCGTGGGCCGAGCCGGAGGCGATGGTCGGCTACGCGTACCGCGACACCGACGACCGCGATCTGATGGTCGCGCAGAGCGACAGCGGCTCCGCGCACCTCGAGATCTGGACGCGCAAGCTGCCGGGCGCGCCCTGGCACCTCACCGACGAGAAGCGCAGCGCGGGCGGCGTGGCCGTGGAGATCCACCAGCACGAGCCGCTGCCGGGCGTCACGTACGTCCCGTGGGACGGCGTGCGGTTCGACGCCGAGGTCGCCGTGCCGCCGCTCGCGACCGATGCCGAGCACGTGCCGTGGCCGGCGCTCGGCGCGATCGTGGCGCTCGGGCTCACGTACGCCGACCACATCCGCGAGACCGGTGGCACGCCGTCCGCCGACGCGCCGATCGTCGCGTTCGCCAAGCACGCGCGCACCTTCGTCCGCGATGACGGCCCGTATCCCGTCTCCGTCCTCGCGCCGAGCGTCGACGAGGTCACGGCCGCCGCCGTGGCGCTCGAGCCGGACGACAGCGCGCTCGCCACACGCATCGCCGGCATGCCCGCCGTCCTCGACTACGAGGGCGAGCTGGCGCTCGTCGCGCTCGGCCCGATCGATCTCGACGCGCTCGCCGCCGGTACGCCGCAGCCGTTCGGGCTCGCCGCCGCCAACGACCTCACCGCGCGGCTCGTGCAGGCGCTCGGCGACGGCCAGCCCGCGCCGTACGCCTACTGGGCCGCCGCGAAGAGCTTCCCGCGGTTCGGCCCGGTCTCGCCGCTCGTCTGGGCGCCGGCCGGCGGCCTCGCCGCGATCCCCGCGCTCACGATCGAGACGCGCGTCAACGGCGTCCGCCGCCAGCACGCGTCCACCGACGACATCATCTACCCGCTGGCCGCCCTCGTCCGCGCCGCGCAGAGCCAGCTCGGGCGGCCGCTGGCGCGCGGCGATGTCGTCCTGACGGGGACCCCGGGCGGCATCGGCCTGCGGATGTCGCCGCTGCAGCGCCGCGTGGCCGCGCGCATCACGGACCGCTTCCGCAAGGCGGAGATGCTGGTGTCGTCGTACGCCGCGTCCGACTCGCTCCTGCGGCCGGGCGACGTGGTCGAGGTCTCCTGCGGCCGCGCCGGGACGGTCCGCGCGAGGATCGTTGTCTAAAAATCTAGCGTAATATTAACTGTTTGCGATCGCGCGTCCACCGCGGGCCTCCCTCGCGGCTCCTAGTTGCGACGTGGAGACGATGACCCTCACATCTGGAGCTCGCCTGGGCGTGGTGACACGAGCAGATGGGCGGGGCCGCCTCCTGGCGGAGCTGGCCGATGGCCCCGCCCGCAAGGCCTACGCGATCGCGTACGACCTCCTCGGTAACCGCGCCGAGGCGGAGGAGGCCGTCCAGGAGGCGCTGGCGCGCGCGTGCGAGTCGATCGGCGATCTCCGCGAGCCGAGCGCCGCGCAGGGCTGGTACCTGCGGATCGTGACCACGATGTGCCTGCGCACGCTGCGGCGCCGCAAGCTGCGCCGGGCGCTGATCGGCTGGCTGCCGGGGCAAGGCCCCGTCGACGCTGCGCCGAACCAGGACGTCGCCGCGCCGCGCGAGGACATCGCGGAGCGGATGCACGGCGTCGCGGACGCGGTGCCCGACGCCGCGCTGGTCTCGCAGCAAGCGCTGCGCGATCTGATGAGCCGGATGACGTCGCTGTCGGCGCAGCAGCGCACGGCGCTCGTCCTGCGCTACGGCCACGACCTGCCGGTCTCCGTGATCGCCGAGATGCTCGGCGTGGAGCTCGCCACCGCGAAGACTCACCTCGTGCGCGGCCTCGCGCGCCTGCGCGACATGATGGAGGATCACCGATGAGCGACCGCGACCTGACCTGTGACCGAGTGGCCGAGCGCGTCGCGCTGGGCGAACCGCTGGGCGACCTCGCCGCGCACGTCGAGACCTGCGACCCCTGCCGCCTGCTCGCGGCGCTGCCGACGCAGCTCGGGAGCACGCACGCCGCGGTCGATCCGGGGCTCGGGTTCGCGGCCCGCATGACCGCGGGCGCCCAGCACCGCATCGTCGTCCGCAAGCGGCGCCGGATCGCGAGCGGCGCGGCGGCGGCCGTCGCGGCCAGCGTGCTCGGCGTGGTCGCGTTCGCGCGGATCACGAGCCCGGCCGACGTCGCCATCGCGCCGACCGTCACCGCGCCGACCGATCCCGCCGAGCCCACCAAGGCCGGCACGAGCACCGACCCGTGGCGCACGAACCCCGACGAGCCGCACGCGGCCGCCGTCGATCCCGATGTCCGCGCGCTCGTTCACCTCGCCGACATCGATCGCGACCTGCGCGGCACCGCGCACTGGGGCCGCATCGCGAAGCCCCTCCGCCCCTATCGCTCGCTCGTTCAAGGAGTCAAGCCGTGAAGCAGATCCGCACGTTCCTGATGGTCGCCCTGCCGTCGCTGCTGGCGGGCGGGCTCCTGTTCGGCGGGCCCGGCGGCGCCGCCCAGGCCGACGATGGCCGCGCGGTCTCCGGCTTCTGGCCGGCGGCGACGGGCCCGGTCGTGGTGGTGCCCGCGCGGCCGCTGCCGGTGCCGCCGGTGCCGCCGGTGCCGCCGGTGCCGCCGGTGCCGCCCGTGGGCGTGAACGTCACGATGCACGACGGCAAGATCATGATCAGCGGCGTGCGCGAGCTCGTGCAGCAGCAGCTCGCCGAGGCGCGCGCGAAGATCGCGGCGCAGAAGGATCTGTCGCCGAAGCTGCGCGCGAAGCTCGAGAAGCACCTCGCCAAGGTCCAGGACAAGCTCGACAAGCGGCTCGCGAAGATCGACACGTCCAACATCGACCAGCTCGGCGAAGAGATGGGCGAGCTCGGCAGCGAGATCTCCGAGGAGATGGGCGAGCTCGGCGCGGAGCTCGGCAGCGACGGGGCGCGCTGGGGCGAGGAGCTCGGCCGCACCCTCGGCAAGGGGTTCGCGCAGGGCTTCGCCGGGCACGGCGGCGGCGACGGCACGTTTCACTGGGACATGGGCGGCGGCGGAGACAGTGACAATGACCACGACGACGACGATGACCACGCCGCGCCGCACCCTGATCCGCATCCGAACTCGCACCCGACGACCGCGCACGTCCACGTGCATGTCGATCAGGACGGCGATGACGACGACGCGACGGGCGCCGCCGACGACGCGACCGGCGCTGACGACGACGCGATCGCCGCGCTCGGCGACGCGGCGTTGACGAGCGCCCAGCGCGCGGAGATCGCGAAGCTGCGGGCGGACACGGATCGCCAGATCGCGGCCGCGCAGGCCGAGGTGGCGCGGCTCTCGGAGAGCCTGCGCCAGAAGCTCGCGAACCCGGACGTCACGGATGCGGAGGTCGCGAGCGCGGTCGACGCCATCAGCTCGAAGGAGGCGGCGATCCGCAAGGCGCGCATCCTCGCGTGGGTGACGGCGCGGCGCGTGCTCGACGCCGGCCAGCGCTCGCGGATCGAAGGCGCGGCTCGGCGACACAGATAGTCGCCCGGGTCGACATCATGCGCCGTCGAGGTTAGGTTGAGGCCGTGTCGCGTCGTCTGCTCGTAGCCGTGCCGCTGTTCGCGGCGTGCACCGGCAATAGCGACGCGCCGAAGCTGCCCGATCCGCCGCCGCCGGCCGCGCCTCTCGTCGATGCGCCGGTCATGGATCTGCAGCCGAGCGGCGTGTTCGATCCCGCCGGCGGCCGTCACCTCGATGACGACGTGCCGCCGCCGCCGACGCCGGTCGTGCCGGCGCGACCGTCCGAGCGCAACCCGCGCGCGCAGCGGCCGATCGACCTGACGCTCCGCTCGGTCCCGCCGGGCGCGATGGCGGCCGTCGATGGCGTGCCGATCGGCCCGACGCCGACCTACTGGGCCGGTGACGCGAACGGCCGCGTGCACGAATTCACGTTCGTGCTCGCGCACTACTCCGTCGCGCGCTACCGGTTCGTGCCGGTCACCAGCGGCATCCTCTTCGCGCGCCTCGACGCGGTTGCCGGTGACGAGTCCCCGCCGAGCACGATTCCTCCGATCCCGCTCGCCGTGCCCGGCCTGGCCCCGCCGCCGCCGGTCCCCACCGTCATCGCGCCGGCTCCGCGTCCGCCGCCGCCGCCCCCCGTGGACGCCCGCATCGATCCGCCGCCCGCCGACGCGGCCGAGCCCTCGGCGCCCGCGTCGGACGCCGCCGCCCCGTCCGGCACTCTCGGCCCCTCGTACTAGCCCCGAACCCGGGTCACTCTGCCCTGGGTCAGCACACCGGGGCCTGGCCCCTTTGTTTGTGTCCGGGGGCCGGACACCGGGATGAGGAACAAGGACCTCGAAGAGGCCTCAGCGCGGCTTGAGGGAGCCGAGGGGGGTGTCCGTATCGACGCGGATGGGGTCGGTGCGGTCGGCCGGGATCGGGACGCCGCCCTGGATGGCGTCGATGTCGAGCGGCGAGCCGGAGTCGGCGTCGCCGAGGACGACGGCCGGGTGCCGGTCGGCCAGGCCGAACGTCAACGGGTAGTGGACGACCGTCTGGTCGTCGGCGTTGACGCGCAGGTCGGGGACCGGTGGCGTCATGCGGTAGGCCGCGTCGACGAGGCAGGCATCGAACGCGGCGTTGCCGAGCCCGGCGAGCTCCACGCGCGTGACCTCGCCGCGCCCGAGGTCGATGTCGAAGGCCACGAGGCCGGCGAGCTTCGGGGCCGTACCGAGCGCGTGCTCGTAGCAGACGTACGCGGCCGGCTGCAGCTGATCGCGGACCAGACGCTCGACCGTGATGCGCTCGATCGCGGACGGCGGGGGCCCCGCCGCGCGCCGGTGCTCGACCGGCGGGGCCCACGCCGGATCCTCCGCCGACACGATCCGCGCGTACGGCCCGCCGCCCACGATCATCGCGCGCCGGTCCGCGGCGACCTTGCCGCCCGGCGCCAGCACGACCAGCGCGAAGCTCGCGTCCGCGTAGGGGTGGGCCGCGAAGGCGCGCTGGTACACCGCCGGACCGGCGGGCGTCCCGGCGGCGCGGTCGAAGTCGTCGAACGCGAACGAGGCCATCGCGAGGGCGCCGAGCCCGCTGCCCGCGCCGAGTGGCGCGACGCGCGCCGCGGTATTGGATGTCACGGCCTCCCGCCGCGCGCCGATGAAGATCGCGGGAGCCGCGCCGTGTGTCAGGTAGAGCACGGTGCCGCCCGCGCCCGCGCGCAGGAGGCCGGGTAGCTCGCCGCGGCTCACCGCGGGCGCGCCCGTCCGCTTCACGTCGACCCAGGCCGGGCCCACCCACGCGGCCGCGCCGGGTAGCGCCGCGTCGAGGTCGGCGACCGCGAGCTCGACGTACGAGCCGCCGTACGTCTCGACCGGCCCCGCCAGCAACGCCTTGCCGGGCGAGCGCGTCGGGCCCGGGTCCAGCACGATCGCATGCACATCGATCGAACCGGGGAGCGCGCCCGGCGTGGCCGCGAGCGCATCCACCAGCGCGCGATCGGGCACTTTCCCGAGCACGCCATCGGTGATGATGATGATCGACGCCGGCGGCGTAGTGCCCTCGCCGAGCGCCGCCCGCGCGACCCGGAGCGCGCCCGCCAGGTCGCTGCCGTTGCTCGCCCCGCGCTTTGCCAGCGCGGCCGTGAGGCGGCTGACCGCGCGCTCCGCTGGCTCCCAGTCTCCGAGGACGCGCGCCGCGGTGCGGTCGTACACGACCGCGTCCAGCTCGGTCCCCGGCGACAGCGCCGCCGCCGCGGCGTCGACCACCTTCGCGATCGCCGCCGCCCCGACCATGTCCATGCTGCGGGAGCCGTCGATGACGAACATCGCCCGCCGCGCGGCCGGCGCCAGCGCGCGCGCCGGTGGCGCCAGCACCGTGACGAGCTCGCTCGCCCAGCCGGCGCCGAGGTCCTCGCGCTGGGTCCACACGAGCGGCTCCGTGCCGTGGAACGCGAGCTCGGCGTCGATCGCCACGTCCTCGTCACCGAGCGTGAACGTCGCCGCCCCGCCCGTGCCCGCGCTCCGGCCGACCCGCACGCGCGCCACGCTCGCCCCCGGCCCGCCCGCCGCGCGGATCGTCCCGCGGCACGTCGTCAGCTGCCCCTCCGCCGCGCGCCCGGGCACCGCGAGGTGCAGCGCGCCGCCCTCGATCGTCACCGGCACGGCCCAGCGCGTCGTCAGCACCACCGCGTGCCCCACGCCGATCGCCTGCAGCGTCGCGCGGAACCGCGGGCGCCCCTCCGCCGTCAGATCGATCGCCTGCACCAGCAATGGATCGGCGCCGAGCACGCCGCCGTCGTGCACCACGGTCGTGGAGAACCCGGCCGGCACGCCGATCGCCACGCCTTCGGGCCCGGCCCCGTCGCGCAGCGTGGCCCCGACCAGCGTCGCGCCCTCGCCGATCGCCAGCTCGTACCCGGCCGCGACCGGGGCATCGCCGAGGTTCGCCAGGTGCTGCCGCAGCTCCACCGTCGCGAGCCCGCCGCGGATCTCCACGTCGACCTCGCACGCCGACTCGGCGAGCTGGCTGGCGGGCCGCGGCGCCCCGTGCGCAGCGAGCTCGAGCAGGGCATCGGCCCGCGCGGCGCCCGGCGCCGCCACCGACGCACAGGCGACCGCCGCGGCGAGGACAGCTTTCATGCCCCAAGGACAACGCACCGCGCCGAGGCGTTGCATACAATCGACCTCGTGCAAGCGCGTGTGCCCCGTCCGCGCATCGGCTTCGTCCTCTCCGGCGGCGGCTCCCGCGGCGCGTACGAGGCCGGGATCATCCACTACCTGCGCACCGACCTGGCGCGCCGGATGGGGCGCCATGTCCCGATCGACATCATCACCGGCACCTCGGTCGGCGCCATCAACGCCGCGTTCCTCGCCGCCACGATGGACGACCCCGCCTCGCAGGCCGAGCAGATCTGCGCCGCGTGGCGCTCGCTCCGCATCGAGGAGCTGATCAGCCTTCGTCCGATGGACGTCCTGCGCGCCGGCCGCATGATGTTCGGGGGCGATCCGCCGCCGCCCGCGCCCGGCAGCTTCCGCTACGGCGGCCTCCTCGATACGTCCGGCCTCGAGCGCTTCGTCATCCGCGCGATCCCGTGGCGCGGCATCGAGGCGTCGCTGCGCGCGCGCCAGCTGTTCGCGATCAGCGTGTCGGCCACGCACGTCGGCACCGGCCACACCGTCGTCTTCCTCTCGAGCAGCAGCCCCGTGCCGAGCGAGTGGAGCCGCGATCCGTTCGTGCGCCACCGCGCCGCGCGCATCGGCCCGCGCCACGTCCTCGCGTCGGCCGCGATCCCGATGCTGTTCCCCGCCGTGAAGATCGGCGACGAGTTCTTCACCGACGGCGGCCTCCGCCAGAACACGCCGATGTCCCCCGCGATCCGGCTCGGCGCCGATCGGCTGCTCCTGATCTCGCTGCGCCACGTCGCCCCCGAGCCCCAGGTGATCCAGCGCGAGCGCGTCGAGGCCTACCCCAAGCCGCTGTTCCTCGCTGGCAAGGCGCTCAACGCGCTCCTCCTCGATCACACCGAGTACGACCTCGCGCGCATGGAGCGCATCAACCAGATCCTCGATGCGGGCGTCGCGTCGTATGGCCCGGCGTTCGCCGCGACGATGAACGACGCCCTCGGCGGCATGCGCGCCGCGCCGATGCGCAAGATCGACTCCGTCCACATCCGGCCGTCGGAGGACATCGGCATGCTCGCCGCCGAGTTCGTGGCGAAGGGCCGGATGAAGGTCTCGGGCGTCGTGGCGCGCAAGCTCATCTCGCGGCTCGCCGACGGCGAGGCGGCCCACGAGAGCGATCTGCTCTCGTACCTCCTCTTCGACGGCGACTACGCGAGCGACCTCATCGCGCTCGGTCGGCGCGACGCGGCGGCAAAGGAAGATCAGCTCGCCACGCTGTTCGACGTCCACGACACCGCGGGGTAGTCGTGTCATCGTCCGCCGCATGAACAGACGCTCTCTGGTCGCGGCGCTCCTCATCGCCGCGGCCGCGTGCGGTGGCTCCGCGAAGCCCCTCCCGCCTCCGGTGATCGCCCCGCCGCCCGTCGCCGAGGCCACGAAGCCGGGCAGCACGCCGGTCGCGGGCATCGGCGCCGACGACGCGCCCCTGCCGCTGTGGTCGCAGATCACGCACGGCAAGCTCGCGAACGGGCTGACGTATTACATCCTCCCGGCCCACAAGCCCGAGAAGCGCGCGTACCTCTGGCTCGCGGTCAACGCGGGGTCGAACCTCGAGGACCCCGACCAGCACGGGCTCGCGCACTTCGACGAGCACATGGCCTTCAACGGTACGAAGCGGTTCCCGGCCGCCGCGCTCATCGACTACCTCCAGTCGATCGGCATGCGGTTCGGCGCCGACCTCAACGCGTACACGAACAACGACGAGACCCTCTACCAGCTCGAGGTCCCGACCGACAAGCCGGAGTTCCTCGGCAAGGGCCTCGACATCCTCCGCGACTGGGCCGGCGACGTGACGTACGACCCCAAGGAGGTCGAGAAGGAGCGCGGCGTCGTCCGCGAGGAGTGGCGGCTGCGGAGCGGCGCCGGCCAGCGCGTGTTCGACAAGCAGGCGAAGGTGCTGTTCAAGGACACGCGCTACGCCGATCCCGTCATCGGTGACGTGGCCACGATCGATCACGCGCCGCGCGACGTCGTGGCCCGCTTCTACAAGGACTGGTACCGCCCCGACCTGATGGCGGTGATCGTGGTCGGCGAGATCGACCCCGCGCAGATCGAAGGTGAGATCCAGAAGCGCTTCGGGGACCTCAAGAACCCGGCCACCGAGCGGCCGCGGGCCGCCGCCGGCCTCGCGAAGGCCGCGGGGACGCGCGTCTCGATCGAGACGGACAAGGAGGCAACGAACACCGAGGTCGCCGTCTACAACCTCGTGCCGACGCGCGGCAAGGCGAGCCGCAAGGACAACCGCCGCCAGCTCGTCGAGGCGCTGTACGCGGCCCTCCTGAACGAGCGCTACGCCGTGCTCCGCCGCAACCCGGACGCGCCGTTCCTGGGCGCGTCCGCCGGCGCGGAGAACGCGATGCGCGAGGTCGATTGGTTCGCGCGCGAGGCCCGGGTCAAGACCGGCAAGACGGAGGAGGCGCTCCGCGCGCTGCTGGTCGAGGTCGCGCGGGTCGAGCGCCACGGCTTCACCGCGACGGAGCTCGACCGCGCCCGCGCGAACCTCGCGCGCTCGTTCGAGGAGCTCGAGGCGACCGCGGCCACGCACCAGAGCCGTCCGTTCGCGGAGGAGATCGCGCGCAACTTCTTCACGCACGAGCTCATCGTGGGCCCGGCCGCGGAGCGCAAGCTCGCGGAGGAGTTCCTGCCGACGATCACCGTCGCGGAGCTGAACGAGGTGGCCCGCGGCTTCGGCGGTCCCGAGAACCGCGTCATCACGCTCTCGGCGCCCGAGGGCGCGAAGCTGCCGACGCAGGAGCGCGTGCTGCAGATCGTCGCGGAGGTCGTAAAGGCCGATGTCCCGGCGTGGGAGGACAAGCCCGTCCCCACGACGCTCATGGCCCAGGCGCCGAAGCCCGGCAAGATCGTCAGCGAGAAGGCGAACGCCGCGACGGGCACCACGGAGTGGACGCTCTCGAACGGCGCGCACGTCATCGTCAAGCCGACAGACTTCGAGGCGGACTCGATCGTCCTCGAGGCCAGCTCGCCCGGCGGCCTCGCGCAGGCCAAGGACAAGGACTACGCGCAGCTGCGGTTCGTCGACCAGATCGTCGCGCTCGGCGGCGCGGGCGAGCTCGATAGCGATCAGCTGACGAAGGTGCTCACGGGCAAGAACGTCAGCGTCTCGACGCAGACCGGCGAGCTGACGGAGAACGTGACCGGCACGGCCTCGGCGAAGGATCTCGAGACGATGTTCCAGCTCGTCTACCTGCGCCTGACCGCGCCGCGCAAGGACGCCGCGCAGGTCGAGATCTGGAAGGCCGCGATCGCCCAGCAGCTCGGCAACCTCGATCACGATCCGGGCTTCACGCTCGCGCGCAACACGGCCGATGCCCTCTACAACCACAACCCGCGCAAGGCGGTGCCGTCGGCCGAGGCGGTAGCGAAGGTCGACGTCGACAAGTCGTTCGCGTTCTACGCGGATCGCTACGGCGACGTCACCGACTTCACGTTCGTCATCGTCGGCGCGACCGACCTCGCGCGCGTGAGGCCGCTCGTCGAGACCTACATCGCGAGCCTCCCCGCGAAGGGCCGCCGGGAGAAGCTGCGCGACTCCGGTATCCGCAAGGTCCCGGGCGTCGTCAAGAAGCAGTGGACGGCGGGGCAGGCGCCGCGCGCGTCGGTGCAGCTCGACTTCCACGGCGACGAGGCGTGGTCACGCGACAAGGACCGCGACCTGTTCGTCCTCGGCTCGGTGCTCTCGGACATCCTTCGCGAGGACCTGCGGGAGGACAAGAGCGGCGTCTACGGCGTCGGGGCGGGCGGGCAGATGCAGCGCGCGGCGCATGCGGAGCGCTCGTTCCAGGTGCAGTTCGGCTGCGACCCGAAGCGCGTCGACGAGCTGATCGGCGCGGTCCTCGCGGACATGGAGAAGCTCGCGAAGAATGGCCCGAGCGACGAGGAGCTCGAGAAGGTGCGCCAGACGTTCCTGCGCAACCGCGAGACGGAGCTGCGCCGGAACCGCACGTGGTCGAGCTGGCTGGTCGTGTCGGCGCGGTTCGGCGATGATCCGGCGATCCTGCTCAACCCGAGCGGCATGCTCGCGCGCATCACGGTGAAGAACGTGCAGGCCGCCGCGAAGCACTACCTCGACCGCAAGTCGCTGTTCCAGGCCGTGCTCCTGCCCGACGCGGCCGCTCCCGCGAAGCCGTAGCGCCGGTCCCGCCCGCACCGCGCCTGCGTGCTATGCCGCCTCGTGGCCGCTGATCCGTATCGCGAGGCAGACGACGCGGCGCTCCCCCGCGAGAAGCGCCGGCTCGGCGTGTTGTGGCGGCTGACGGCGCTGCTGCGACCGCACACGGGGCGCTTCGCCCTCGCCGTCGTGACGCTCCTCGCCGCGAGCGGCATCACGCTCGTGTACCCGGCGGCCGCGAAGTACGCCGTCGATATGGGGATGTCGGCCGGCAAGGCCACCGGCGGCGGGTCGACGCACGACCTCGATCTCATCGTCATCGGCCTCATCGCCGTGTTCTGCGTGAACGCGGTGCTCGTGTGGCTCCGCCACTACTCGATGAGCTGGCTCGGCGAGCGCGTCGTCACCGACCTGCGCGGCCTCGTGTTCGATCGCATCGTCACGCTGCCGATGTCCTGGTTCCACGAGCGCCGCAGCGGCGAGCTCGTGGGGCGGCTCGCGTCGGACGTCACCGTCGTCGAGGGCGTGGTCGGCAGCGAGCTGTCGATGGCGCTGCGCAACGCCGTGCAGATGGCGGGCGCGCTCGTGATGCTGTTCGTCATCGACGTCCACCTGACGCTGCTCATGCTCGCGATCGTCCCGCCGATCGTCGTGACCACGATCTTCTTCGGCAAGAAGATCCGCGCGATGACGCGCTCGGTGCAGGACGAGCTCGCGCGCGTCTCCGGCCAGGTGCAAGAGGCGGTCGGCGCCATCGCCACCGTGCAGGCGTTCGTGCGCGAGGACCACGAGGCGCGGCGCTACCGCGGCGGCATCGAGAGCGCGTTCCGCAAGACGATGATCATGGTGCGCTGGCGCTCGTGGTTCTTCTCGAGCGCGATGACGTCCGGCTACATCGGCGTGGCCCTCGTGATCTGGCTCGGCGGGCGCGCGCTCATCCGCGGCGACCTCACGGCCGGCGACCTGACCTCGTTCTTCCTCTACACGTTCCTCGTCGCGGGCGCGCTCGCCGATCTCGCGCAGCTGTGGAGCTCGTTGCAGCGCGCGGCCGGCGCCACGGATCGCCTGTTCGCCGTCATCGACACCACGCCCGAGATCCGCACTCCCGAGAAGACCACGCCGCTCCCCGCCGGCAAGGGCGCCATCCGCTTCGACAAGGTCTCGTTCGCCTACCCCACGCGCCGCGGCCAGCCCGTGCTCACCGAGGTCGACCTCGAGGTCGCGCCGGGCGAGGTGGTCGCCGTCGTCGGCCCGTCCGGCGCGGGCAAGTCGACGATCCTGTCGCTCCTCTATCGCTTCTATGACGTCGACGCCGGCGCCATCACCCTCGAGGGCGTGAACATCCGCGACCTCGCGCTCGGCGATCTGCGCCACGCGCTCGCGATCGTCTCGCAGGAGCCCGTGCTGTTCTCGGGGACGATCCGCGAGAACATCGGCTACGGCCGCGACGGCGCGACGGCGGCCGAGATCGAGCAGGCCGCGCGCGACGCGTACGCGCACGACTTCGTGACCTCGTTCCCGGATGGCTACGACACGCTCGTCGGCGAGCGCGGCACGAAGTTGTCCGGCGGCCAGAAGCAGCGCATCGCCCTCGCGCGCGCCTTGCTCGCGAACCCCCGCGTCCTGATCCTCGACGAGGCCACGTCGAACCTCGACGCCGAGAGCGAGGCCGCCGTCCAGGCCGCCCTCGCGCGCCTGATGGAGGGCCGCACCACGATCGTCGTCGCGCATCGCCTGTCCACCGTCCGTGACGCCGACCGCATCGTCGTGCTCGATGGCGCGCGCGTGGTGGAGCACGGGCGCCACGACGAGCTCATGGCGCGCCGCGGGACCTATCACCGGCTGGTCGAGCACCAGCTGATCGCCGATCACCGCGTGGCGTCGTAGCGCCGCCATGCACCGCATCACCGTCATCACCCCGCGCGGAGCGTTCGCCGCGATCGAGCTCGGCGATCCCGCCGCGCGTCCGCTCCTGTTCCTGCACGGCTTCCCCGATCACCCGCCGACCGCGACGAGCTTCCTCGGGCTCCTCGCCGGCCGCGGCTTTCGCGTACTCGCGCCGTGGATGCGCGGCTACTCGCCATCGCCGCTGGAGGGCCCGTACGACCTCGACACACTCGCCGCCGACGCGCTGGCCGTCGCCGACGCGTGGGCGGGCCCCGGCGCGCCGATCCAGCTCGTGGGGCACGACTGGGGCGCCGCCACCACCTATGTCGCGTGCGCCGCGGCGCCGGAGCGCATCGTTCGCGCCGTCACGCTCGCGCTGCCGCACCCGTTGACGTTCGTCGCGCGCCTCGCGTCGCCGGCCCAGGCCGCGCGCAGCTGGTACATCGCGGCGTTCCAGCTCCCCGGCGCCGAGCGGTTCGTCGGCCCGCGCATGATCGATCAGCTGTGGCGGACGTGGTCACCGGGCTTCACGCTCGGCCGCGACGCGCGGACGGACCTCCACGCGTGCCTCGCGCGCAGCATGCCCGCGCCGCTCGGCGCCTACCGCGCGATCACGCGCCCGCTCTTCGCGGCGGCCGCGCGCATGCGGCGGGGCGCCGCGCCGATCACCGTGCCGACGCTCCAGCTCCACGGCGCCGATGACGGCTGCGTCCTGCCGCCGCCCGGCGACGATGCCGCGCGCTTCACCGGCGCGTACGCGCGCGAGGTCCTGCCCGGGCTCGGTCACTTCCTGCACCTCGAGGCGCCCGCGCCGCTCGCGTCGCGCGTGGCGCGCTGGCTCGACGTCGCGTAGCGCGCTCGACACTTCGACGCGCCGGTCCTGTTACCCTGCGGCCGACCGTGGCCGATCGAGCGCTCGAGGGCGTTGCCCTTCTCGTCGCGGCTCACGGCACGAGCGCGGCCGATCTGCACGCGCTCGGCCGGGTGGGTGAGGCCCTGCTCGCCAGCGGCGAGCGCTGGCGCATCCGGCGGCTCGCGGCCGGCGCGGGCGAGCGGTATCCGGCCGACCGCGGCACGCTCAAGCGCCACGTCCACGAGCTCGTGCGCGAGCCGGCGCGCGTGGCGATCGTCGTCGCGATCGGCAGCATCGCGGAGATCGGCGGCGAGCCCGCGCTCGTCACCGGGAGCAACCACCGCGCGTATCCGGACGTTACGACGCTCGGCCTCGGCTGGCTGCGCGAGCGGCTGACCGAGGCGCGCGCGCGCGAGCTCGTGCTGGTGCTGGCGGCGCGGCCCGCCGAGGCGCCCGCCGCGCGGGGCGACGCCGACCGCTGGCTCGCCGCGCTCGCCCCGACCGCCGACGTCCGCCTCGTGGCGATCGACGCGCTCGCGCTCGGCAGCCGCTCCGGCCTCGTCGAGGCGCTGCACCGCGGCCTCGGCGGCGACGCGCTCGACTCGCGCACCGGCACCGTCACCACGCGCAGCCTCGGCGAGCACCTCGCGCGTACGCAGCCGGCCGCGACGTTCCTCGGGCTCGCGCCGCGCGCGCCGGCGACGGCGGCGAGCGAGGTCCGGGCGCCGGGCGACCTGACCGGGCAGGTGCTCCCCGGCCGCTTCCGGCTCGACGCGCGCGTCGCCGGCGGCACGTTCGGCGCGGTCTACCGGGCGCGCCAGCTCGCCGTCGAGCGCGACGTGGCCGTGAAGGTCCTGCACCCCGGCATCGGCGCGGGCTCGGCGGACGGTAGGCTGTTCGTCTCGGAGATCCAGGCCGTCGGCCGCATCGACCACGCGAACGTCGTGCGCATCTACCAGGCCGACACCACGCGCGATGGTCGCCTGTTCTACGCGATGGAGCTCCTCGCGGGCCGCGACCTGCAGGCGTGCGTCGCGGACGGGCCGCTCGCCCCCGCGCGCGCCGTCGGTCTCGTGCAGCAGCTCCTCGCGGGCCTCGCCGCCGCGCACGCCGCCGGCCTCGTGCACGCGGACGTCAAGCCCGCGAACGCGATCGTCGTACCGCGCGCGGGCGGCGAGCGCCTCGTGCTCGTCGACTTCGGCCTCGCCCGCCTGCGCGCCGGCGATCACCCGGCCGAGTCCGCCGGCGGCACGCCCGCGTACATGGCGCCGGAGCAGCTGCGCGATGGCCGCGTCGACGCGCGCTCGGATCTGTTCTCGGCCGCGCTCGTGCTGGTCACGCTCCTCACCGGCTGGCGCCGGCCCGACGTGAAGACGCTCGTGCCGCCGCTCGCGGACCTGCCGCTGCCGGACGCGCGGCTGCGCGCCGTGCTCGCGCGCGCGCTCGCCCTCGATCCGGCGGAGCGCCACGCGTCGGCGGCCGAGCTCGCCGCCGCGCTCGCCGACGAGATCACCGCCGTCACCGCGGCGCCGCCGCCCGCGCCGCGGCCGTTTCGCCGGTTCGCGCCGTACACCGAGGCCGATCGCGGCAAGCTGCACGGCCGCGACGCCGATACGAGCGCGCTCGTCGAGCAGGTCCTGTACGGCCGCGCGATCGCCTACACGGCGCCGTCGGGCACCGGCAAGACGTCGCTCCTGCGCGCCGGCCTCGCGCCGCGCATCGAGCAGCTCGGCGGGCGCGTGGTGTACCTGCGCTGCCGCGGCGAGGGCGACACGGACGCGCTGCTGGCCCTCCTCGCCGCCGATGCGGCGGCCGAGCCCGCGCCGCCGACGCTCGCGGCCGCGCTCGCCGCCACGCCCGGCGGCAAGCTCGTGCTCGTCCTCGATCAGGTCGAGGCGTCGCTGCCCGCCGCCGCTGTCGCGCGCGCCGCGCTGACGGCCGCCGCCGGCGATGCGGACCTCGCCGTCGTCCTCGGCATCCGCGAGGACGCGCTCGCCCGCGTGATCGCGGCCGTGCAGGACCTCGAGCCCGCGCTGCCGATCCTGCGCCTGCCGCCGCTGCCGCTCGCCGGCGCGCACACCGCGATCGTGGCGCCGCTCGCCGAGGCCCGCCTCGCGATCGAGCCCGCGCTCCTCGACGCGCTGCTCGAGGACCTGCGCGCCGCCGGGGCCGCCCTCGCGCCCGAGATGGGCTGGGGCGCCGCGCCGGCCGTCTACCCGCCGCACCTGCAGCTCGCGGGCTCGGTGCTGGTGGATGCGCTCGCGCCCGGCGAGGTCACGCTGACCCTCGCTCGCTACCGCGAGCTCGGCGGCTTCGACGCGATCGTCGGCGAGCACCTCGAGCGCGTGCTCGACGTCGAGCTGTCGGGCGAGCGCACCGCGATCGCGCGCGATCTTCTGGTCGCCCTCGTCACGACCGCTCACGAGCGCGCCATGCGGCCGGAGGTCGAGCTCGTCGACATCGTGGCCGCGAAGCACGCGCGCGGCGAGATCGCGGCCGTCCTCGACATCCTGCGCGCCCGCGGCTTGATCGTCCGCACCGGCACGCGCGCGAGCGAGCCGGGCTTCGAGCTCGCCCACGACAGCCTCGTCGCCCGCGTGCAGGCGTGGCTCGAGCGCAAGGACCTCGCGCGTCGCCGCGCGATCGAGCTCGTACGCTACCACCTGCGCCGCTCCACGCCCGCCGAGCCGAGCCTCCTCGGCCGCCGCGAGCTGCGCGAGCTGCGCGCCCACGCCGGCGCCGTCCGCGAGCTCGACGGCGAGTGGGCCCGGCGGCCGGGCGAGGCGTGGACGCCGTCGCGGCTAGTCACGCGGTCGAGCCAGGTCCTGCGGCGGCGCGCGCTGATGCTCGGCGGCGGCTTGCTGGTCGCGTTCGCGGTGGCGAGCGGCAGCCTGTACGCGCGGCGGGCGGCCGAGGCGCGCGAGGCGGCCAAGCAGCGGCTGCAGCTGCTCGATCTCGGTCGCGTGGTCATCCAGGTGGAGGGGTTCGACTGGGACCTGACGCCGTTCCCGGGCCACGCCGTGCCGGTCGGGCCGCGCGCGCTGCGGTGGACGCTGCACGTTCCGGACCGCGACGATCCGGACCAGCCGGGCGCGCCCTACGACGCCGAGCACGTCGTGGTCGGCGCGCACGACGCGGCGGGCGACCATGTCGAGGCGCGCGGCGGGCGGGCGTTCCTCGTGGTGGACCAGCGCGGCGCGGACGCGAGCGAGCCCTGCGCGCCGTCGATCATCCCGATCGCGGCGCTGCCGGGCTACATGGCGCGCGCGACGGAGACCGTGATCCGCGTGCGCGTGCCGACGTGCGCGGCGACGCGCGCCGACACGATCGCGATCCCGGCCGGGGCGTTCATCTACGGCGGGCCGGGCGAGCCGCTGTCGGTGGATGCGCTGACGGACGCGGCGACGATCGTGGAGACGCGCATGACGCTGCCAGCGTTCCGCATCGACCGGACCGAGGTGACGAACGCCGCGTTCGCGCAATTTGCCGAGCTGACCGCGCTCACCGGGATCGCGAATCCGGTCTACCCGGCCGTCACGACCACCGCCCTCAGCGGCGATCCGGATCACCCGGTCGCCGCGCTCTCGTGGACCGACGCGCGCGCGTACTGCGAGTTCATGGGTAAGGACCTGCCGTCGACGCAGGAGTGGGTACGGGCGCTTCGCGGCGGCGAGACGTTGCCAGACGGATCACGGAACCCGGTCCCGCGCCGCAACTTCCCCTGGGGCCGCGACGAACGACCCGAGGCGGCGTTTCTTCACGGCTCCGCGATCACCGGTTCGGCCGCGGTGCTCGCGAATGCCGAGGACCGCAGCCCCGAGGGCGTCCTCGATCTCGCCGGCAACCTGATGGAGTGGACGCGGTCCCACGCGCCGCGGCTCCCGGCCACCGCGATCATCCGCGGCGGCAACATGGGCTTCGTGGACCCGGCGGGCCTGAGAGACGCGATGGCGATCGAGAACTCACTGCTCATGAACATTCACGAGCTGTCGGTCGGCATGCGCTGCGCGGGGCCGGCGCGCTAACTCCGCGGGGCCGCCAGCGTCTGGACGAGACGACGCAACCCGCCGGCGTCCGCGACGGGGTACATGATGCCGGCGCGGACGTCGCGCGGGAACACGCGGACGAACTCGCCGTTCAGGAGCACCTGCGCGAGCACGTGCGCGCCGTGGCCAGTGGGCAGCGCGAGCTCGCAGCCGGGCGTCGCGAGGAGCCCCGGCATCTCGGCGCCCTCGTGGCGGCGGACCATGTGCAGCACCTCGGCCGTCCGCGATCGGTCGAGGACGTGGAGCGGCCAGCCGGGTGCCTGCGCGAGCGGCAAGGTCACGCTCGGCAGCGCATCGAGGTCGAGCGAGCGCGCGTAGGCGGTGGTGGTCGTGCGCGACTCGAAGCTGGGTACCTCACCGCGGAGCGCCGCGCTGGCGACGAGCGCCGCGGCGTAGCGGTCCGAGAAGCCGGTCGCGTCGTAGTGCTGGGCGCAGATCATGTCGGTCGTGCCGTACACCTCGACGCCGAGCAGGTCGGCGAGCGAGCAGATCGTGTAGCGGCCTTGCGCGGACCCGGCGGTCACGCAGCCGAGCAGGCGCACGGCGGTGATGCCGAGCCGCGGCAGGACGTCGTGGTCGGCGAGCTCGCGGAAGAACGAGGTGACAGACGACTGGGCCGCGTCGACGACCCAGTCGCCGATGCGCAGGAGCGACGTGCCGGGCATCGAGTGGCCGATCAGGTCGAGCGTGCTCGGCGCCATCGGCGCCGTGGGCCCGACGAGCATGTGCCCGAGCTGGTCGGCCAGATCGTTACGATTCGCGATCTCGAGCGGTGAGGCGAGCACGGCGTGGATGCGCTCGAGCTCGGGATCGCGGCGCGCGGAGAGAACGGAACGGTGCGTGACGGAAGGGGACGGCATGGGGGCTCAGAGGCTTTCGGGGAATCCGGAGGAGAGGGCGGGGATGGCGAGCGGGTCGGCGGGGAAGCGGTCAGCGCCCAGCCAGAACGGACGCTTGGGTTCGTCGAGCGGCAGCGTGCGGACGACGTGCATGTCGAGGAACAGCGCGCCGGCCTTCTTGTCGGCCGCGCCGACGCCGATCTCGGTGAAGCCGGCCTCGATCGGGTGCTGGTAGGCGAGGTCGATCCACCACGTACCCGCGGGCGCCGCGTTCGGCTGCAGCGACGTGCCCGGGTTCCAGATCGTGCACAGCGCGGCCGTGCCCTGGACGGCCTGGATCTCGGCGTACGTGCCCTGGAAGCGGTTCGTCGCGAGCGGGCCGTCCCAGTAGAGGACGTGCGCGAGCTCGTACGGGCGGCAATCGGTCGGCGGCGGCGTCAGCGGCGGGCCGCCGGTCTCCCGCCGGATCACGGCCTCGGTCACCCAGCAGGCGCCGATCGTGGCGCCGCGCGGAAAGTCGGGGCCGATGCGCGTGAGGCCGCCGTAGACGCGGTGGTCATCGACCTCGATGTCGGCGACCGCGAGCGTGCTGGCGCGGACCGCGGCGGGCGACTTCGCGAGGTCGACGCCGATCTGCTTGGTCGGATCCCAGCCGAGCGACGCGGGGTCGTCGGGGTACCACTTGCAGCGCGTGGGGCCGAGCTGCGTGGCGACGTACGCGCCATAGCCGTAGAACACCGACCGAGTCGCTGCCATGTGCGGGTCTCCTTCTGGTTGTTGCTGGGCTCGTCTACCCCCACCAACCCGACGACCTCGCGGCGGCGCTCCCGGTGAGCGACTCGACGAGCGTTAGTGCACGGTGAGGGCCACCGTGTCGCACGCGCGCGGGAGGTCGCCCAAGCGGCTGAACACACACGATCAAAATGCCCCAGCGCGTCGGCCTGCCGGCGACGGGCGGCGAGCGGTGTCCCGCACGCGGGACACTTTCACGAGCCCGTGTCCCGCCTTCGGGACACGCTGCGGTGAGATGGCTTACGTCTCGTGGCGGCGGAGGCCGAGGTCGTCGATCAGCCGGTAGAGCTGCGAGCGCGCGATCTCGAGGTGCTGCGCCGACTCGGAGACGTTCCAGTTGTTCTTGACCAGGATCTGCAGGACGTGGCGGCGCTGGAAATCGCGCGTGGCGTCCTGGAGCGTCGGCGAGGTGTTGCGCGCGGGGAGCGGGGTCGGGAACACGTGGGTGTCGCGCAGCATGCTGGCGCGGTCGCCGTGGGCGCGGATGACGGCGGCCTCGATCGCGTGGGCGAGCTGGCGCGTGTGGCCGGGCCACGGCGCCTCGCTGCACGCGGTGAGCGCGCGGATGGCGACGGGCAGCTCCGGCAGGCGGTGGCGGCGGCAGGCGTCGGCGCAGAAGTACTCGACGAGCAGGGGGATGTCCTCGCGCCGCTCGTCGAGGGCGGGGACCTCGAGCGGGAACGAGTGCAGGCGGTAATAGAGGTCCTCGCGGAACGTGCGGGCGGCGACGCGCGCCTGCAGGTCGGCGTTCGTGGCGCTGATGATGCGGACGTCCGCGCGGATCGGGGTCGGCGAGCCGAGCGGGTGGTACGTGCGCGTCTCGAGGAGGTGGAGCAGCTTGGCCTGCGCGGCCGCGGAGAGGTCGGCGATCTCGTCCAGGAACAGCGTCCCGCCCTCGGCCGCCGCGACCTTGCCGAGCGTCTTCTTCGTGGCCGTGGAGTGGGCGCCCTTCTCGGCGCCGAACAGCTCGCTCTCGATCAGGTTGTCCGGCAGCGCGGCGCAGTTGAGGTCGACGAACGGCGCGGCGGCGCGCGGACTGTTGGCCGCGATCACGCGCGCGAGCAGCGACTTGCCGGTGCCCGACGGGCCGGTGATGAGGACGTCGGCGGCGAGCGGGGCGACATCGGACGCGCCCTTGAGCAGCCGGGCGAGCGCGGCGGAGCGGCCGACGATCTCCGGTGCGCGGAAGCGCTCGCGGATCGCCCGCGTGTGGTCGTCTGTGGGCTCGGCACGGCGACCGAGCCGGTCCGCGAGGGGGGCGAGCTGGCGCGCGAACAGCTCGGCGCGCTCGCGGTCGAGCTCCGAGAAGCTGCCCGGCTCCTCCCGGTTCTGCAGATACACCACGCCGATGGCGGGGTGCCCGACGGGGACACAGAGGACGGCGTCGATGCGGTTCGCGCGCACGCTGCCGAGGTCGGCGAAGCGCACGTCGACCTGGGCGGCGGCCGTGTCGATCGTGCGGCCCTCGGCGACGGCACGCGCGATGATCCCGCGCGAGATAGACTCGCGGATCGACTCGAGATCGTTGTCCGTCAGCCGATGCGCGCGCCAGAACCGCGGCCGATTCGAGTGGTCGGCGTAGAGCTCCAGGTAGCCGGTCGCCGCGCCGGTGACCTCGACGATCAGCTCGAGCGCCTGATCGAGGAGTGGCTCGATCTCGTCTTGCCCGCCCAGATCGAGCAGCCGTCGGTAAAAGTCTCGCTCGATCGAGGTACGGTCCACGCGGGACATCCAGGCTAGTTCGGCCACAGCCTACGTTTGCTGTAGGGACAAACGCCATCGGTGAACGCGACACACCGCCGTGCGACCGAATCGCCTTCATCAATCGCCGCGCCAGATGGTCACGCAGCCCGGCGGGCCGCGCGCGACCCGCTACGAGACAACCGCCGCGGGCGGCACGGCGCCGGTCGAGGCGAGCCGGGCTTGCGCGAGCAGCGCCACGCGCAGCTGGGTCTGCAGGGCGGGGTGCTCCTCGAGGTGCGCCATGGCCTTTTCGCGGCCCTGGCCGAGCTTCGCGCCCTCGTACGAGTACCAGGTGCCCGACTTCTCCATGAGGCCGAGCTTCTCGGCGGTGTCGACGAGCTCCGCGAGCCGGTTCACGCCGGTGCCGTAGAGGATCTCGAACTCGGCCTCGCGGAACGGCGGCGCGCACTTGTTCTTGACGACCTTCACCTTCACCTCGCTGCCGATGGTCTCCTCGCCGCGCTTGATGGCCTTCTTGCGACGGATGTCGAGGCGGACCGAGCAGTAGAACTTGAGCGCGTTGCCGCCGGTGGTGGTCTCGGGGTTGCCATAGACGACGCCGATCTTCATGCGCAGCTGGTTGATGAAGATGATCGTCGTGCGCGTGCGCGAGATGATCGCGGTCAGCTTGCGCAGCGCCTGGCTCATGAGCCGGGCCTGCAGGCCCATGTGCGCGTCGCCCATGTCGCCCTCGATCTCGGCGCGCGGGGTGAGCGCGGCCACCGAGTCGACGACGATGAGATCGATGGCGCCGGTGCGGACGAGCGTGTCGCAGATCTCGAGGGCCTGCTCGCCGCAGTCGGGCTGACTGACGAGGAGATCCTCGAGGTCCACGCCGAGCCGGCGCGCGTAGTCGGTGTCGAGCGCGTGCTCGGCGTCGATGAACGCGCAGACGCCGCCGGCGCGCTGGGCCTCGGCGATCGCGTGCAGCGTCAACGTGGTCTTGCCGGACGACTCCGGGCCGTAGATCTCGATGATGCGACCGCGCGGCAGGCCGCCGCAGCCGAGCGCGACGTCAAGGGCCACGGAGCCGGTCGGGATGACCTCGACGGGCGCGACCTCGCTGTTGTCGAGGCGCATGATCGAGCCGGACCCGAACTGCTTCTGGATGGCGCGGATCGCCTCGCCGATGGACTTGCTCTTCTTCTCGCTGTTCTGCGGCTGCTGCTGTGCTTGGGCGGACATGGGAAACCTCCGCAGAGGCCCAAGTCCACGGCGCGTGCCACCCGCAAGCGCGCGAAAATGCTCGCGGCGCTGTCCGGGGTTGTCCGGCCGCCGGACAGAAGATCCGCGTCCCGGACAAAGCCGGACACGGCAGAGCGTCTCTCAGCTCAGTGGAACTGGAACGCGCCGACCGAGGCCGGGGCGTGGCGCGGTGTGCCGTCCGGATCGTCCTTGGCGAGACCCATCAGGTCCGCGTTCGGATTCGCCGCCGTGATGCCCGCGCTGGTGCCGAGGAGGTGCAGGTCGCCATTGTCGATGTTCTTGAACACGGGCGCCGTGAACGTGTTCGAGCCACCGGGCTGACCGCCCCCACCGGGCACCATGCCGGGCGACGCGAACGTGAAGCCGTAGTTGCACGAGCCAGACGTCTGCGGCGTGATCTGCGATCCGGTGCTGCCGTCGGAGTTGTCGACGATGATGTTGTTGCTCGCGACGAGGCTGGACGCGCACTGGATGCCGGCCGCGCTCCCGAACACGGTCAGGTTCTTGACGAAGGTGTTGAAGTCGAGCGTGTTGTCGACGCGCGTGCTGGTGAGCGATGCCCCGCCGACGCTGTTCGCGGCCGTCCCGTTCGCGAAGAACACGTTGCCGACGATGTGGAAGGTCACCGCTCCGCCCGACGTGAGCACCTGGATGCCGCCAAACGGGTTTGCCTCGATGCGAGACTGCGCGACCGTCAGGATAGGATGCGCCGACGCGCCGGACGGGGAAACGACAACGCCGAACGAGACATTGTGCGAGACCTGCGAGTGCAGGATGCTGACGTTCGCGGTCGAGTTTGTCCCGATCGCCTGGATGCCCGGATCGCCGTTCGAGATCGCGAGATCGCGCAGCGTCACGGTGGCGTTGGGGCCGATATCGACGGTCGGACCGCCGGTGCCGTGGAGCTCGGCATCGTCGTCGCCGACGATCGAGATGCTACCGGAGCCGATCGCCACCGAGCCGTTGATCGACCCGCGCACCTTGATCGTCGGCTTGCCGGCCTCGAGCGCCGCGGTGACGGTCGCGCACGGCGAGGTCTGGGCGCAGACCGGCGTGCCGGTGGCCGGATCGGAGCCGGAAGCGGAGACGTACGCGACCGCCGCCGCACCGGCGCACGAGCCGTCCTCCAGGCAAACGTCGGAGGCGCACTCGCTGTGCTCGGCACAGCCGCGGCACGCATCCGCCGCGCACACGGGCGTGGCGCCCTGGCAGGCGGTCGTATCGTCAGCCGTGCACTGCACGCACTGCATCGTGCTCGTGTCGCAGATATCCAAACCGCCGCACGAGTTGTCGCTGCCGCAGCTGCCGCCAGGGATCACCGGACCGTCGACCGCGACCGTCTGGCCGAGCCCGAAGATTTGATTACACCCCGCACATGCGAAGAGAGCCAGCACGCCTGCGCGCCACATGCTTCGCATGGTGGCACGATGCCAGGACGCCGACAATCAATCTGACGTGGCCCCCGGGGGCCGGGTGGCCATCGGCCCCTCGATCTTTCGTGAGCTGTGCAACAGTTGGCCAGGCCCGCCCGTGAAGCTCGACGCCCGCCTCAACCTGTTCATCAGCCTCGTGGCGGTGTTCATCACCTGCCTCGTCGTCGGCGATCTGACCGGCGGCAAGCTCACCTCGTTCCACCTCTTCGGTCGGGAGTGGATCTACAGCGTCGGGCAACTGGCGTTCCCCGTCACGTTCATCCTCACGGACATCATCAACGAGTTCTACGGCCGGGTGGTGGTGCGCCGCGTCACCTACCTCGCGGTCGTGATGGCCGCGCTGTCGTTCGGCATCTGCTACCTGTCGGGCGCGATGCCGTGGGCATCGATCGCGATCGACCCGCAGTGGGC